>JAFGHH010000409.1 GCA_016930215.1 Deltaproteobacteria bacterium
CCCTCCTCGATCGCGCGGTGGAGGACCTCGTACGTGCGAACGCGGAGACCTCCGGCCACCGGGCGACGGCGGCGACGTCGGGCGTGCTTTATGGACGACCTCCACCCGACCGCCGCGGACGGGCACGTCTCGCGCCGGCGAGCAACGCCAGGTAGCCGACGAGGTCGAGCAGCGTGTCCTCGTCGTCGCCTCCGCCGCGGGCACCACGGGCAACGCGGCTGAGCTTGTCGTCGATGCGCACGCGGAGCTGTTCGTCGGCGGGCGCGCGGCTGAAGATACGGAGCGGGCAGCCGACGCTGTCGCCGTCGGCCGCGTTCTTCTCGACGAGCGTCGTGCCGACTCGGTCGAGGAAGGCGAGCGCGCGGCGGAGCAGGGGCCCGGGACGCGGCGAGCGCGGCAGGCGAGCGGGGCGGGGCACCGTCAGTCCTCCTCCGCCCTGCCGAACCCCTGGATTACGCCGGCGTTGCGGATCGCGCAGAACCGACAGATACGGTTCCCCGGGTTCGTGCTCCAGAACAACTTGCCGCAGCGGAGGCAGGGGCGACGTTGCTTGGCGTTGGTCGGGACGTCGTCCGAGTCCCGCGGCAGCGGCTCCCGGAAGACCGCGAGGCACCCGTCCAGTCGGGCGAGGACCACGCGCACTCCCTGCGCCGCGAGCTGCTCGAACCAGCGCCACGCGAAGCGTTCGTCGGTACCGGCGCACCAGGTGGTCACGCGGCCATCCTCGGAAAGCGGTAGGGCGCCGCCGGCGGGCGCGCTGTCCGCCAAGACCACCGCCTCCTCGAGCGGCCGGGTAGGGCGGACAAGCGGCGGGTCCCGCCCGTCGGCCGGCAGCGCGGCGGCGAGGGACGGCGACTGCGGGGGCGCAGGGCGGGAACGGCCGGTCCCGGCCAGAGCCGTCGCGCGAGCCGATGGCGCAGCGAACGCCGCGGTCCGCTCCACCGGCTCAGCCGAGCGACAGCTGGCCATCGGCTTCCCCTCCGCGGTCGGTCGCGTCGCCGAGCGGCTCGAACGCCAAGCAGTGAGCGATCGCGACCAGTAGGTTCGGGTCGAGCGCCTTCGCCATCCCGCAAACCACGTTGTGGCTGCAGCGCAGGCAGAGGTGGGTCTCGCGGTGGAGCGCCTTCATCTCGCCGAGCGGCAACTCGTCCAAGGGTCGTTCGGCACCGGTCGTCATGGCGAACCTCCGGCCGCTCGCAGGAGCGGCAACCGCGCCGCGTGGCAGATCGCGGCGGCAAGGGCGTCGGCGGCGTGCTCCGGGCGCGGCGGCTCGCGCATCCCGAGGTGCACCGCCACCGTCTTCTGCACCTGGGCCTTCGTGGCGTTTGCGTAGCCGACGACCGCGCGCTTGATCTCGCGGGCCGAGTACTCGGCGACCGGGATGCCCCGTGACCGGAGCGTCTCGCGCAGCATCCCGACGACGTTCGCCACCTGGAGCGACGACGTGACCGCCTTGCCGTAGAAACGGAACTCCTCGATCGCCGCCTCGTCCGGGTGCTGGTCGTCGAGGACCGCCTGGAGGCCGCACGCGAGTTCGCCCAGACGAACGGCGAGGTCGCGGCCGATCACCAAGCCGGGTCGGCGTTCCGTGCGGAGTACACCAAAGGCGAGGGCCTGGATGCGGTCATCGTGCGCGCGGACGATGCCCCAGCCGAGCGCGGCCAGCCCCGGATCGAGGCCGAGGAGGACGGTCATCACCGCACCTCCTTGGCGTAGAAGCGCGGTACGACGGTCTTCTCCGCGACCGCATCGAGGTGCGCCTTGAGCATCCGGTGCTTCGCGCGGTTCATGTTGCGGGCGAGGTCCTTGACGAGCGCGTCGAGGCGGCCCTTGTCCACGACGAGGAGGCGGTCGCGCGCACGGTCGGGTGCCAGGCCTGCAAGCTCCTCGAGCACCGCGAGGGTCGGCCCGACCGGGTACGACGCCTGCGTCGCGCGGCTCATCTGGTAGACGACGCCGGCGAGCTCGAGCGTGTCGCGGCCCTCCAGTTGCGCCTTCAGGACCTCCTCCAACTCCGCCTTCCGGGCGTAGAGGATCTTCGCGAGGTGGGCGACCTGCTCCCGTTCCCGTGCGACGGCCTCCAGATCGTCGGGCGACGACCTCACCACCTCGACGCGTCCCGCCACCGCGTCGCGGTAGGCAGGGCACTGGTTGCGGTGGTCGCAATACGAACAGTTCGCGTTGAGGCGGGCCGGGTAGTCGATGGCGGCCTCGGTCTGGCGCCCGAGCGCGATGATGTAGTCGCGGGCGGCCTCGACCTGGGCCTCCGTCCGCTCGGTCTCCATTTGGATCCCGTGCCGCAGTAGGTGGAAGACGAGCCGCACCTTCGCGGCCCATGGCCAGAGCTGGCGCGCGGCCATCAGGTAGACGGTGAGTTGGAAGTCGGAGTCGACCTCGTCGCGGGTGAAGATCAGGCGGTTGGTCTTGTAATCGATGATCGCGATGGTCTCGTCGTCGATGCGGTCCACGCGGTCGATGTAGCCGAGCACCTCGAACGCGCCGGCCGGCAGGCGAAACTCCTGTTCGACGGCGAGGACGTTGCGGTGGTCGACCTCGCCGTGCTCGCCCAGGTACGCATGCAGGATGTCCACGCCTTCCTGGAAGACGGCGAAGCCCGAGAGGCCGGAGCGTTGCCACTCCTCGCGGTACACCTCCAGCGCGCGTGCTTCCTCGATCCGGCCGGCGAACTCCTCGTCCACCACCCAGCGGTAGAGCCGCTCGAGCACGGCGTGCAGAAGGCTCCCGAACCGCAGCGCGTCGTTCGGCTCGGCCTTGAGCTGGTCGACGTAGTGCAGCTTGAACGAAAGGGGACACGACTCGAACCTCCTGAGGCGCGAGACGCTGAGGTGCTTGTTGGCGAACCCGTTCGAGTTCATGACGCTTCCTTTCGCAGCTTCTCGAAGGCGACGACCTGCGCGCCGGGGAAGGCATCGACGATGAGCCGCAGCGTGGCGGCGTGCTCCGGCGTGATCTCTCGCCGGTCGCGCTCCGTGTACTCGGGGACCAGCCAGACGTCGCCGAGCGCGTCCGACCGCAGGCAGACCTCGACGCCGAGGGCCTTGAACGAGGCGATGTCCTCGTCGGAGATCCGTGGGATGGGTTCGCCAGGCGCGACCTCGGCCGGCGGCGTCGGGGGTGGTGACGCGACCCGCTCCGGTTTCCTCTTCGCCGGCCGCTTGGGAGCCGGTGGCGCGATGGGCACGCCGAACAGGTCACGCGCCACATCGTCGGGCTTCGCTGCCGCTGGCGGCGGCTCCGTCGGCGCCGGCGCCTCCACGTGAACCGCTGAGGACCCCGGCTTCTGGCCGTTGGCCTTCAGCCACTCGGAGCACATCAATTCGTCCGCGAGCGCGCACGCGCCGTTGTCGAGGTAGTGCTGGCAGCGCTTCGAGCCCGGGATCGGGCGGTAGTTCGGGCACTCGTAGGTGGATGCGGAGGGCTGGCGCACGGCGAGACGGTCGACGAGGCTCATGACCGAGCCTCCTGCCGGGCCCCGCGCGAGTCCGGGCAGGTTACCGCTTCGAGCCGGTATCCTGCCGGAAGCCCGGTATCGAGAATCCCCTGCGCCTGCGGGCGGTTACCGGCAAGTTGCCAAGCTACCGGGTTTTCGCGTGGCTGATGCCGCGCGTATGGAGCGTGATCGAAATTTTTTTTCGCGGGGTCCGCCCCCACGAATGTGAATTCCTCGCGCGCATACGTAGCTTCAGATCTTGATAGATCGGTATCTTGGTAACTTGAAAGGGAACCCCCCGAACCTCCGGCGTTTTCGACCAACGCAGCAGCCGGTAGCCTGGCGGTAAGATACCGGTAACTTCGGGGGGTCATCGGTCGTCCTCGCGCGCGGTCCAGCCGCTCGGGGAACCGGCGCGCTCGCCGCCCCAGGTACGGTCCTGCTGGATGGGGAACTCCTCGACGTCGAGGGACTCGGGGACCTTCTCGGGGTCGATGGCGACCGTGCGAACGAACTGGTCGCCGAGACTGACTCGCTTGTCGACCTCAACCACATAGCTCTTGCGCTCGAGCTTCTCGCGGACGATCCGCTTGAGCGCCCGCAGGCCGTTCGTGTCGTCCTCCTGGTGGGCGCGCCCTCGCTCGGTCAGGTAGACCTGGTAGCAGGTCGGCAGATGCAGGCAGAGGAGGCCGTTCACCATCGCGTAGTGGCGGCTTTCCTGGAGCGCGCCCATGAGGGCGTAGGTGGAGAGCGCCTCAAGGAACTGGTCGAACGGATCCTTCGCGCCGCCGTCGCCGTCGAGGAGGTCCACGATGCAGGCGTTCGTGGCCGGGACGATGTCGAGTTCCGGCAACGTGACCCCCAGCGATTCCGCGAAGGCCTCGAACATGGTCAGGCCGAAGACCGTGACGACGAGGTTGTCGTGGCACCGCGGCGGGATGGGGGTGGCGTTGGGAATCTCGGCGACCAGCGAGTCCGTGACCGCGCGCGCCTTCCGGATGTCGGCGGCTGCGTCCCGCCCCAGGGCGAACTGGATGTACGGGGCGGCGAGCCCGCCGAGGTCGAGTTGCCGCACGCGCTCGAACGCGGCACGGTGCTCCGGGTGCGCATCGAGCCGGTTCTTGTTGGGCGAGACCGAGATCATCCGCTCGACGAGCGCCGCGTCGCCCTCGGGGCGGCTCTCGCCGGCGAGGCACACGGGTGCGGAAAGCGCATAGCTCGCGACCGTCAGGTCCGGGCGCCCGCGCTCCTCGGTCTCGCCTCCGTAGATGCGGCGGAGCAGGCGGTTCAGCCGGTCGAGCCGCTGCTTCGGCATGTCGCGCGGCTTGTACTCGTCGATGAAGATCGGCACGGAGTCGGTCGACGACAGGAGCTTGATGAGGGCGAATTCGGTCTCGGTGGCGCTGAACGGATCGGTCTTGTTCACCACGCCGAAGAGCGGCCAGAGAACTTCCTTGACGATGGACGTCTTGCCCGACCCCTGCGTGCCCCAGATGACGAGGATCGGGAAGTGGCCGAGCAGCCGCAGCAGGCGCGGCCGGAAGGGCGTGGCGAAGAACCAGCCGATGATCGGGAGCATCACGGCCGGCTCGTTCAGCTCAAGGAGCGCCGGCAGCACCTGGGCTGCGAGCGCACGCGCTTCTGCGAGAGGTGTCGGTGCGTAGCGGAGCCGCTTGGCGAACGACGAGGGGTTGGGGACGTAGAGAACCTCGTCGGCGTCCCGGAAGCCGTCGGGGGCGATGACGACGCCGGGCGCCACCCAGCGCGGGCCCGCGGCGGTCTCGATGTAGCCGAGGTTCAGCGTGCCTTGCCGGCGGGGAACCTTGTGCGACGAGAGCAGCCGCAGGAGGCCCTGCACCTGGTCGTCGGAGCCGGTCCACTGCAAGTCGGGCGACGGCAGCGCGCGCAGGAGGTCGCGCTTGGAGTGCCAGGCCGTCTTCGGGAAGAGGACGTCGTGCAGGACGCTGCCGCCCTCGGTCCGCATGTCGCCGACGAGCAGCTCATCGCTCTCGCAGACGACGCGCTGGGTCGGCACGATGCTGAAGGAGGACAGGACCTCGATGTCGCCGTCCCGGTTGATGACGTAGTAGTGGCCGGGCTCCTCGAATACCTCGCCGCGGACCCGTTCGCCGCGCTCGCTGGCGGCGGTGCCTCTCTCCGGCGAGCTCACCTTCTCGCTCCGCTCCTTGGGCATGAGCTGCCTGAGCAACTGGCCCAGCGTGCGGCGCTTGATCCCGAACCGCTTGCCGATGGTGTCGAGGTAGCCGTCGCGCTCGAGCGGCACCGCGGTCGCGATCGCCTCCAGCACGGGGCGGAGCAGCGCGGTCAGGTCGGCCGGCGCCGTGCTGTGCGGGATGCGCTCGATCAGGTGTTCGGGGTAGCGCCTGGCGGCCGCGAGCACGGCCCCGAGCTCGTCCGGCGTGTGTGCCTTGAGGAACTCGTTGAGGTCGATCTTGTCGGCGCCGTCCGGGCGCGGGAGCAACGCGATGCGGACGTCGCGGCCCTCGCGGTGCAGCGCCGCCGCGGTCTCGATCGCCCCGGCCTCGCCGGCGCCGCTCGACTCCGCGTCGTTGCAGATGACGATCTTCTTCGCCCAGCGGGTGAGCCCGAGGAGCTTCGGCAGGTCGCGCTCCCGGAAGCGGGTCGTGACGGGCGAGATGCACGCGAGGCCCGCCTGCATCGCGGAAATACAGTCCGTCACGCCCTCGGTGACGACCAGCTCCTCCGCGCCGCGCGCCGCATCCTCGTTGTAGAAGTAGTCATTGCCGACGGTCGGCGACACGTAGGCATGCTTCTCGGAGTGGGTGAGCAGCTTCTTGTACTTGGCCTTCTCCCACTCCTCGTCGCCCGTGAACTGCGTGGAGCGCGCGATGAAGTAGACGACGTGACCGTTCCTCCAGTACGGGAAGACGAGACGGTCGCAGAAGAAGTCCTCGATATGGCCGCCGGCGACGACGACGAAGAGGCCGGTCTTGAGCGCCAGCTCGCGCCCGACGCCGAGCCCCTCGCGGACGTGGTCGAAGAGGTGACCGTCGGCCCAGCCGAGGAGCAGACCGTCGATGGTCTCGTCGGTGAAGCCGTAATGGCTGCGGAACCACTCCTCGCGGATCTTCGTCGGCAGCACGCGGTGGTAGTGGGCGGCGGCCTGCCCGAGGAGGCGCTCGACGTCACGCCGCTCGACGAGCAGCGCCACTTCGCGCTGGTACTGCTCGTCGTCCTGGTCCGGGCGCCGGATGCCGGTACGCTCAGCCAGGGCGAAGAGCGCTTCCTTGAAGCCGCACTTCTCCCGCTCCTGGAGGTACGAGAAGACGTCGCCGCCAAGCCCACCGCCGTTCGAGAAGTCGTGCCAGGTCTGCGTGTCAGGCCAGACGACGAAGGACGGGTGTGTCTCCGTGTGGAAGGGCGACAGCCCCTTGAGCGTCTTGCCCGACGGTCGCAGCTCGATGTCGGCGCCGATGAGCTCGACGACGTCCGTCCGGCCGCGGACGGCCTCGACGAACTCACGGAAGCGGCTGCTCACCGGTTGCCTCCGTGAAGAAGGCCAAGGCGACGGCGCGCCTCCTGGACCGCCCGGGCGAGGCTCGGCAGTTCCGTCGCGACGAGCTCGACCGCTGCATCGCGCAGCCGCGCATCGAGCTCGCGGTCGGAGAGCCTGTAGCCGCCGCCGGGCAGGTGAGGAGCCGGCGGACGACGCTGACCGCCATGGTCGCGTGTCGTCTTCGCGCTCATCGCTTCCCCCGATGCCTTGCCGGCGCACGTCCAGGGCCTTCGGGCTCGATCTCCGTCGGCTGATCTGGCACGTGCATTGCCGCGAGCCGAGCCTGGAAGCGCGCCAGGCAGGCCGGGTCGGGGAACTCCAGCTCCACGACGACGGCGCCCTCCTCGATGCACAGCGTCGGCATGTCCGTGTCCCAGGGGGACAGCGTTACGACCGGGTCCTGCAGCGTGGCGGTGACGCGCGTGCCTCCGACCTCGAGCGTGGGCGTGATCTGCTGCTTCAGCTCCATGGCGTCCTCACCGCAGAAGGTCCGCGTACAGGCGCCGTCGCTCGCGGTACTGGCGGTAGAGCACCGGCACGTTCGCGTCGACGACGTCGAACAGAACGGGTTGGTCCTTGCCCGGGTGGGGCCGCATGAGCCGGCCGAGCCGCTGCGTGGTGCGTCCGCGCGTTCGTCCGGGGTAGGCGAGGACGATCCGCTCGAGGCACGGGATGTCGAGCCCCTCATCCGCCAGCGTCGAGGCGACCAGCACGTCGATCTTCCCGGCGCGGAAATCGTCGAGGAGCGTGCGGCGCTCCGCGCGCGGCGTAGGGCCCACGAGGGCCTTGGCCGACACGCCCTGCTGGCCCACCAACTCGGCCAGGTGGCGGCAGTGGTCCACGCGGCCCGACAGAACGAGCACGGCCCGCCCCCCGACCGCCTCCCGTGCGACCAGGTCAGCGATGAGAGCGTTGCGCCCCGCGTCCGTCGCCAGGGCCGCGAGGCACCGCGCGTAGTCCTCGGGGCCGCCGTACTCGAAGGTGAAGTCGGTGAAGATCGGCCGTACCTCGGGCGCCTCGAGGTAGCCGGCGTCGCAGAGCTCGCGATATCCGATCTCGAAGAGGCGCTCGCCGAGCGTCAGGTCGACGAGCGGACCGAGGCCGTCCTCTCGTTCCGGCGTCGCGGTCAGCCCCACCCGCCAGCGGGCGGGGATTCGGGACAGGACCGTCTGGAACGTGCTGCAAGGGGAGTGGTGCGCCTCGTCGACGATCACGACGCCGAAGCGGGCCGCGAGCCTGGCGAACGCGCCGCCGTCGAGACGCACCATCGTCTGCACGGTGGCCACGGTGACGGGTCCGGGCCGCACCTCGCCCTCGGTGACGACGCCCGCGACCAGTCCGAGGCGCTCGCGCAGCGCCGCGATCCACTGGTCGAGCAGGTCCCGGGTGTGAACGATGACGAGCGTGGTGCGGCCCAAGTCGCTGATGGCCGCGACGCCGACGACCGTCTTGCCGCCGCCGCATGGCATGACCACGGTGCCCTGCGTGCCACGGCGGATGGCCGCTACGGCCTCCGCCTGGTAGGGGCGGAGGTCGATCCGCGGCAGCCCCGGCAGTGGATCTCCGACAACTCGGCGGTCGTGGAAGCGGAGCGCATGCCCCGCTTGCGCGAGGCGCTCGCGCAGGCGCGCGACGGCGCCCCGAGGCACGTGGACCCAGCCATCCGGCGCTTCGGCCAGGCATTCGATGCGCTCGGGCGTTGCGCCCAGGTAGCGGCCCATGCGCTTGCGTGCGACGTACTCGGGGTTCGGGAACGAGAGGTCGTGACGGAGGCCTTCGAGCACTCGTGCGGGCAGCTTGTCACGACGCATGGCGATGGTGCCCGCGACGACCGCGATCACCTGGCGCACGGCTGGCGCGGCCGCCGGCGCAGGTTCGACCCGCAGAGCGCACGCGCCCGTCATCATGCCGCCTCCAGGAAGCGCCGGATGCTGTCGAGGCGCCGGCTCTTGAGGACGTTGGGCAAGCTGTCGGTGAAAAGCCGCCCGTAGGGCTTGGTGACGAGCCGGCGGTCGAGGACGACGACGACCCCGCGGTCCGTCACCGTCCGGATGAGCCGCCCGAAGCCCTGCTTGAAGGCGATGACCGCCCGCGGGACGGAGTAGTTCGTGAACCAGCGCCTGTCCCGCTGGGTGATGGCATCGAGGACCGGATCGTCCGGCGTCGGGAAGGGCAGGCGGTCGATGACGACGCACGAGAGCGACTCGCCGGGCACGTCCACGCCCGCCCAGAACGACTCGGTCCCGAGCAGCACCGAGCCGACGTCGCGCCGGAACTCCTCGATGAGGGCCGTGCGCGGCATGTCGCCTTGCTTGAGCACGCGGTGCCCGTTGCCGGCGACGCGCTGGTAGGTGGCGTTGAGGTTCCGGTACGACGTGAAGAGGCCCAGCGTGCGGCCACGCGCCAGATCGATGATCTCGGAGAATGTGCTGGCCACGGAGGCCGGGAACGATGGGTCGTTCGGCTCGGGCATCCCCTCGGGGACGATCAGCAGCGCCTGCTCCTCCCAGCGAAACGGCGAGTCGGCGATGATGGCCCGGGGCTCGGGGACGCCGAGCTCACTGGCGATGAAGTTGAACGAGCCGCCGGTGGACAGGGTGGCCGACGTGACCGTCACGCTGTGGGTCGCGCCGAACAGCGTCCGCCGGAGGCGATCCGCCACCTCGATGGGCTTGGCGCAGAGGGTCGCGCGGCCCTTCGTGTCCTCGTCGATGAAGTACACGGCGCCGGAGTCGGCCAGCGTCATCGCCGCCTCGATCTGCTCGGCCAGCGTTTCGGCGCGGCGGAGCGCCCGGCGCAGCTCGGCGCGTTCGTCGGTGTCGGCCGCTTCCTCGCTCGCCGCGGTGTAGCCGCGGGCGACCTCATGCAACGCGCCGTGGAGCTCGCTCCATGGCACCGGGTGGGGCTGACGCAGGCGCGTCTTGTAGGAGGGCGACCGCCGGAGGGCGAGGAGCCGCTCGAAGAAGCGGTCTGCCTCGGAGGTGAGTTTGTCCGCGAGCTTCGTGTCGCCGGTCTTGGACAGCAGGCGGCCCACCCACCGGACCCCGCCAGCCGTGACCCGGAAGCCGAAGAAGTCGCGGGCGATGTCGGCGGCCTTGTGCGCCTCGTCCAGGATCGCGATGTCGAAGGGAGGCAGCACGAGGTCCTCGCCCGTTGCCTCGCGGACCTGGAGGTGCGCGAAGAGGAGGTGGTAGTTGGTGACGACGACGTTGGCCTCGGCCGCAGCGGCGCGCGCCCGCGCCGCGTGGCACTCGTCATAGAAGTGGCAGTCGCTCCCCTTGCAGTCGTCGGCCGAGACCGAGAAGCGCCGCCAGAGACGTGGCGGCGGCTCGAACGGCAGCTCGGAGACATCGCCGGTGTTGGTCGCGCGTGCCCAGTCGACGATCGCGCGCTGGAGGTCGACGTCGGCCGGGTCGTCGAAGAGGTCGAGTTCGCCCTTGGACTCGGCCTCGTAGAAGCGGTCCAGGCAGAGGAAGTTGTTCTTGCCCTTGAGCAGGGCGAACGTGAACCCCCAGGGCAGCACCTCGGCGAGCAGCGGCAGGTCCTTGCGGACGAGCTGTTCCTGGAGCGCGATGTTCGCGGTGGCGATGACGACCCGCTTGCCGCTCTGGGCCGCGTGGTAGGTCGCCGGCGTGGCGTAGCCGATGCTCTTGCCCGTGCCCGTCGGCCCCTCGGCCATGATGTGCTCGCCGTCACGGATGGCGGCGTCAACCGCGCGCGCGAGCGCGATCTGGCCGGGGCGCGGCATGTAGCCCGAGAACTTCTTCGCCAGGTACCCCGTGGCGCCCAAGACCTCGTCGATGTAGTCGGCGGTGCCGCTCATCATCCGTTCCTGCCTCTTCACCACGAGCGCACCCACGGCTCGCGCGCTCGACGCCGGGCTCGACCACCGGCGACTCCGGGTGTCCCGGCCATCGCGGGCCTCTGGGGCCTCCCGGTCTGTCGAGCCCGGCGCGGAACGCGCGAGTCCGTGCGGTCCTTCGTGCCTTCGACCGACATCGCCTCCATGGCCGCCGACTACGCGAAGGGATCGATCTCGCCCCCGCTCTTCTGCCCCTTGCCCTCGAGGGCCTCGACGAACGCCCGCGCGGCCTTCTCGTCGGATGCCTTGAGGTCGCGCACGCGCTGGACGCCGAACTTCTTGAGGAACGTGTCGACCGCATCGCGCGGCAGGACCTTGAGGCGCCCCACGAGCTCCGTGGCCACGCGCGGGTCGATGGGCTGGCCGGCCGCGCCGGTCTTGTCGTAGGAGCTGAAGTCTCCGCCCGCCTCGCCGCCGCCCGAGACGACCTTCTGCAGGTCGTGGAGCTGGAGCCCGGCGAGGTGGCCGCGCTGCTCGTCGGTGAGCCGCTCGTCGGGCAGGATCGTGTACGAGGTCTTCGGGTCGCCCGAGGCGCCGTGCCGCTCCACCTCGAAGGTCCAGCGGTCGAGGCCGTACTTGTCCCTGCACTTCAGGAGGTCCTTGAACCAGGTCGAGCCGCCCTCGATGACCTTCACCGCCTTCTCGGCGGGGACGTAGAAGTTCATCGAGACGCGGAGCGAGGGGCGCTTGCTCTCGGCGCACTGGCTGCACTTGTTCTCGGCGCCGGTGCACTCCTCGTAGCGCTCGCCCGTCCAGTGGACCTCGCGCGGGAGCGGATCGCCCAGGAACGCGCCGACGACCTTGTCGCCGTCGTTCGCGAGCCGGACGAAGATCCCGCCCGTGCTCGCGTGCTTGTCCGCCAGTCCCTTCGCCTTGTCCCATGCATCGCTCATCGGATTCCTCCTCCTTCCTGCTGCGGCCCGCGGCGTTCGCCGCGAGCCTGATGGGCGGTGGCCTTGAGCAAGGGGGATGCCGGCCCGTTCGGGCGACGGGAAACGCGGGAAATTCGCGATCATGCGGAACGGGCCCCGCCGGCGGCTGCCGTCGAAGAGGCGGTTTCGGGCGAGGACCCCCGCCGAGGAGCCGATTCGGGCCAACAAAGAACCGATGACCCCCAAGAATGAACCGATTGGCCCGAGAAATGAGCCGATTGGCCCGAAGAATGAACCGCAAATGGCCCGAATCAGGGACCGCAAATGGCCCGAATCGGCGGCCATGGCCCGAAGCGGCGGCAGGTGCAAGCCCTGCGGATCCGGCCGGTTGCGGCGCGGGGCTTCCCTCTCGCGGGTCGGTACGCTCGTTGCTCAAGGGCCCGGTCGATGGGCGACGCGAGCGGCCCCTGGTTTCCGGAGTTCGACTACGCGCCGGAGGAACGGCTCGCGGCGATCGCCGAGATCCTCTTGCATGGCATGCGGCGCATGCAGGCAGAGCGCAGGCGGGAGAGGACGAGGCGGTGGCGCGAGAGGAGCGCCGGCACGGGGAGGTTGAATCGAGTTGATGTTCCGACCGGAACGAGCCCTCGTGTTCGGGAGGAGGCAACACGATGCGACGACAGGAAGTGACGGAGAGGAGGGCCGAGAGGGCGCCGTCGGTGCGGTGCGCCTCGTACGTGCGGACGGCGACGACGGACGAGAGCTCGATCACCCGGCAGCGCGAGGAAACGGGTGCCCTGGTCCGGATGCACGCCGCGGACGGGTGGGTTCTCGTCGCGCCGCCCTACGAGGATGTGGGCGTGAGCGGGCGGGAGGCGGACCGGCCGGGACTGATGCAGTTGCTCGGCGATGTCGAGGCGGGCTGCATCGACGTGGTGATCGCGGCGGACGTCGCCCGGCTCGGGCGAAGCGCGCGCCTCGTCGGGGAGATCCTCGCGCGGTTCGCGGCGCGCGGGGTTGCAGTCGTCCACCCGCTGTCGGGTTGAAGTGATGAGACGACAACCGAAGGCCCAGCGTCGAACGGACCGCGCCGGCGGTGCCGACGCGCGCCCGGAGATCGCAGGTCCGCGGCGGTGCGCGATCTACACGCGCGTCTCGACCGACGAGCAGGCCGCGCTCGAGTACAACTCGCTCCAGGCGCAGGAGGAGATCTGCAAGAACTACATCGCCATCCGCGCCGCCGACCCGGCGGTCGAACGGAAGTGGGTCCACGCCGAGACGTACTCGGACGCGGGCTTCTCGGGCGGCACGCTCGAGCGGCCGGCGATTCAGCGCCTGTTGGCCGACATCGAGGCCGCCAAGATCGACGTCATCGTCGCCTACAAGATCGACCGCATCAGCCGCAGCATCTCGCAGTTCTACGAGATCTGGAACCTGCTCGAACGATGCAAGGTCGACTTCGCCTCCGCGACCCAGGAGTTCAACACGGCCACCTCGCAGGGGAAGCTCATGCTGAACCTGCTGCTCTCGTTCGCGCAGTACGAGCGGGAACTGATCAGCGAGCGGACGCGCGACAAGATCGCCGCCGCGCGCCGCAAGGGCCTCTGGTGCGGCGGCAAGCCGATCCTCGGCTACGACATCGACCGCGAACGGAAGCGGCTCGTCGTGAACGCTGCCGAGGCGCGCATCGTGCGCGACATCTTCACCATCTACCTCGAACGCGTCTCGCTGCTGCGCGCCATCCAGGCGGTCAACGCGAAGGGCTACCGCACGAAGGACTGGACGACGTCGTCAGGCCAGCGGATCGGGGGGCGGTCATTCGACAAGATGATGCTCAGCCGCCTGCTCCAGAGCCCGGTCTACATCGGCAAGGTGCAGCACCACGACAAGGTCTACGACGGCCAGCACGAGGCGATCGTCGATGTCGCCACGTTCGAGCGTGTCCAGAAGCTGCTCAGCGACCACTGGCGCCACCCGCGCCCGATGGAGCGCGAGTCCAGCTTCTTCCTGTTGCGCGGGCTGGTGCGCTGCGCCGCGTGCGACCGCGCGATGAGCCCGAACTACGCCTACAGCAAGGGGCGGAAGTACCTCTACTACACCTGCACGCGCGTGATGAAGGAAGGCCGCGACGCCTGCGCCATCCGGAGCGTCAGCGCGCCCGCGCTCGAGGGGCTGCTGCTGGAGCGGCTCGGGCAGCTCGTCGATGACGAGGCCATCGTGGCCGAGATGGTGCGCAAGTCCGGCACCGAGGCCGAACAGCGGCTCCCGGCCATCCGGCAGGAGCAGGATCGGATCGAGGGCGAGTTGCGCCGCCACCGGGAAGAGGCAGGGCGTCTGGTCGACGCCATCGCGTCGGGCGCGACGGCCGCGCGTTCGGTCCACGAGCGCCTGGCGGGCGTCGAGGCGGCCATCGTGACGACCGAGCGGCGGCTTGCGGATCTCGCCGACGAGGCCGGGCGCCTGGAGAGCACGGTCGT
Source organism: Deltaproteobacteria bacterium (assembly GCA_016930215.1). Classification (GTDB taxonomy): domain Bacteria; phylum Myxococcota_A; class Polyangia; order DRWM01; family JAAZOP01; genus JAAZOP01. The sequence continues at coordinate 14,201 of JAFGHH010000409.1, forward strand.
CAGCCCGGCCCAGGTGCGCGCCGCCCTGGCGCGGTTCCGCGACCTCTGGAAGGCCCTGGATCCGACCGAGAAGGCCCGGCTGGTCCGGCTGGTCGTGCGCGAGGTTGTCTACGACGGGCGTGACAAGGAGGGCGGCGCCGACGGGCGGATTACGTGGCGACTCCAGCCGTTTGCGGCTGGAGCCGCCGAAGTTTCAGAGGACCATGGTTTTGAACATGGTCGCGATTGGCGGGGCGGACGGGACTCGAACCCGCGGCCTCCGGCGTGACAGGCCGGCGTTATAACCAACTTAACTACCGCCCCAGCTTTCACGCGCGCCGCCACCGGCGACGCGCAACGACCCCACGAGACCTTCGTGGGCGGGACAGGGTTCGAACCTGCGACTTCCGGCTTGTAAGGCCAGCGCTCTTCCGCTGAGCTACCCGCCCGGACCACAGGCTCGGGCCCGCCCGAGCGGACGGTTCTCTAGCAGCGGCCCCGAGCCGTGTCAATACTCGCGCACCGTTCCCCGCAGCCACACCGCCAGCTCGCCGAGCCGCACCGCCGCCGCGGGATCGGGCGCCGCGTCGCGCGTCGCGCGCGGCCGCACGGTCAACGTCATCCGGCGCGCCGCGAGCTGCTCCGCCGTCAGCTCCAGCCGCCCGCTTCCCGCGGAGCCGACCAGCAGCTCCACCGCGTCCGTCTCCGCGCCGCCCTCCGTCGCCGTCTCGCCGGTCGCGCCGCCGGCCGGCTCCGCCCCGACCGCCAGCCGCGTCCCCGGCTCGCCCCACGCCTCCAGCGTCGCCGCCGTCGCCGCCCCGTCGTCCTCCCACTGCAGCTCCAGCACGGTGCCCGGCGCCAGCTCCGGCCCGTCGAGCACCCGCCGGTCGGACAGCCGCCCGCCCTCCTTGGCGCTCGGCGCACCCGCGCACGACAGCTCCGCCGGCCACTCGCGCGTCGGCCTCGGCCCGTCCACGGCCGCGTCCGCCGCGTCGAGCAGCCGCAGCACGTTCTCGCCGAGCAAGCCGCGCAACTCGGCCTCGCTCCAGCCCCGCTCGAGCAACCCCGCCGCCAGCAGCGGCAGCTCCGCGATCGTGTCGAGCCCCTCCGGCGGACGGATCCCGCCGTCGAGGTCCGAGCCGAGGGCCAGCGCCGCGCCCGCTCCGAGCGCCCGCGCGTGGTCGTAGTGCGCGAGAAGCGTCTCCAGCGGCACGCGCGTCCGGCCCTCGGGCAGCACGGCGAGGAACCCCGAGTGCCAGACCACTCCGAGCACGCCGCCGGTGCGGGCGAGCGCCAGGAGCTGCAGGTCGTCGATGTTGCGCGAGTGGTCGCGCAGCGCGCGCAACGCGGCATGGCTGACGAGCAGCGGCGAGCGCGAGAGCCGGTGGACATCCCAGAACGTCGCGGCCGAGGCGTGGGCCAGGTCGAGCAGCACGCCGGCGTCGTTGGCCCGCGCGACCAGCGCTCGCCCCGCCTCCGTCAGCCCCGGCGGCTCGCGCGGCTCGGCCGCCGCCTCGGCGAAGGCGTTCGAGTCGTTCCAGGTCAGGCCGAGATAGCGCAGGCCGAGGGCGGCGTACGGGTCGAGGTTCTCCGGATCGTCCCCCAGGCCGTCGGCCCCCTCCATCCCCAGCAACACCGACAGCGCGCCGCGCGCCGCCCGCTCGCGCAGCTCGGCCGAGGTCCGGACCAGCGCGAGCTGGTCGCCGGCCGACTCCAGCATCGCCTGGAACGTGCGCGCGTGACGCTTGAGCGACGCGGCGCGGTCGGTATCGGATCGCGGGAGCCACAGCGGGAAGAACTGCGCGTCCTCCCCGCCCCGCCGCGCCCGCTCGAGGGTCCACTCGCCGTCGCCCGTCGCGAAGTCCCGACCGCGGTCGGCGACCTGGTAGACCACGTCGGCGTGCAGGTCGATCACCAGCGCCTCGCGGAGCAGTCGCGCCGCCGCTTCCGCCGGGGACTCCGCGCCCGGCCCCGCGCCGGCGTCGGCGGGCGCCTCGCCCGTCGCTTCGGCCGCCTCCGTCGCGGCCGGAACGACGCTCGCCTCCACGTCGGCAGGTGTGGTGTCGGCGGCGCCGGTCGCGCCGCCGGTCTCCGGTGCGGCGACGGCCGGCGCATCGTCGTCGCCGGCGGTCGGTGTGTCGGACGAGCGGCAGGGGCCGAAGGCGAACAACGGAAGAGCGCACAGCGCGCCGAGCGCGGCGCGCAGGTGGAGCCGGGCCGACGGGATGGAGGAGCCGCGGGGCACGGGACCTAGTTCTTGTCGGAGTTGGCGACGGGGGTCGGAGGCGCCGGGGCGAGCGAGCTGGAATCGGGCTGGGTGGGCCGGGCCGGCTGCGGCGTCGGGTCCTGGATCACCCCGGTGCCGTCGAGGAAGCCGGTGGGCGTCAGCGGAGGCTTGTCGCCCGAGGACGACTGTCCGGCCGGCACGAGCATCCGCGGAACCACCGGCCGCTCGCCGAAGCTTCCCAGCACCTCCGCCGTGCAGCGGCACAGCGGCTCGCCCATCAGCATCCCGACCAACTCGCCGGCGTCGTCGAGCACCGGCTCGAAAACCTCGGCGACCGCCAGGTCGTCGGCCGAGCAGGTCGGCAGCGCCTCGGCCTCGAGCGCCGCGCGGGTGAACGGCGCGGCGGGGCCTTCGGGGGCTCCGACGCAGGCGCCGAGCGCCAGCGCGGCGACGAGCGCCGCGAGCGGTCCGAAGATCCGCAGATCGCGTTTCATGGCTTCTCCCCTTTCCCGTTCGCACGGGCCGTGCGCAGGCCGAGCCGGCGCGCCGCCTGCGCGAAGCGCGCACGCGGCAGGCCGACCAGCCGCGCGGCCGCGGCCAGGTTCCCTCCGGCAAGCTCCAGGGCACCCCCGACGACCCGTCCCTCGAGGGTCGTCATCAAGTCGTCCAGCGAGCGACGGCCGGCGAGCACGTCGTCGACACCCGCCGCCACCGTCTCGGCGGCCGCGCGGGCCAGCGGGCTGGCCGCGCGCGCGGCGCGACCGCCCAGGCCGGCGCGGCGCAGGTCCTCCGGCGCCAGCTCGGTCGCCGGCGCCAGTGCCGCGGCGGCGACCAGCAGGTTCTCCAGCTCGCGCACGTTGCCCGGCCACGGCTGCGCGCGCAGCAGCGTCTGCGCCTCCGCCGTCAGTCGCAGCCCGCCGCCGATGCGCTCCAGCACCGCCCGCGCCACCGCGTCCACGTCCTCCGGACGCTCGCGGAGCGCCGGCACGTCGAGCCGCATCGGCCGCAGGTGGTAGTACAGCTCCGCGCGGAACTCCCCGCGCTCGACCAGCTCGTCGAGCGGTCCGGAGGCGGCGCAGACCACGCGCACGTCGATCGGCACCGGCTCCACGCCGCCCACGCGCACCAGACGGCGCTCCTCGAGCACCCGCAGGATCAGCGCCTGGGTCCGCGGCGACGTCTGGTCGAGCTCGTCGAGGAACAGCGTGCCCCCCGCCGCCGCCTCGAACCACCCCGCCCGGCGCTCGACGGCGCCCGTGAACGCCCCGCGCTCGTGCCCCAGCAGGTCCGTCAGGAACAGGTCCTCGACGGCCGCGCCGCACGACACCTTGACGAACGGCCCGGCGGCCCGCTCGCTCTGCTCGTGCACGTAGCGGGCGAGCCGGTCCTTGCCGGAGCCGGTCGGCCCGCACAGCAGCACCGACGCGCCGCTCCGGGCCACGCGGCGCGCGCGGTCGAGCAGTCCGGCGAAGGCCGGGCTGGCGGCGACCAGCGGCAGCGGTCCGTGGTCCGCATCGCGGGGCGCGGCCGCGCCGGCGTCGACGGTCGGGGCGGCCTCGAGCTGCCGGACCAGGGCGCGCAGGGCAGCGCGGTCCGGCATCCGGTCCATCCGCGCAGCGAACTCCGCCGGCGCCGCGGCCCGGATGCGGTCCTCCAGCTTGCGGGCGGCGCCGACCGCCCGGCGGGCGTCGGGCAGCCGCCGCAGCGCGACCAGGTGCCGGGCCAGCCGGAACTCGGCCCGCCACAGCAGCTCGTCGTCGAACAGCCCCCGCGCCAGCTCCGCCGCCCGCTCGAGCGACGCGCAGGGGTCGGAGCCGCGCGCCTCGAGACAGTCGGCCGCCACCAGCAGCGCGGCGGCGTGGTGTTTCGGGAAGCGGGACAACAGCGGCGTGCGCCCGCGGACCAGGTCGTGCGCCTCGGCGTGGCGTCCCTCGCGCGCCAGCCGCTCGGCCTCCAGCGCCGTCAGCTCCGCCTGCCGCTCGGGCTCCGCCAGCTCCGCGTAGACCGCGCGGGCCGTCTCGAGCGCCGTGGCGGCGCCGTCGGTGCGGCCGAGGGCCAGCTCGATCCGCGCCCGGAGCAACGCCGACTCGCCCCGGACCGCCGCGGGCACCGCGCCGCACGGCGCCAGCACGCGCTCGGCGAACTCGAGCTGTTCGCCTGCGCCGACCGGGTCGCCGAGGCGCAGCAGCAGCTCGCCGATGTTGTGCGCCACGCGCGCGACGTACTCGGGGTTGCCGAGCGCGTCGAGGAGGCCGAGGGCGCGGCGGTAGTGCTCCAGCGCCGGGCCGTAGCGGCGGCGCAGGTGCTCGAGCACCGCGACGTTCTCGACCGCGATCGCTTCCTCGCGGCGCAGGCCGAGGACCGCGGCGAGGTACGCGGCATCGCGGAACCCGCGCGCCGCCTCGTCCGTCGCCCCCAGCCGCAGCCGGCAGATCGCCTCGTTGATGCAGGCCCGCACTTCCTGGCGCGAGTCGCCCAGCGCCGCCGCGCCGCGCCGCGCCTCGGCGAACCGGCCGGCCGCACCGGCCCAGTCGCTCGCCGCCAGCCGCGCCCGGCCCAGCAGCTCCAGCATCCGTACCCGCTCGGCCCCCGACAACCCGGCCTGGCCCAGCAGCCGCTCCGCCTCGAGCCGTGCGCCGTCGAGGTCGCCGGCGAGCAGCGCGCACTCGGCTTCCTGCCGCCGCCGTTCGCGCACCGGCGCTCCGGCGCGGCCCGCGTCGAGCGTCCGGCAGCGGACCAGCAGCTCGCGCGCGCCCTCGAGGTCGCCGGCCAGCCGCAGCGCTTCGGCCAACGCCAGCCGGTTCGCCGGCTCGGGCGACGCCTCGTCGCCGCGCAGCAGCTCGGCCGCCTCCGCGTGACGACCCAGCGGCCCGAGCGAGCGGGCGAGCTGCAGGCGCAGCGGCTCGCCCGCGGTGTCGTCGACGAGCGTCAACGCGCGGCGCAGCACCGCCACCGCCTGCTCGTGGTCGCCGGCCAACGCCAGCCGCTCGGCCTCGCGCCGCAACACCGCCACGTCGGCCTCCGTCGCCAGTCGCTCGGACGGCGCGACGGTCGAGCCGGTCGCGTCTTCACGGCGGGGAGCGTCGAGGGGTCGGGGCGGAGCATCGGGCGGAAGACCGACGAGCGGACACACGCGGGGTTTCATCCCCGCGTCCGCCATCCGTTCCGGCTTCCGGCTGTGACGCGGTTCCAACAATCTCTCCGATGCTTAGTGTGGTCACGGTCGGGTCGGGACGCAAGGAAAAAAGTCGGGGGAGAGGGGAGACGGGGCGGAGGGTCGGCAGGCACGACCGGACCCGGGTGTTCCGCGAGGGAGAGGGGCGGGGAAGAGGGGGTGGAATGGCGATTCCGGCGGGCGTCGAGGCGGGCTATGCTACGGCGGGCGGAGCGGGGGTGGTAGGGGAGTCGGGGCGATGTCGTTGGCGAAGCTGAAGCAGCGGGTCGCGGAGTTGGCGGACCTCGGGGCCGCCGTCCATCTGCTGCACTGGGACCTCGAGACGTACATGCCGCCCGGCGCGGTCGGCGACCGGGCGTCGCAACTGGCGCTGCTCGGGCGGATGGAGCACGAGCTGTTCGTGGCGGACGAGGTTGGGGAGTGGCTCGACGCGGCGGCGCGGGAGCTCGAGGGGCAGCCGGCGGACGCCGACGACGTGCGCGCGGTGGCGGTGACGCGTCGGGACTGGGTCCGGGCGCGGCGCGTACCGGCCGCGTGGGTCGAGGAGTTCGCGCGGCTCGGGTCGCTGGCCCAGCACGCCTGGCGCGAGGCGCGGGCGGGGGCCGGGTTCGGGCACTTCCGCGGGCATCTCGAGCGGCTGGTGGCGGCGCGGCGCGCGTACGCCGAGTTCTTCGCCCCGTACGAGTCGGTCTACGACCCGCTGCTCGAGGACTACGAGCCCGGGATGACGGCAGCGCGGATCCGGGCGATCTTCGGCGAGCTGCGGCCGGTGCTGGTGGCGCTCGTGGCGGAGATCCGCGCGCGCGGCCAGCCGGTCGATGCCGCATGCCTCGAGGGCGACTTCGACGAGGCGGCGCAGGAGGCGTTCGGCCTGTTCGTCCTGCGCCGGATGGGCTTCGACTTCGAGCACGGCCGGCAGGACCGCTCGACCCACCCGTTCACCTCGCCGCTGTCGCCCGGGGACGTGCGGATCACGACCCGCTTCGACCGCAAGCTGCTGTCGTCGGCGCTGTTCAGCTCGATGCACGAGGGCGGGCACGCGCTGTACGAGCAGGGGATCGCGGCGGAGTACGCGCGCGGGGCGCTGGGCCGCGCGAGCTCGCTGGGACTGCACGAGTCGCAGTCGCGGCTGTGGGAGAACGTCGTGGGGCGCAGCCGCGGCTTCTGGTCGCACTTCTACCCGGAGCTGCAGGCGCGCTTCCCCGCGCTGGACGCCGTGCCGCTCGAGACGTTCCACCGGGCGATCAACCGGGTCGAGCCGTCGCTGATCCGCGTCGAGGCGGACGAGGTGACCTACAACCTGCACGTGATGCTGCGCGCCGACCTCGAGCTGGCCCTGATGGGGGACGAGCTGGCGGTGGCAGACCTGCCCGCCGCGTGGAACGACCGGATGCGCGAGTACCTCGGGATCGTCCCGCCCGACGACGCGCGGGGCGTGCTGCAGGACATCCACTGGTCGGGCGGCTCGTTCGGCTACTTCCCGACCTACTGCCTGGGCAACCTGGCGGCGGTGCAGATCTGGGACGCGGCGGTGCGGGCCGACCCGGAGCTGCCGCAGGCGATCGCCCGCGGGGAGCTGGGACGCCTGCGGGAGTGGCTGGCCGCGAACGTGCACCGGTACGGGCGCAAGTACGACCCGGACGAGCTGCTGCGGCGGGCCACGGGACGGCCGGTGGAGGCCGGGCCGTACGTGGCGTACCTCCGGACGAAGTACGGCGAGCTGTACGGTCTGTAGACCGGGGCGGACGGGCTCCGCTCGCCGCGCCGTCCGCGGGGGCGCGCACGGATCCGCGGCCGCGGACCCGCGGTCCGGAGGTGGACGACCGCCCGCGGTTTCGCTATGGTGGCTTCGTGCTGCAGAAGCTGCGCTATCTGCCGCCGAATCTCGCGACGTCCGCGTCGCTCCTGCTGGGGCTGGTATCGATCCACCTCTCGTCGCACGGGCAGTTCAAGATGGCGGCCTGGTGCATCGTCTGGTGCGTGCTGCTCGACAAGGTCGATGGGGCGCTGGCGCGGTTGCTGCACGCGCAGAGCAGCTTCGGCGTCGAGTTCGACTCGTTCGCCGACTTCTGCGCCTTCGGCCTGGCGCCGGCGTTCCTGCTGGGCCAGCAGGGGCTGGCGCTGCCGGAGTTCGCGAGCGGGGCGCCGCGCGTGGCGATGTACGTCGCGGCGGGGGCGTACGCGGTGCTGGCGGCGGCCCGGCTGGCCCGCTACAACGTGCAGACGGCGGCGCTGGGGGACCGACTGTTCTTCGGCATGCCGAGCACGATGTCCGGCGCGCTGCTGTCGACGGGCTATTTGGTGGCGGCCCGGCATCTGGCGGGGCGGCCCGAGGCGGCGACGCTGGCGCTGCTGATCCCGCTGGTGCTGCTGACGGCCGGCGTGCTGATGGTGACCCGCTTCCCGCTCCCCAAGCTGAAGATGCGGCGGCTGCGGTGGTTCAACTACTTCCAGATGGCCAACATCGCGGTGGTCTACGTCCTGGCGCCGCTGATGCTGTTCCCGGAGTACCTGCTCCTGCTGTCGTTGTCCTACGTCACGGTCGGTGCCTACTACGGTCGACAGGTCGCGCGCGCGATCGAGGACGAGGGGCGCTTGTGCGACGCGGGGCAAGGGTGATACAAGGCGGCTCGACGGTGGGCGGTCGCGAGCGCTGCAACCTCGCGGAACCGCCCGGCTCGCTCGTGACGGGTCGGTGAGATCGGCGCGGGGCGACCCGAGAGCCCGCGCCGTGCGTTCGGACGGCGGGAGGACGGAGCGGTCATGGACTATCAGGAACTCGAGCTGCACCACCGGCGCCTGGTCGAGAACCCGACGGATCCCACGTCGTTCGCGGTGCTGCGGGACTTCTTCGCGCAGAGCGGGCAGAACTCCCAGCTGGCCGAGTTGTACGAGTTCCGGGCGGGGAACCTGGCGGACCCGCGCGAGCGGGCGGAGCATCTGCTGCAGGCGGCGCTGGTGTGGCTCGACCGCGAGAACAACCGTCCCCGCGGCCAGCGCGACCTGGAGGAGGCGTTCCGCGTCCATCCGACGCACGAGGCGATCGGCGACAAGCTCGAGGAGGTCTACCGCGCCGACCAGAACCTCGGCGCCCTGGCCCAGCTCATCACGCAGCGCATCCTCTCCGTGGAACAGCTGGGCGAGATCCCCGAGACGGCCCGGCTCCGCGGCCGGCTGTACCAGAACCTGGGCGAGATCAAGGAGCGCGTGGACAACGATCCCAAGGAGGCGATCCGCTGCTACAAGCGCGCCTACGCCATCGACCCGTCCAACGTGCTGGCACTGTACCTGGCGCGCGAGATCTACCGCCGTGCCGGCGACATGCGCAGCGCCTCGAAGCTGTACGAGCTGGAGATCAAGTCCGAGCCGACGGCGCAGCGCCAGGTGGCGCTGCTGCGCGAGCTGGCGACGATGCGCGCGGACCAGCTGCAGGACCTGGACGGCGCCGTGGAGGCGCTCGAGCGGGCGACGCAGATCGCCCCGACCGACGCCGACGCGTTGTACGACCTGTCGGCGATGTTCGCCCGCCGGGCCCAGGGCCCGAGTCCGCGGGCGGACGATGCCAAGCGCGCGGCCGACTGCCTCGTGCAGCTGGCGCGCGCCAGCGAGGCCGGCCAGGCGCTGGACTACCTGGAATATGCGCTGGACCTCAGTCCGGGGCACGAGGTCGCGCTTTCCACGTACGTCGAGTTCGCGATGCAGTCCGGCGCGGCCGACCGCATGGAGCAGCGCGTCCGCGGCTGGTACGCGGCGGCGGGCGGGCCGGCGCAGGCATCCTCGGCCCTGCTGCGGGCGATGGGGCAGATCGAATGGGACCTGCGGCACGACGCGGCGGCGGCGCGGCCGTTGTTCCAGGTGTTGGCCGAGCGGGGCGATGCGACGGGGGCGCAACGGCTTGCCGAGGTGGGCGGCGGGGCGATGGTCGCCGGCGCGGCGCGTGCGGCGCCCCGCGCGGTGCCCAAGCTCGACGCGTTGCCCGACTTCGTCACCGCGCCGAAGGTCACCGAGCCCGGCGGCGACGTCGATGCGCTGTTCGGCGGCGATGCGCCGATGCCGGCCGGCGTGCCCGAGGCGCCGACGCGGCTGATGCCGCCGGACATAGCCGACGAGCTTGCGGGGGCCGCGGGCGGTGCCCCGGAACCGGAGCCGGAGCCGGGCGGGGTGGTCGATGTCGAGCGGCTGCGCGACCAGGCCCAGAAGTTGCGGATGATGGGCAAGGACGCGCAGGTCGAGCAGATCATGGAGCAGATCGTGGCGCAGCTGCCGGGCGACCCGGAGGCGGTGGCCTACCTCGAGCGCCGCTACCGCGCCAAGGGCAACTTCGCCGGCCTGCACAAGATGCTGATCGAGGCGGGCATGTCGCGCACCCTGGCGCCCAACGCCCGCATCATGCGGCTCAAGGAGGCCGCCGCGCTCGCCGAGGGCCGCCTCAACAACCTCGACGGCGCCGTCATGGCCTGGCAGCGCGTGCTGGCGATCGACCCGCAGCACGGCGAGTCCCGCCGGTCGCTCGAGCGGCTGTTGCGCAAGCTGCAGAAGTGGGGCGAGCTGGTCGAGCTGATGGAGCAGATGGTGCAGCTGGCCGAGGACGAGGCGGAGAAGCTGACGCTGCTCACCCGCATCGCCGGCCTCCAGGAGTCCTCGCTCAAGGACCCCGCCGCCACCCTCGACACCGTCTGGCGCATCCACGCGCTCGAGGACCGCAACGTCAAGCACCTGCGCAAGATCGAGCAGCTGGCCGAGGCGACCGAGCGCTGGGACGACCTGGCGCGGGCGCTGCAGGCCGAGGTCGACGTCGTGGAGAACCCGGCGGAGAAGCTGCGGGCCCGCGAGCGGCTGCTGCTGGTGCAGCAGGAGAAGCTGGCGGCGTTCCACGAGGCGCTGGAGACGGTCGACTCGATCCTGGTCGACCACCCGGACCACGTGGCGACGCTGCGCCGCCAGATCGACCTCCTGGCCGCCACGTCGCAGCCCGACCGCGCCGCCGACGCGCTCGAGGTGCTGATCGGCCGGCTGCCGGACCGCGAGAAGCCCGAGGCGCTGGGCCGGCTGGCCGAGCTGTCGCGGACCGAGCTGCAGGACCTGACGCGGGCCGCCGACGCCCTGCAGCGTGCGCTGCAGATCGATCCCGTCAACGAGAGCGTGCGCGAAGAGCTGCATCGCATGTACGACGAGCTCGGCCGGCACCACGAGATCGCCGAGTCCTACGAGACGTGGGCCAAGGCGGTCAAGGACCCGGCCAAGCGCAAGCAGCTCCTGCGCCGCGCCGCCCAGGTCCTCGACCAGCAGGTCGGCGACCTGGAGCAGGCCTGCGAACGCTACGAGATGATCCTCAAGGACGGCGACGACCAGGAGTCGCTCGAAGCCTTCGCCCGGCTCCACGAGATGCGGCAGGACTGGCCCGCGCTGGTCGACAACGTCGTGCGGCGCGCCGAGTTGGCCCCCGAGCCGGAGGACAAGGCCCGGCTGTTCACCGAGGCCGCCCAGTTGCTCGACGAGCGGATCGGGGAGCCGGCCAAGGCCGCCCTGCACCTCGAACGGATCCTCAAGGAGCTGAAGCCGGACCACCGCGAGACGCTGGGCCGCCTGGTCGATACCTACGTGAAGGCCGAAGACTACGCCTCCGCCGCCCGGACGCTCGACCGCCTCCGCGAGGTCACCCCGGATACGGAGGAGCAGCTCAAGCACTCCGAGACGCTGGCGCAGTGGTACCGCGAGCAGCTGCAGGACGCGGTGAAGGCCATCGCCACCTACGAGGGGATCCTCGCGCAGTGGACGAGCCACGTGGGCGCGATGGTGGCGCTCTCCGAGCTGTACGACGAGGTCAAGGACTTCGAGAAGCTGCTCAAGGTGCTGCGCGCGCGCTCCAAGGCAGCCGACCTGCCGCACGAGCAGGCGGCGTTGCTGCTGGAGGGGGCGAAGGCGGCCGAGGAGAAGCTGGAGGACGGCGAGCGGGCGTGGGGCTGGTACCAGGAGGCCCTCGCGCGCGACCCGGACTCCGGCGACCTGTTCGACTCCGTGTGCGAGGCCGCCCGGCGGCTCAAGCGATGGGACGCGCTGGCGGGCCTGTACGAGGGGGCGGCGACGCGGTCGAAGTCGGACGACGAGCGGGTCGACCGGCTGCGCCAGGCGGCGAAGGTGTGGGAGGAGGACGCCGAGCGTCCGGCGCAGGCGCTGGAGGACATCGTCGAGGCGGTCCGGACCATGCCGGGCGACGACCGGCTCGTCGAGGAAGCCGACCGGCTCGCCCGGGTCAACGGCAGCTGGGAGCTGCTGGGCAAGGCCTACGACCACCTGCTGCGCCGGGCCGACCTGGCCGACGACCGCGTGGCGCTGCTGCGGCGCTTCGCCGACGTCGTGTTGCAGGACGGCCGCCGACCCGAGTTCGCGCTCGGGCCGTTGCTGCGCGCGATGGAAGAGCACCCCGACGACCCGTCGCTGTTCGAGATGTACGAGCAGGCGGCGCGCGCCTCCGGGCACTACGAGGACCTGCTGCGCGCCTACGACAAGCGTTGCCGCGCGGCCCAGGAGCCGGCCGAGCGCTGGCCGCTGATGATGCACGCCGCCGAGATCTACGGCATCAGCATGAGGAACGCGCAGAAGGGCCTGCAGGTGCTGGCCCTGGCGATCAACCAGGACGTGTTCTCCGACGAGATGGCCGAGGCGGCGCTCAAGAGCGTCCGCGACATCGAGGATACCCTGACCGACGAAGAGAAGGGGACGGGCTGGAAGTTCCTCGTCGCCCACTACCAGCGCCTGGCCCAGGGCTACGACGTCACCGACCCGACCCGGATCGTCTTCCACCGGCGCATCGCCACCGCGCAGCTCGACGGGGCCGGCGACCCCGCCGCCGCCTTCGAGGCGCTGCGCACGGCGCACCTGCTGGCGCCCACCGACGAGATGCTGATCGAGGACCTCGAGAAGCTGGCGCGCGAGCACGAGTTCCTCGAGGCGCTGGCCAACCACTACGGCGACGCCCTGCAGCGCTCGACGCGGGTCGATGTCGCCAAGGACCTCCACCGCCGCCGCGCCGCGGTTCTCGAGAACGACCTCGGCCGCATCGACGAAGCCGCCGACCACTACTGGCAGCTCCTCCAGCTCGACCCCGACGACGCCGATGCCCGCCAGAAGATCGCCGGCTTCTACGAGCGCGTCGGTCGCTGGAACGACCTCGTCGTGATCCTCGAGGAGGACCTCGGCAAGGTCCTGTACGACGACGAGAAGGTCGACCTGCTGCTGCGGATCGGCAGGATCTGGGAGGAGAAGATCCAGAACCGCTACGAGGCGATCGACGTCTACCGCAAGGTGCTCAAGCTGCGGCCCGACGACGAGGAGCTGGCTGCGAAGATCAAGTCGCTGTCCGCTCCGCGGCTGGCCGCCGAGGACGAGGGCGACGACCTGCTGGAGGGCTACAAGCCGCCCAGCGAGGAGGAGCTGTGGGGCTCGGTGGGCAAGGAGCCGGAGCCCGGGGCGGCCCCGGAGCCGGGCCCGGAATCGGGCGAGGCGCCGGCGACGCCGGAAGGGGAGCCGGCGGGCGGCGACGCCTGGGGCGGTGAGCCCTCCGAGCGTCCGACACCGGTGCCGGGCGCGGAGGTCGCGCCCCTCGAGGAGCGCGAACGACTCGACGGGTTCGGCGAAGCCGCGCCGGCAACCGGCGAGGGACTCGAGCCGGGGGCCCAGGGTGCCGCCTCGCCGGGCTACGACATCCTCCCCGAGGAGCCGGCGCCGGCCTTCGGCGAGCCGGGCGCGCCCGGGATCGCGGAGGACGAGGGCGCGGCCGTGCGGTCGCTCGACGAGCTCGCGGCCCGCGCCGCCGAGGCGGCGGACCTGCCCGCGACGGACGAGCCGCCGGCCGCCGGGGAGACGCCCGGACTGGCCTGGGACGAGCACGACGACTCCGCCAAGGTCGACCTGCAACGGCTCGAGTTCCTGCAGCAGCCGTCGGCGCCGGAGGCGGGCGGGCCGCCTGCGCCGGAGATGCCGGCCGCCGAGTCGGGCGACCTCGCGCCGTTCGACATCGGCGTGCCGGAGGTTGCGGAGGCGCCGAGCGAGGCGGTGGAGGTGCCGGTCGAGGCCGCGGACGTGCCGATCGAGGAGGATGCGGGCGAGCTGGTCACCGGCGAGATCCAGGTCGAGGAACTCGAGGAGGCACTGCCGGAGTCGCCGCGCCGCTCGTCGGTCCCGCCGCCGCCGCCGCGTCCCCCGCGCCGCAAGCGCTGATTGGTTCCCGGAGTCAGCCGCCTTCGAGACGCCGGAGCCCCTCGCGGGCGTCCTCGGCGTACGAGCCGGCCGGATCGAGCTCGAGGCAGCGCTGCCAGAGCGTGCGCGCACGCTCGAGCTGCCCGAGCCGCTCGTACGCCAGGGCGAGGTTGTAGTACGCGTCGGGGAACTCGGGGTCGCGGGCCAGCGCCGCGTGCAGGAGCGGCACCGCGGCGCGCGGGTCCCCGCCGTCCAGCAGCAGGAACCCGACGTTGTAGTAGCCCTCGGCGCGGTCCGGCGCGATCGCCAGCGCCTGCTCGTACTGCCGCCGCGCCCCGTCCACGTCGCCGCGGCGATAGCGCAGGTTGCCGAGGTTGACCACCGCGGCCACGTGACTCGGGTCCAGCGCCAGCGCCCGGCGCAGCGCCTGCTCGGCCGCGTCGAAGTCCCCCGCGTCCTCCAAGGCACACGCCCGCTCGAACCAGTCGTCGGCCCGCCGCGGCGCCTCGCGCGCCGGCTCGAGACGCGCCACGACCTCCTGCGACAGCACCTCGACCTCGAAGTCGAGCAGCCGCTGGCCCGACTCGCCGTCGAACCGCCCCTCGCCGGCCCGCGACACCACGATCCGGTCCCCGTCGCTGCTCACGCGCAGCTCCGACAGCGGATGCGTCACCTCCGGCAGCAGCGCGCGCAGCTGGGAGACCACCGAGCGGACGCGGCGGGCCTCGACGCCGGAGCCGGCCAGCCCCGCGTACGTCCGCACCGCGACCAGGTCCTGGAACGAGTAGTACCGGCGGCGGCCGTCGACGATCGTCGCCGGCAGCACCCCCTCGCGCTGCAATCGGCGCAGCCGCTCCAGCGGGATGCGGAAGATGCGCGCCACCTGCTCCGTCGTGTACCGCTGTCCCATCCAGATGCCCCGTACCGCGCCGACGCTCCCCCGCGCGCCGCGGGGGCGGAGGCTACCTCCGGGCACCTTCGGAGGTCCAGCGTCATCGACCGTCGGCCGGCCGTCGCACCGGATCGACCCGACCGGCAGCCTCGCCGGGTCGACCCACGGCAGGGCCACCACCACCGCTCCGGGCACCGACGCCCGGCCGCTCACGGCCGCGCCTCCCGGCCGGCCCCGCGCGCCGCACCGCCCCGCCCGCCGCGCTCGCCCACGACGCACGGCAGCTCCAGCCCGACTTCGATCACCACCGCACCCCCGTCCTGCGAGATCGTCGAGGTCACCCGCGCCGTCCCCGGAACCACGTCGTACCCCCGGACGCACCCCGCATCCTCCCGCGCTCGACCATGGCCCGAACCGGGCTCGCCCAGCCGCCGCTCCGCCTCCTCACGCGCCAGCCGCATCAGCCGCAGGCGCAGCAGCGGGTGGGCCTCCAGGGTCCGGGCCAGCTCCGCGGAACCCATCTGCCGCACCGCACGGCCGGCGAAGGCCGAGCGAACCCGCTCCAGGGGAAAGGTGAAGTAGGTCGACCCGAAGTAGGTCGTCGAGCTCGTCGAACGATCGAGCCTGCCCTCGCTCTGACGTTCGGCCAACGCCGCCAGCCGCTGTACGGCCGACGGCGGGATGCGGCGCAACCGCCGTTCCAGCACCAGCGACGGGAGCATGGCACGCATCGGTTGAGGCGGTTTCATGTATGGTATTATCCTACACAAAACCACACGAAGCCAATTCGATGGATTCGGTCGGCTTCTCGGCTTCTCGACTATCTCCGCCCGGCGAGTCGGCGGGCGCGGAAGGAGCCGAGGCTGCCGTGGAACTCCTGTTCGATCCGGTCGAAGCCGTGGTCGAAGAGCAGGCGGGCGACGGATTCCGGGGCGGGTGGAGGTGGAAGGCGGAACAGCCCGGCGAGGAGGCGGCGGCAGAAGCCGCGGGAGCCGAGGCGGAGCGGGGCATCGACCGTGAGGCGTCCGTCGGCGGCGAGCACGCGGGAGCATTCGGCGACGGCGTTGCGGAGCTCGTCGGGCGGGAGGGCGGCATCGATCCGGGCCTCGGTGATCGAGCCGTCGCGG
Source organism: Deltaproteobacteria bacterium (assembly GCA_016930215.1). GTDB lineage: Bacteria > Myxococcota_A > Polyangia > DRWM01 > JAAZOP01 > JAAZOP01. The sequence goes on from JAFGHH010000409.1 coordinate 29,800, forward strand.
ATCGGCCAGGCGTCGGGGCGTGCGGCGGCGACGAGGGTCGTGGGGTTGCGGTTCTGCAGTGCGTGCGGGAAGGGGTGCAGGACGAGGGATGCCGGCGCGAGGGGGGGGAGTCTGCGGGAACGGGCGGCGGCGAGCAGCACGCGCCGGGATTCAGCGGGCATCGCGGGACTTGGGTGCGTCGGGGTCGTCCGCCGCCGGGGGCGGCCGGCGGATCTCGACGCGTCGGACGCGGCGTGCGTCGGCCTCGCGGACGGTGAAGCCGTATCCGCGCCATTCGAACTGGGCGCCGCGTTCGGGGAGCCGCCCGAGCTCATGGGTCACGAACCCGCCGAGGGTGCCGTAGTCGTTGTCTTCGGGGAACTCGGTGTGGAGGTGTTGGCCGAGGTCCCACAGGGGGACGCGGGCGTCGGCGAGCAGGTGGCCGTCGGCGTCCTCCTGGATCAGCGGCTCCTCGGCGTCGTACTCGTCCTGGATCTCCCCGACGATCTCCTCGAGCACGTCTTCCAGGGTGACCAGGCCGGCGGTGCCGCCGAACTCGTCGACCACGACGGCGAGGTGCAGGCGGCGGGTCTGCATCTCGCGGAGCAGGTCGGAGATCTTCTGGGTCTCGGGGACGAACAGCGGCTTGGGCCGTACGTGTTCCGTCCAGTCGAAGGTCTGGCAGGTCGTCACCTCGCCGACGTGCCGCAGCAGGTCCTTGACGTGCAGCGTGCCGACCACGTTGTCGAGGCGGTCCCGGTAGACGGGGAAGCGGGAGTGCCGCGACTCGTTGACCATCCGCAGCACGTCGGCCAGCGGCGCCGCGATGCTGACCACGACCATCTCGGTCCGCGGCACCATGATCTCCTTGACCGTGGTGTCCTCGAATTCGAGCACCGAGCGGAGCATGTCGCCGTGCTGCTTCTCCAGCACCCCGTCGCGCTCGCCCAGATCGATCATGTGTTCGATCTCGGTCTCGGTGACCGTCGCGCCCTCGGTGCCAACGCCGGCCGCCTCGGCGCCGCGCACGGTGGCCCGGCCGAGGCCGGAGAACAGGAGCGACAGCGGGCGGAGCAGCCAGTCGAACAGGCAGACCCAGCGGATCACCTTCACGCCCCAGTACGGCGCGGCCCGCTTGGCGAACACCTTCGGCGCCACCTCGCCGAAGCTCAGCAGCAGCAGCGTCATGATGCCGACGGCGGCGGCATCGGCCCACGAGCCGAGGTAGCGGTGGGCGATCCGGGCGCCGAACACCGAGGCGGCGACGTTGATGATGTTGTTGCCGACCAGCAGCGTGGCCATCATCCGGGCCGGGCGGTCGAGCCAGCGCTGGAAGTGCTTGCGGAGCGAGGGGTGCTCGTCCTGCAGTTGGCGGATGCGCGCCTCGGAGAGCGCCGTCAGGGCCGTCTCGGCGCTGGAGAAGAAAGCCGAGGCCAGCAGCAGCAGGAGGATGCCGACGAACTCGTACATTGGCGCTTCGGGCAAGGCGGAACGTTCCTCCGATTCCTGGTTACCACGCGATCCCCCGCAGGGGCAAGCGGGCGGCATCGCGGACCGTTGACACGACCCGGGCCCTCCGCCTATACGGGCCTCGGTCGCGGCCCGGCCGGGCCGCGCCGAGGAGGAGGCCAGCATGTCCACGAAGATCACCGAAGAGTGCGTCAACTGCGGTGCCTGCGCTCCCGAGTGCCCCAACGAGGCGATTACCGAGGACGAGTCGCTCGGGCGCCACGTCATCGACCCGGCGAAATGCACGGAGTGCGTCGGCTTCTTCGACCACGAGAAGTGCCAGGAGGTCTGCCCGTCCGAGTGTTGCGTGCCGGACCCGGACATCCAGGAGACCGAGGAGGTCCTGATCGCCCGGGCGAAGAAGCTCCACCCCAACAAGGACTTCGGCGCCGGCTTCCCGTCCCGCTTCCGCAAGTAGTTGCTGCGGACTCGCGACCGCGCCCCGTCGAGGTCGGCCTCGCATCCCGAGCTGCTGGCGCTGGTCGAGCGTCCCGCGCGCTACGCGGGGGGCGAGTACGGTGCGGTGCGGCGTCCCGACCCGGCGGCGCTCGCCGGGACCTGCTGCCTGGTCTTCCCCGACGTCTACGAGGTCGGGATGAGCCACTTCGGCCTGCGGATCCTGGCGGCCGAGGTGAACGCCGAGCCGGACCTGTGCGCCGAGCGGGCGTTCGCGCCGTGGCCCGACCTGGCGGCGGCGCTGCGCGCCTCGCGCACCCCCCTGTGGGCGCTCGAGTCGGGCCGGCCCGTCCGCGACTTCGACGTCGTCGGCATCACGTTGCCGCACGAGCTGGCCGCGGCGACGGTGCTGGGGACGCTGGAGCTGGCCGGCCTGCCGCTCCGCGCGGCCGATCGGGCCGACCGCGACCCGGTGGTCCTCGGCGGCGGCACCTGGGCCTCCCATCCCGCGGCGCTCGAGCCGTACTTCGACGCGCTGTTCGTCGGCGACGGCGAGGGGGCGTTGCCGGGGCTGGTCCGCGAGGTCGGCGAGGCGCGTCGGCGGGGCGTGCCGCGCCGGGCGCTGCTCGAGCGGCTCGGCGAGCGGCCCGAGATCCTGATTCCGGCGCTGCGCGGCACCGAGGCTCCCGGGGCCCGCGCCGTGCAGCGCCGCCTGCGCGAGCTGCCGGACTCGCAACCCTACGCCTCCGGGCCGATCCCCGGGCCGGCCGCCGTCTTCGACCGCGTGACGCTCGAGATCGCCCGCGGCTGCGGCGGCGGCTGCCGTTTCTGCCAGGCCGGCTACGTCTATCGTCCCGAGCGGACGCGCGGGGTGGACGCGGTGTTGGCCGAGGCGGCGGCCTCGTTGCGCCACACCGGCTACGACGAGCTGTCGCTGACCTCGCTCTCCACGGCCGATTACCCCCGGCTCGGCGAGCTGCTCGAGCGGCTGGCGCCGTCGTGCGCGGGCCGCACCGTGGCGCTCGGCGTCTCCTCGCTGCGTGCCTACGGCCTGCCCGAGTCGGCGCTGCGCGTGCTGGCCCACACCCGCCGCACCGGCCTCACGCTCGCCCCGGAGGCCGGGACCCAGCGGCTGCGCGACGTGATCTCCAAGTCCGTCGGCGAGGTCGACCTGCTCGAGGGGGTGCGGCGCATCGCCGCCGCCGGCTGGCGCCGCGTCAAGCTGTACTTCATGCTCGGGCTGCCCACCGAGACCGACCAGGACCTGCACGGGCTGATCGACCTCGTGCAGCGCGTCGTCTCCGCCGGCCGGTCCGCGGGGCGGGGCGTGTTCCAGGCGAACGTCTCGCTCTCGACCTTCGTGCCCAAGCCGCACACGCCGTTCCAGTGGGAGGCGATGCCGCCGCTCGAGGAGCTCCGCCGCCGCCAGGAGCTGCTGCGCCGGCGGCTCCGTTCGCGCACCGTCGAGGTGGCGGTGCACGACGCCCGGGGCAGCACGCTCGAGGCGCTGCTCGGCCGCGGCGACGCCCGCGCCGCCGACGCGGTGCTCGCCGCCCATCGCGCCGGCGCCTATCTCGACGCCTGGACCGAGCACTTCTCCTGGGACCGCTGGCAGGCGGCGCTCGCGGAGGCGGGTATCGACCTCGGGGAGGCGGCACGGCCGTCCGACCCCGCCGCGCCCACGCCCTGGGACCACGTCCGGACCGGGATCGCCCCGGCCTTCCTGCTCCGCGAGCGCGAGCGGGCGTACGCGGCACGGCCCACGCCGCGCTGCGACCCTTCGCCGGAGCGGTACCTCTGTGTCGCCTGCGGGCTCGACTGCCCGCCGCCGCCGACGCCCGCGCCGGTCGCGGCGCAGGAGCCGTCGTCCGCGGTGCTGCCGGCCGCGCCGGTCGCGGGGGACGTGTCCGTGCCGGACGCGGCGGAGCAGGGGCCGCCCGCGGCGCCGTCGCTGCTCTCCGGGACTGCGGCCGCGGTGGCCGCCCCGGCGCCGCTCACCTGGTGGCGCCTCGTGCTGCGCAAGTCCGGCCCGGCCGTCTGGCTCGGGCACCTCGACTTCGTCCGCGCGGTGGTCCGTGCGATGCGGCGCGCCGGCCTGCCGCCGGCCTACTCGCGCGGCTTTCATCCGCAGCCGCGGCTGGTCGTCGGCGCACCGCTGCCGCTGGGCCTGCTCGGGCTGGCCGAGCCGGCCGACGTGCAGTTCGAGGCGCCTCCCGACGACCCTGCCGCCTGGCCCGCGCGCCTGACGGCGCGGGCGCACGAAGGCGTCGAGTTCCTCGAGCTGCGGGCGATGGGCGAGGCGAATCCCCGCCTCGGCCGGGCGCTCGACGCCGCCGAGTACCTCGTGGCGGCTCCGGGACGGTCCGAGGCGGACGCGCGGCAACGGGCCGCCGCGGCGTCGGCGGCGGAGCGCTTGGTCGTGCGCGACCCGCGTCGCGAGGCGTGGAGCGAACGGGACGCCCGCCCGGCGCTGCTCGCCGTCGAGCCCGTCGACGTCGCCGAACGGCTCGGAACGCTGGCTCCGCCCGACGTGTGCTGGGGCCTGCGGCTCGTTCTGCCCGTGCAGGGGTGCCCGCCCCTCGCGGCGTTCGGCGCCCTGCTCCTCGAGGCCGTGCCCGGGTCGGTCACGGCCGGCCGCGTCGCGCTCCTGGACGCGAATCGGGTTCCGCTGCGCTGAGTGTGGTAAAATCCGCAGGTCGCGGGGCGACCTGCGCCGCCGCGGGCACGGGTGCAAGATGAAGGACGGGAGCGGTCGAGCCGACAACGGTGGGGAACTCGATCTGGTGCTCGTCGAACGGCGGGCGGCGGCCTCGTGGGCGAGGGGGCGGACCCGCCGCGTCCGCGTCACCTACGGCTGCCACTGCGGCACGCTGGCCGGCACCGAGGCGGTCGCGGTGCTCAACGTCCAGGAGCATCCGGACCAGGCCGAGGAGCTCCTGTCGGGCGCGCTGAACCGCTGCGCCTGCCCGGCCTGCGGGGCGGACCATCTGCTCCGCGTGCCGGTCATCGTGCACGACCCGGCCGGCCGCCGGGTCGTGCTGTGCGCCGGCGAGGGCGACCGCCATCGCGCGCTCGACCTCCTGATCCACTACCTCGAGGGGTTGCGCGACCAGCCCGGCGATTCGGTCCCCGCCTACGCGCTCCAGCCGGAGATCGCCTTCGGGCGCGCCGCCTGGCGCGAGCACCTCGGCGCCCCCGCCCGGTCGGCCGTGCATGCCGAGCAGGCGGCGCTGCAGACGAAGACCCGCGAGCTCGAGGACCGCGGCCGGGCGCTCGAGCAGCGCCAGGCCACGCTCGCCGCGAACCAGCGGGACATCGAGACGGCGCGCGCGGCGATCGAGAGCCAGCTCCGCATCGTCGGCGACCGCACCGCCGGGCTCGAGGCCCGCGAGGCCGAACTGGCGCGCCGCGAGGTCATCCTGGCCGAACAGCGACACCACCTGGACGAGGCCGACCGGCGGCTGCACCAGGAACAGCACAAGCTCCAGCTCGCCCGCGAGGAGGTCGAGATCCTCCGGTCGGCGATCGAGGACCGCGAGGCGGTCCTCCGGCGGCGCGAGGAGGACCTGACGCAGGCGGAGGAGCAGCTCGACCGGCGGGAGACGTCGGTTCCGGCGGCTCCGCTGCGGACGGCGCCTCCCGCGTCGTCGAAGGCTCCGGCCCCGGCGACTCCGGTGGCACCGGCCCCCGCGACGCAGCCCGCCCCGGCGGCCCCGGCGCCGGCCCGGCCGATGCGGGTGGCCTCCTCGCTGGAGGACCTGCTGCCCGCGCTGCTGGCGACCCAGGACGATGCGCCGATGGAGGTCGGCGAGGCGGATGTCGTCGCCGAGCGGATGCTCGAGCCGGACACGGAGGTCTCGCGCCGGTCGGCGCGCCAGGTGGCGGAAGCCCGCGCGGCGGCGGTCCCGGCTCCGGCGGCCCCGGCTCCGGCGGCCCCGGCTCCGGCGGCCCCGGCTCCGGCGGCCCCGGCTCCGGCGGCCCCGGCCCAGCCCGCGGCGGAGGAGGCGGTGGTCGAGGTGCGCGACTCGGACCTGCTTCCGGATGCCGGGGTGGTGGAGGTCGACCCGAGCGACCTGGGGGAGGTCGAGGAGGAGAGCGAGCCCGGGGTGGGCTACGATACCTCGCCCCGCATCCCCAAGACGCCCCGGATCCAGGTGCCGGACCACCTGCGCGACTGGCTGGCCGGGGAGCTGACGACCTGCGCGCTGCGGATGGACGACGGCGTGCGGCTGTACCGTCGCAGAGGAGCCGGCCGGCCGCTGGCGGGCCGCGCGGGGCTCGAGCTGGCCTGCCGGCTGTTCGTCCACGACGAGGTTCCGTGGTTCGAGGTGTCCGCGGTGGCGGGGGCCGAGGCGGCCGTGGAGTGGGTCGAGTCGTGGCTCGTGCACTTCGAGCTGGTCGATGACGCGGCGGTGGTCCGGGCCCTGGGGGAGCGGTTCGAGGCGCGGCTGATCGAGGTCGACGAGCAGGGTCGCGTGGTGTGGGACCAGTTGCTCCAGGCGCCGCTGGCGCGCAACGCGGTCCGCATCCGCCAGGCGGCCGGTCGGCGGGACGCGCGGCGCAAGGGGGACCGCGGGGCGGCCCTGGCGGCGGCGCGGGCCGAGGCCGGGGCGTGGCTGGAGCGGGAGGCGATGCCGGCGTTCGACGCGCCGGAGCCGACGACGCCGGGGGAGACCCAGCAGGCGCTGGTCCAGCTGACGCCGTGGATGACGGAGGAGGCCGAGGAACGGCTGCTCGTGGAACGCTCGGTCCCGGCGGACGAGGTCGACGGCTACCGGCGGCGGACGCTGGCGGCGGCCGTCAAGGCCGGGTTGTGGCTGCCGCCGGACCTCGCGCAGCGGGCGGTCCAGGACGGGCTGGCGCCGACCCCCGCGCGGCTGACGGCGCAGCTGGTCGAGGGGTTCTACCGGCTGTGCGGGCGACGTCACGACCTGGGCCGCGACGCGGTGGCGCGGAACTGGTTGTACCTGTCGCGGGACGCCGAGCAGCTCGGGCTGCTGCTGGAGCCCCCGCGGCTGGCCTGGGTCCACGCCCTGCTGCGCGCCGCCGGCCTCGGCGAGGGCCCGGCGCCGGCCGCCGCCGGGCCGGAGAGCGCCCAGGGGGAGATGGAGCTGCTGTTGCGCTGGCTGGCGGTGCCGGACGGCCGGACGGCGGCCTTGCGCGAGCTGCAGCGCGGGCGCCTGGCCGACTACGCGCCCGACCTGGCCGTCGCCCTCGACACCCTCGACCCGCTCGACCTGCTCGATGCCCTGCTCGAGCTGCGCTCCAACGAGGATCTGGTGGCGGACCTGCTGATGGCCGGGCTGGACGCCCACGGGCGGCCGTTGCGGCTGGCGTCGGCGGTGGGGCTGGGTGGGCTGGGGTTGCGCCGGGCGATCGTGCCGTTGGTGCACCTGCTGCTGCGCGCCGACTCGGCCGACTGGCGCTTCGTCGGCTCGGCGATCGCCTCCTACGGCGCCACCGGCGTCAAGGCGCTCGAGCCGATGCTGTCCGACCCGCGGGGCAAGGAGGACCGGCTGGCCTGGACGCTGGCCGGGTTCCAGGGCGCTGCGGCCAAGCGCCACGTGCACGCGCTCACCGAGAGCGGCGAGATCCTCACCGCCGCCATCGCGCGCCGTGCGGCCGAGCTCCGTGCGGACGTCGAGGCCTTCCGCGCCAGCCTCCAGACCGACGACGGCGTCCGGGACGCCCGTGCGCTCGTCCGGCTGGTGCCCCGCGTGCTGGGCGAGGAGGAACCCGCAGCGGTGCGCGAGGCGCTGGCCGGGATGCGGTCGCAGGGCGGGATGGACATCTAGGGCGGACCCCTCCATAATCCCCTCCGGCATGCGCCTGGGCATCTTCTCCGACGTCCATGCGAACCTCGAGGCCCTGGTGGCGGTGGTCAACGCCTACCGCGACGAGGCCATCGACGAGTACTACTCGCTGGGCGACACGGTGGGGTACGGGGCATCGCCGAACGAGTGCTGCGACATCGTGCGCAAGCTGGTCAAGGCCACGGTGCTGGGCAACCACGACGCCGCGGTGGCCAGCCGCATGGACTACTCCTACTACTACGACGCCGCCCGCGCCGCGCTCGACTACCACGCCCGCCTGCTCGACCCCGACCACATGGCCTGGTTGCGCGAGCTGCCCTACACGCATCCGCTGCCGGACCACGAGGTGCTGTTGAGCCACGGCTCGCCGCTGCAGGCCGACGACTTCGACTACGTGTTCACCGAGGACCAGGCGCGGACGCTGCTGGGGATGTTCGACCGCCTGCCGCGCGTGACGTTCATCGGCCACTCGCACCTGTGCCGCGTGTTCGCGCTGTCCCGCGACCGCGCCTACGAGATTCCCGTCGGCCGCCACATCCTCGACCCGGGCCGCAAGTACGTGATCAGCGTCGGCTCGGTGGGCCAGCCGCGCGATTTCGACAACCGCGCCTCGTACACGATCTACGACACGAACAGCTCGGTGATCGAGTTCCGCCGCGTGCCGTACGACATCGAGCGCTGCGCGGCGAAGATCTTCCGTTCGCCGCTGGCGCCCAATTTCGGCAACCGGTTGTTCCTCGGCTTGTGAGGGGGGGCGGGGGTGCCGCGGAGCGTTCGTCGTTCGCCTTCCGGTCGCGTCGTCGCGGTGACCGGCACGCGCCTGTTCCTGGGACAGGAGCTGGTCGCCCGCTTCGAGAGCGACCCGTCCTGCGCCGCCGTCCTGGCGCTCGATGCGCCCCTCGGCTCGACCGTCTCCCCGCGCGTCACGGCCCACGAACTCGAGCTGGCCCGCCCCGGGGCCGACCAGCGGCTCGCCGCGGTGCTCCGCAACGCCGGGGTGGACACCCTGGTGCACGCCGCGTTCGTCCCGGCGCCGACGCACGAGATCGAGCTGTCGCACGAGCTCGAGTCGATCGGCACGCTCAACGTGCTGGCGGCCTGCGAGGCCTCCGGCGTCCGGCGGCTCGTCGTCTGGAGCCAGACCGTGCTCTACGGCGCCCATCCGGACAACCCCGCCCTGCTGCCCGAGAGCTGGCGGCTGCGCGGGGCCGCCGACAGCCCGTTCCTGCGCGACAAGCTGGAGGCCGAGCGGCTGGTGCGGGAGTTCGCCGGCCGCGTCCCGCGCGTGCGCACCGCCGTGCTGCGCACCGCGCCGATCGTCGGGCCTCATGCCGTCGGCCTGATCCCCGCGCTCCTCGAGCGGCGGTTCGTGCCGGTGGCGGCGGGCTACGACCCGCTGATGCAGGTCGTCCACGAGTACGACGCGCTCGACGCCTTCAAGTGCGCCGTCGACCGCGAGGGCGACGGACCGTTCAACATCGTGGCCGAGGGGGTGCTGCCGATCCGCACCGCGCTGCTCGTTGCGGGCCGTGTGCCGGTGCCGGTGCCGCCGAACACCCTGCGCCGGCTGCTGGCGATGCTCTGGGCCGTCCGGGCCAGCGAAGCCTCGGCGCCGTTCGTCGACTACCTGATGTATCCGTGCGTCGCCGACGGCGGACGCGCGGCCCGGGAGCTCGGGTTCCGGCCGACCTACTCGACGCAGGAATCGATCGGCGACCACCTGGCGCGGTGCAGCGCGGGGCGCGCCCGGCCCGCCGGCGCCGCCGCGGGTTCCTGCGGGGGAGAGTGAGCCGCGTGGCCAAGGGACTGCTCGGCGACAACCCGTTCCGCGACGAACCTCGCGCCGAGGCGCCGCCGGGGGAAGGCTCGCGCCAAGACGCGAAGGACCAACCACGTCGATCCGATCGATCAGCCCGGCCAACGGCCAAACGCCGGGAGCCAGGAGCCTCGCCCCGAACGGCCAGACACCAAGGGCCTGCAGCATCGTCCCGAACGACCCCGCCGGCCGTCGGCAGCTCGCTGACGACGCTCGAGGTGCGCTTCGAGGAGACGCTGCGCGACGTGCAGCGGCGACTGGAGACGGAGGCGGGGCTGGAGGCCGGCACGCGCCGGCGGCTGGAAGAGGAGCTGCGGCTGTTCGGCGACCGGATGGCCGAGCGGCTCGAGGAGCTGCGCCCGGGCGACGTGCGCGACCGGCGGCTGGTGGCCAACACCCGCGAGCTGCTGACGCTCGACATGCTGCTACGGCTCGCGACCCGCTCCTGGCTGCGGCGTCGGTCGCTGGTGGTGGACGCGTTCGGCTACGACCCGGTCGAGGCGCGGAACCTGGAGCCGCTGGTGGCGACGCTGGTGGAGAAGTGGTTCCGGGCCGACGTGCGGGGCGTGGAGTCGATCCCGGAGGAGGGGCCGGCGCTGGTGGTGGCCAACCACGCGGGCGCGATCCCGTTCGACGGCCTGGTGTTGTCGCACTCGGTGCGGCTCCACCACCCGCGGCGGCGCGACGTGCGCTGGCTGGCGGAGAACGAGGCGCACCACTTCCCGTTCTTCGGCGCGTTGATGTCGCGGCTCGGGGCGGTCCGGGCCTGCCCGGAGAACGCCCAGGCGCTGCTCGAGCGCGGGCAGGTGGTCGCCGTGTTCCCGGAGGGCAACACGGCGCTGCGCAAGACGTACGGCGAACGCTACCGCCTGCGGCGCTTCGGGCGCGGCGGCGCCGTCAAGCTCGCGCTGCGGGCCGGCGTGCCGATCGTGCCGGCGGCGATCGTCGGCGGCGAGGAGACCTACCCGCTGCTGTGGCGCACCCAGCTGTTCGCGGACTGGCTGGGCGTGCCGTTCCTGCCGGTCACGCCGCTGTTCCCGCTGCTCGGGCCGCTCGGCCTGCTCCCGCTGCCGGTCCGCTGGCGGCTGGTCTTCGGCGCGCCGATCCGGCTCGAGCTGCCGCCGTCCGCGGCGAACGATACGGCGGTCGTGAGCCGGATCAACGAGCAGGTCCGGGGCGAGGTCCAGGCGCTGCTCGCCGAGCTGCTCGGGCGGCGCCGCGGCGTGTTCTGGTAGGCTCCCGAGCTCGGCAGATGCAGAGAGGAGACGCGGATGGCCAACACGGGGACGCACAAGGGTCACAACTACGTCGTCAGCTACGCCACCGACAACGACTGGCCCGTCACCTCGGTGCGCGTCATGCTGCGCCGCACCCTGCCGGTGGGCGTCGCGGTGCATCCGCGCGATGCCACGCCGTGGTCGTCCGGGCGGATCAGCCCGCGCCCCGCCGCGACGGGTGACGGTGCGTTCGACAACCGGTTCGGCGTGCGCGCCGACCGCCCCGCGGACCTCAAGTTCCTCGGGCCCGAGGTGCGCGGGGCGTTGCGCCGTGCCTACGACGACCACCCGGGGCTGTGGCTGGGGCACGACGGGCTGGTGTGCGTCGAGCGCGGGCACCTGCGCGACAAGGGGCGTCTGACGGAGCTGCTCGACGAGCTCGTGCAGCTCGCCGTGCTCGTCGCCGGCGCGGCGGACGGCGGCGGCACCGCGCGGCGGGCCGAGGGCGGCGCCGCGCACCGGGCCAAGGGCGGCGCGGAGCGCCGGGCCGAGGCGGAGCGGGAGCCGGCGCCCGCCGCCGCCTCGTTCCGCATCGATGCCGAGCCGGCCGGGCCGGCGGCCTCGGCCGCGCCCGGGGACGTGCAGGCCTTCATCCGGGCCTGCTTCGACCGACGGGTGGCCTCCTATGAGGTCAACCGGCGGATGAAGCAGGAGTGGCTCGGACGCAAGATCCACGGGCACGGGCGCGTCCTCCAGAGCATGCCGTTGGGCGGCCACGACTTCGACTTCGCCGACCTCAAGGGGCACCGCTTCGAGCTGCAGGTGGCGGGACCGGAGGAGCTGGCGCCGCACGTCCGCGTGCGGCTGCAGGTCGAACCGTCCGGTCGGGCGGCCGCCGACCCGCCGCAGCCGGGCCAGACGGTGCGTTTCGAGGGCCAGTTGCTGGCCGCCAACCCGCTCCTGTTCCTGGTACAGCTCGTCTCGGCCGAGCTGTCCGCCTCGCGGTAGCACCGCGGATCACCGACTTGGTGGACCGGATGACGCCGCCCGTGGAGGTAGCGGCGCGGCGCTGGGCCGCGCGAGGCGCGGGCCGAGCCCGCCGGCCCGCCGGCGAGGCACCCCCCGACGCGTCCCCCCGAAGGGGTCCGGCGCACCTTGACCCCGGGTCGGTTCGCGTGGTAACTGCGGCCCAATCCCGTGGGGGCGGGTCGAGGGGGCAGGCGGTCGCGCACCGGGTCGTGGGGGGAGCGTTCGTGCGCGGGCTTGGCCCTCCGGGGAGTGGGAGTGGCGAGCGGGCGTCGGGCGCGCAGTCCGTGGCAGGAGGCCATGGATGTCGGCTCGGTCGGCCTGGAGATGGGCGCCGCCATCGCGATCGGGTACTTCGGCGGGCGCTGGTTCGACGGGCTGTGCGGGACGCGACCGGTGCTCCAGTGGGTCGGCTTGGCGCTCGGGATCGTCGCGGCGGGGATGGCGATCGTGAGGGTTTCGCGGCGGTACTTGAGGGATGCGGACCGAAGCGACGACGGCGGCACGGGAGACGGGAACGCTGGCCTATGACCTGCTGGTCGTGGCCGCGGCGCTCGCGTTGACCGTGGTGGGCACGCTGCTCTGGGGCGTGGGGCGCGAGGCGCTGGCCGCCGGCCTCGGCGGGACCCTCGCCGTCCTCAACTGGCTCGGCCTGCGTTGGGTCGGCGCCCGCCTGCTCGGCGCCCGGCCCGCCGGCGGCACCCGTCGCAGGGTGCTCCTGGGCGTGTTGTTCGTGCTGAAGTTCGGCCTGGTGATCGGCGTGGTCTGGGCGTTGATCCGCTGGGCCGGCCTGGAGCCGATGGGCCTGGCGCTGGGCTACTCGGCGCTGGTCGTGGGGCTGCTCGGGGCGGCGTTCCTGTCGGGGCGGGAGCGCGCCGAGGGAGGCTCGGATGCCTGAGCACCAGTCCTGGTTCGCCTTCCTGCCGAACTACGACGCGCTGGTGGCGTTCTTCGAGGGTCGCCTCGGACAGTCCTACATCGCCCACCAGTCGCTCGACCTGCAGCACGTCTTCGGCGCCGCGCTGGTGTTCCTGATCCTGCTCGTCTTCGGCCTGCTGGTCTGGGGCAAGGTCCGCGATGCGAAGCAGGCGCTGCTCCCCGAGGCGAAGCTGACGCCGCGGACGTTCGCCGAGTTGCTGACCGAGATGGTGCTGGGGCAGATGGAGTCGATGATGGGAGCCAAGGAGGCCCGTCATTTCCTGCCTCTCATCGGCACCTGCGCCTTCTTCATCCTGTTCTCCAACTCGATGAGCCTGGTCCCGGGCTTCCAGCCGCCGACCTCCAACCTCAACACCACGCTCGCCTGCGCGGTGATCGTGGTGCTGGCCAGCGAGTTCTACGGCTTCAAGCGCCACGGGATCGGCTACCTCAAGGAGTTCATGGGTCCGCTGCACAAGCCGATCCACTTCCTGACCGGCCTGCCGATCCTGATGTTCGTGATCGAGCTGATCGGCCACCTGGCCCGGATGGTGTCGCTCTCGATGCGGCTCCTGGGCAACATGTACGCGGACCACACCGTGGTCGGGATCTTCACCACGCTCGTGCCGTTCGTGCCGCTCGTGGTTCCGCTGCCCGTGATGGTGCTGGGGGTGCTGGTGATCGTGGTGCAGGTGGCGGTGTTCTGCCTGCTGTCGATGGTCTACATCAGCCTGGCGGTGGCCGGGGAGGAAGCCGAGGAGCACGGAGCGCACTGAGGCTTCGCGAGGAGGTGTCCGATGAAGAAGTTCGTGGGTCTGCTGGTGGTCGCGGGATTGTTGGTCGGCACGGTGAGCCTCGCCGTGGCGCAGCCGGAAGGGGCTGCCGCCGCCACCGCGGAGGGCGCCGCGGCGCAGGTGGAGGGCGAGTCGCTGAACAAGGGCCTGATCGCCGTCGCCGCCGCGCTCGCCATCGCCATCGCCGCCTTCGGCGGGGCGCTCGCCCAGGGCCGCGCCGCCGCCGCGGCGCTCGAGGGCATCGCGCGGAACCCCGGGGCCCGCAAGGACCTGTTCGTGCCCTTCATCCTGGGCCTGGCCCTGATCGAGTCCCTCGTCATCTACGCGCTGATCATCGCGTTCATGCTCAGCGGCAAGGTCGGCTAGCGGCCCGCCCCGCCGCGGGGCCTCCGGCCCGGGGACGGCATCGCCCGTCCGGGTCGCGTCGTGCCGTTTTCGCATGCGTCGTTCTCCCCGCGACCGCTTCCGCCTCGAGGGCGCCGTGCCGGCGTCCGACGGCCGCCCGCGCCTGCGCTGCCCGCCGCTCCGCCCGCCGCTCGAGCTGGTCCTGGTCGAGCCCGAGATCCCGCCCAACACCGGCAACGTGGCGCGGCTGTGCGCCGCCACCGGCAGCCGCCTGCATCTCGTCGGCTCGCTCGGCTTCCGCATCGATGCCCACGCCGTGCGCCGCGCGGGACTGGACTACTGGTCGGCGGTGGAGGTGGAGATCCACGACGACTTCAACGCCTTCCGCCAGAAACGGCCGGAGGCGCCGCTGTTCCTGTTCTCGGCGCGCGCCGAGCGGTCGTACCTCGCGGCGTCGTGGGTGCCGGGGGCGGCGCTGGTGTTCGGCCGCGAGTCGACCGGGCTGCCGGAGGAGCTGCTGGCGCGGTTCCCCGACCGTATCTGGGGGATCCCGACCTGCGGCCCGGTCCGCAGCCTGAACCTCGCCTCGGCCGCCGCCGTGGTCCTGTACGAAGCCCTCCGCGCCCTCGGGACGCTCGACCCCGCCGCCCCGGCCCCGTGACCGCGGGCCCGTGCGCCGAATCCGGATTCAGCCGCTCTTGACAAGACGGGCCTCCGCCCGGTACACAACGTCGGCCATGGCGTGCCGGGGCGTAGCGCAGCCTGGTAGCGCACGCGGTTCGGGACCGCGGTGTCGGAGGTTCAAATCCTCTCGCCCCGACCAGTTCGGATCGCACCCGCGGGGACGACGGGCCTAGGCCCGGCGCCCTTCGGGCATCGTAGGTTGCCGCGGCCGTCGGGCGGCGGAGGAGGCGCGGGATGACGACCATCGACGACAAGTGCCTCGACATCTTCCCCCATTGGCTCAACGCGCTCGGGGACGACCTGTTGCTGCTGCTGGGCGTGGTCGAGGTCAAGCAGTTGCCGGTCGAGGCGCGCCAGGCGCTGGTCGGCGCCATGAACTACGTCTTCAAGTCGCTCGACCTGGTCCCCGACGGGATCGACGAGATCGGGTACCTCGACGACGCCTTCGTCCTGCGCCTCGGGGCCGCCCGCGCCGTCCGCGAGAATCTCGACGGGCTGGCGGGCGAGAAGCTGGCGGCGCTGGAGAAGCTGGCGGCGGAGGCCGAGCAGGTCCGCGACTTCCTCGGCCTGGCGCTCTACAAGCGCTTCGACACCTATGTCGTCGCCCTGGCCCGCGGCGCGGCTCGCGGCCGCGCGGCGACCGACATCTGCGCCAACGACGACGTGTTCCGCGAGTTCGCCTCCGATGTCCGCTCGTTCAGCAAGGGCTACCAGAAGCCCAGTTTCGGCAAGGACCGCCGCAGCCTGATCAAGCTGCGCGCGTTCTTCGAGGCCAAGCTGCCCGAATGAGGCGGGGTGCGGGGGCCGGCCTGCCCGTCGTCGCCGTCGTGTCCCGCTCCGGGACGCCGTCCGCCGTGAGGAGTGAGCCATGAATCCGGTCGCGATGGGAATCCTGCTGGCCGTGGCGTGGTCCGCGTTCTTCTGGTCGGTGGCCCGGCGCTTCAAGCTGATGATGGTCGGCAAGCCGGAGGCCCGCTGGGACCGCCTCTGGGAGCGCCTGATCGGCACCGTCAAGTTCGCCTTCGTCCAGTGGAAGATGCCCCGCTACCCGCTCACCGGCCTCGCCCACATGCTGATCTTCTGGGGCTTCCTCGTCCTGCTCGTCCGCTCGCTGATGCTCTGGGGCCGCGGCTTCTCCCCCGAGTTCGACCTGTGGTTCCTGGGCCTGGACACCCTCCCCGGCAAGCTCTACTCGGTGCTCAAGGACGGCGTCGCGCTCGTCGTGCTCGCGGCCGCCGCGGTCGCGCTGTTCAACCGCGTCGTGCTGCGTCCCAAGCGGATGACGCAGTCGTTCGAGGCGGCGTTGATCCTGCTGATCATCATCACGATGATGGTCGGCGACGTCCTCTACGACGCCGCCGAGATCTCGCTCAGGCACCTCGCCGCCGGCTCCCCCGTCGTGTTCCACAAGTCCGAGCCCGCCGGGTCGGCCCTCGCGATGGCCCTGGCGCCGCTGCACCTTTCCGGCGGCACGCTGCACGCGCTGGTCCACGTCGGTTTCTGGACCCATTCGGTGCTGGTCCTGCTGTTCCTCAACCTGCTCCCCTACGGCAAGCACTTCCACGTCGTGACCTCGATCCCCAACGTCTTCCTGCGCGACCTGCGTCCCCGTGGCCGGCTGGTCCCGATCCCCGACATCGAGAACCAGGAGGTCTTCGGCACCTCGAAGATCACCGACTTCTCCTGGAAGGCGATGCTCGACATGTACTCGTGCACCGAGTGCGGCCGCTGCACCGACCGCTGCCCGGCCAACCGCACCGGCAAGAAGCTGTCGCCCAAGGAGCTGACGCTGCAGCTGCGCGACAACCTCAAGGCCCGCGCGCCCGAGCTGATCGGCGACGTCGAGTCCGGCAAGCCGACGAGCGAGCCGGCGCACGAGGAGCCGGCCGGGGAGAGGC
>JAFGHH010000057.1 GCA_016930215.1 Deltaproteobacteria bacterium
CGGAGGGTGGTCGCCGATCGCGAGCCGTGGCCGACGATCCCGGCCGACGCCGCCTTCCCGCACATCTCCGGCGACCACCTCTACTTCACCGCCCGGGATGCGAACCGCATCAGGAACTGCTTCCGCTGCGACCTGCGCGTGCTATTCGCGGACGAACTGGACGGTTCGACGCCCTGACGGTCTGCAACGCGTGCCTGCCGCTATGGCCGTCGCCGCCGGAGCAGCCGCAGCGGCACGAGCAGCAGCAGGGCGGCCAGCGAGCCGGCGGGGGTCGAGGTCAGGCGGCAGTCGCAGCCGCCGCCGCCGGCCAGGCCGGGCGTGGTCCCGCCGTCGTCGGCGTCGTCCTCCGAGATCTCGGCGTCGCCCTCCGAGATCTCGGCGGCGTCCAGGGCGTCGTCCAGGGCGTCGGGGGCGTCCTCGCCGTCGTCGGCGATCGGCTCGGGGTCCCACAGCTCGAGTCGGACCGCCACGTCCTGCTCGGTGGCCGCGCGCGCCCGGTTGGCGACGACGAGCACGAAGCGGCCGGCGGGGAGCGGGTCGTCGAGCGTCAGCGCGCGACCGCGCCGCGGGTCGGCCGCGGCGGTGAACGGCGCACCACCGAAGTACTGGAGGTACTGGTCCTCGGTCAGCAGCTCGACCTGCACGTCGCCGGAGTCGAACGGCTCGTGGAACGTCCGGTCGAAGGCGGCGCTGGTGCCGCGGAGGATCTCGCGGGTCACCGCGACCTCGCCGGCCAGCCGGACGAGCGCGGCGCCTGCGGGCGGGGCGACGGCGGCGGCAGCGACGAGCGGCAGGCGGCCGTCGAGCGTGAAGCTGCGGGAGAAGGTCGCGTCGGGGACCGCCTCCTCCTCGGTGACCCAGTCCTCGACGTGCTCGCTGTCGGGGAAGTCGCCGAGGGCCGAGGTGATCTGGACGTAGTAGTCGTTGGCCTCGCCGACCACGACGCGGGCGACGCCGTCGGGACCGGTGTGGCGCCAGGCGGCGATGGTCAGCGAGCTCGCGTCGTAGATGCTGGGCGCGGCGATCAGCACCAGAGCGCCGTCCACCGGGTTGCCGTCGGCGTCCTCGACGTGGGCCTCGAGGGTCACGTGGTGCGAGTAGTCGTTCCACAGGTGGTCGTCGAGGGTGGTGTGCGCGTACCGCCCGAGGGCGGCGACGCTGAGGCCGTCGCCGCGGAAGGCGTCCATGCCGGAGATCGTCTTGCCGCCGCCGGTGTCGGCGTCGTAGGCCACGCCCCAGTTCTCGAGGCGCGTGTCGTTGTCGCTCCAGTCGACCTGGACGGGGATCCACTGCTCGCCCTGCCAGACCTCGTTCCACATGTGGTCGTCGCCGAGCGTGCCGACGTTCCAGACGGCGATCAGGCTGGCGCGCCCGCCGCCGGTCCACATGTCCTGGAGCTCGCCGCAGTTGCCGAAGTGGTCGTAGGCGATCTCCTGCGGGGACAGGTAGCGGGCGGTGACGCTGCCGCGCTTCCAGCACACCTTCTCCTGGATGTTCCAGGTCACGACCTGGGAGATCCACCAGCCGAGGCGTTCCAGGGCGGTGCCGGCCGGGTCGAAGTGCCGGTCGCCGGGGAGGCCCATCTGGGGGACGAAGTCCCACAGGTACTCGGCCTGCGCGACGATGTCGGAGAGCAGCGGGTAGCCGTAGGGCGCCAGCGTGTCGTGGGTGTGGGTGCCGTCCTGCGGCGTGGCGTGGATCCCGCCCGGCATCCGCAGGTCGGACCAGTCGTCCGCGGCGCGCGTCGCGCCGTGCAGCTCGAAGGTGCCGCCGTAATCGACGAACCGCTCGAGCTTCTCCGCGTTGCGCGCCAGCGCCTCGTACAGCGCCCGCGGCTGGTCGGAGGGGACGACGATCTTGTTGTAGGTCGTGTTGAGGAACGGCGCGGAGGCGGTGGACAGCACGAGCGCGTCGACGTCGGCGGACGGGAGCACATCGACGGTCCGACCGAGCAGCGAGGCGGCGGTCTCGGTCGGGTCGACGGCGAGGTCGAACGGGATCCGGTCGCGGACGATCAGGATGCCGCGCGGCGCCGAGGTCAGCGGCGTCCAGGCGGTCAGGTCGGAGGCCAGCAGGTCGGCGTTGCCGCCGCCGGCGCGGACCAGGTTGTGCAGCAGCTCGGGCGCGCCGCCGGCGGCCGCCAGCTCCACCGGCGACAGCGTGGCGAAGTACATCCCGTCGGGGTTCGGGTAGTCGTTGCTGCCGCAGCGCTGGTCGCCCCGCGTGAAGGCCACGGCCACCGGCTCGCCGGTGTCGGCGCGGACCAGCTCGATCGGGCCGACCTCCAGGCCGGTGAAGTGGCCGAAGGCGCGGGGCCGGCCGGCCAGCGACCAGGCCGCGAACGTCGCCGCGGTGATGCGGTTCGGACTGGCGAGGACGGCGGCGGCCTGGTAGCTGCGGTCGAACAGGTCGGTCCACAGGTAGCCGCGCCAGTGCACGCCGTTCGGCGGGTCGGCCGAGCGGTGGCGCATCGGGTCCATGTAGACCACGTCCTCGCCCTCGAGCACCGGGTGGACGAGCTGCCAGTAGTAGACGTCCCGGGGCAGCTCGAAGGTGAACGGCGTCCCGCCCCGCAGGGCGCGATAGACGACGGTGGTGTAGCGGTCCGGGTCGTCCGCCGCGCCGTGCTCGACCAGGTCGGCGAAGGCGATCTCCGCGTCACGCTCGTAGATCGCGCGCACCGACTCGACGAGGATCCCGCGGTCCATCCCCCGACGGTCCTCGGGGGAGAGGCGGGCGACCAGGAACGCCAGCTCGTCGACGTACGCGGGGTCCTCCGCGTCGAGGATCAGCCGGGCCAGCTCGTCGGGACGCTCGGCGGCACGCATGCGCAGGAAGGCGGCCGCGAGGTCGGGGGCCAGCCAGGCAGGCACGGCGGCGACGGCGGCCTCCTCGTCCGCGGTCAGCTCGCGCCGCGTCGGGTCCTCGAAGACCAGCGTCGCCGCGGCGGGGTCGATGCGGAACACCACGTGCTCCCCCGCCGGGATCGTCCGGACGACCTCGACCTCGGAACGCAGGTCCTGGGCCGCGGCCGGGGCGGCCGCGAGGACGGCGGCGACGGCGGCGGCGGCGAGCAGCGTCGAGCGAGCGGCCATGCGGCACCTCCGTGGGTCGACAGTGTAGCAGGTTGAGGCCGCCGCGGAGGCGCGGAGGTTGCGGAAGGCGGCGGGTCGGTCCGGGGGGAGGACCGCGGAGGCGCGGAGCATGCCGGAGGAGTGCGTGGACTCGGCCCGGCCGTGCGGTACACTGGCTTCGCAGGCACGCTCCTGCGGGGGTGCACGATGGACGAAGGACGGGTGTTCGGGGCGGGGTGGCTCGCGGCCTGGCTGATGCTCGGTCTCCCGGGCGCAGCCACCGGCGGGGGATGCGGCGACGACGCGGATGCGGACGCGGCGGCAGATGTCGACGCGGCGGCAGATGCGGACGCCGAGGCGGACGCGGATGCGGATGCCGATGCGGATGCCGATGCGGATGCGGATGCGGATTCCGACGCGGATGCCGATGCGGACGTGTCCTGCACGTTCACGATGGGACGGGACCCGATCCCGCAGCCGAGCGGACCGGTTCCGGCGGCGGGGGTCCCGTTCACGGTCCCGGAGACCGGCGTCGCGGTGACGCGCGTCTCGGACGCGGACGACCCGGAGGTGACGGAGTCGGACCTGACCAACGGGTACAGTCGCTGGAGCCCGGCGAATCGTGGTGGCGAGTACGTCATCGCCTTCGGCACGGGCGGGCGGTCGTACGTCTACCGGCTGGCGGACCGTGCGATCGTGCGCTCGCTGGACGTCGGCGAGCCGAACGAGCTGCACTGGGACCAGTCGGGAGCCGCGGGTACGGCGACGACGTTGTACTACCGGACCGGCACCGAGCTGCGGGAGCTGGACGTGCTGACGGGGGTTGACGCGCCGGTGCACGACTTCGCCACCGAGTACCCGGCGGCGGGAGTGGCGATGAACGCCGTGGAGGGGGCGCCGTCGCGGGACATGCGGACCTGGGCGTTCCTGATCTGCGGCGACATGAGCGGCGGCGGGTCGTGCGAGACGCTGCTCGACATCGTCGTCTACGACAAGCAGGCGGACGCGCTCGTCGGGCGGCTGAGCGACCATGCGACGGTGTCCGCGGTGCCCAACTACGTCGACATTTCGCCGTCGGGGTCGCGGGTGGTGCTGGCGACGTGCGCGGGCGAGACCGGCGACTTCGACGGGCCGCACGCCTGGTCGCTCGACTTCTCGGACGCGTGGAAGGTCGGCAACGACTGCACGCATGCCGGCTGGGCCTGGGGCTACGGCGGCGAGGAGTACTTCGTCTCGCAGGACAATTGTGCGGGCGGCGACCCGACGACCTGCGACTACATCATCGCCGTCGACGTCAACGTCGAGGACGGCTGGGAGACGCGGTTCGGCGCGCTGTACCACGGCGACCTGGGCTGGGGCTCGGGATTCCATTTCGGCCGCATCTACGACCCGGCGGTACGCGGCTGGCTGTTCATCTCGGTGATCGCCGACACGAACGACTCGTGGGCCTTCAACCAGCTGATGTTCGTCGAGCTGCTGCCGGAGGCCGCGGGGCCGCGCATCTGGCGGGTGGCGCCGACGATGAACGCCTATGAGGGCTACTGGAGCGAGGCCTTCGCGTCGCTCGACGCGGAGGCGCAGAACGTCTACTGGGGCGCCAACTGGAACGGTACGGACAACCTGGAACTGTACCGGGCGCAGCTCTGCCCGCGGTGGTGGGAGGCGCTGGCGCCGTAGTCGGGGTGCCGCCGATACCGAAGCCGACATCCACGGCGACGTCCGCGACGGCGACGACGACGACCACGACCACGACGACGACCACGACCACGACCACGTTGGGGAGACGTTGGACGGGAGGGGGGTGGAATTGTATGCTCCGCGGGCCTTCGGGACCCGGGAGGGTCGGTCGGCCCGCTGAATAGGGGGTCGGTCGGGGGGGTCCAAGGCCCCGACGGAGAGGAATTCCATGGGAACGACCCGTTGGATCAGGATCTTGGGCGTCTTGGCGGTTTTCGGGGCGGTGGCCAGCGTGGGGGCGCAGCCCGCGGCCGGGACCGGGACGCTGACGGCGCGGCTGGAGCAGCTGGCGGGCGAGTATGCGGCGGGGGGGACGGCCGTCGGCTCGCCGCGGTCGGGCGAGCTGGGGGAGGGGCAGGAGAAGCGGATCGGCCTGCAGCTGGAAGGCGGCAAGTGCTACGTGTTCATCGCGGTCGGGGAGGACTCGCTGTCGGATCTGGACCTGGCGCTGGAGTCGGGCGGGGAGCGGCTGGGGGAGGACACGCAGCCGGACAACTTCCCGATCGTGCGGGCGTGCTCGCCGGTCGCGGTGCGGGTGGAGATCGTGCTCGCGGCGACGCGTGGGGCGGGGTCGTACGTGTTGGGGCACTACGCC
>JAFGHH010000410.1 GCA_016930215.1 Deltaproteobacteria bacterium
CCCTCGTCCCCGACGCCGTCGGCGTCCAGTGGAACGTCGTCAACGCCTCCGGCGACCTCTTCGTCGCCTACAAAGCCTCCACCTACGACCCCGCCCCCACCTTCGCCATCTACCCCGTCGACCGCAGCTCGCCCTGGATCATGGAAGGCCTCGCCGCATTCTCCGACATCGGCTTCGGCACCTTCGCCGCCGCCGGCGAACCCGGCTCCCCCAACCAGGACACCTTCTACGTCCTCGACGCCCAGGAAACCGCCGACCTGCCCGCCCGCGCCCTCCACGTCGTCACCCGCGACGGCGACACCTTCGTCCCCGAATCGCACCTCCTCACCCTCGAAGGCCCCACCCTCATCCACCCGGGCCACTGCGGCTTCCCCCACCGCCTCACCGGCGGCATCCACCTCCTCTGCGGCGGCGGCCTCGCCCTCGTCGTCGAGGACACCGGCACCGTGATCGAAACCCCCACCATCGTCCCCTTCTCCGACGTCGAACGAACCCTCGACGTCGATGGCCTCCCCATGCGCTTCGCACCGGGGCGCCTCGCCCTCTTCGCCTCCGACGGCACCAACCGCAAGTTCGTCCGACACGACGGCGTCACCCAGCAGGACATCCTCGTCGGCGCCGCCTACGAACCCCAGGGCTTCGGCCTCTCCCCCGGCGGCAACATCGATTTCCTCGCCTTCGACGCCACCTCCGGCTCCCTCGTCCGCGGCACCATCCCCCCGGACTCCACCGAGGTCACCATCCTCTCCGCCGAGGAGATCGACCTCGCCGAAACCATCACCTTCACCCGCATCAACTGACCTGGATACCCACCACGGCACCCACCGGACGAACTCGCGAACCTCCTCCCGGAACGCGATCTGCTCCCCGGTCAACACGAACTCGAACATCAAGACCTCCCCTTGCCGCCGCGCCGGACCAACCGTGCCCGCCGCCGCCAAGACCGCCCCGTCGCACGACGCCGCCGAAATCCCAGGCCGCCTCGTGCCGCCGGCCAGAAGCTCCGACCCGCTCCAGGCCCCCAGGGGCGTCACGTAGGGCCGCGAGCCAGGCGAGCGGCCCGAGTGCGCCCGCGGGAGCTACGTCGCTCCCCTACCGGATCCGGGTCACGACTTCCGGCCGATGGCACTAGTACGGCTCCGGCACGCACTCCGAAAGGTCGATCGCGGCGTACGGCTCTGCTTCCGTTCTGGGCACACCGTACATGACGCACCCATGCGCGATCAGGTCGCCCGGGTCGGGTTCAGGGGATGCAGCAACCGCGTTGCCGTCGATGTCGACGAAACCCGTCAGGTGGTAGCTGCCGCGCGGGATGCCGTCGATGCAGCCCGTACATCCATAGGTACCGGGGACGTCGAGGACGCCCATCTCGCAGACAGGATGCACGTCACAAGCAGCCCACGTCGTCGTCGATGCACAGGCGGTACCCGTCGTGCACACCACGCCATAAGCCTGCCCCGGCCCGGTACACGTCACCGGACTGCCGTGCCCGAATCGGAAGCAGATCATGTCGTCCAGGATCGGCACGCAGGAGCCGTCCAGACAGACCTGCTCCGAAGTGCACGTGCCGCCGCAACCACCGCAGTTCGCCGGGTCGGTTCGCGTGTCGACACAGACGCCCTCGCACAACTCCTCCCCGGGACCGCACGCGATGCCTTCCGTCGCACCGCCGTCTTCCCTGCCGGTGAACTCGGACTCCGGCCCGATGTCGTCCGGAACGTCCGGACCGTCGTCCGGCGCGAAGTCCGCGTCCCCATCCGCACCCGCGTCCACGTCCGCACCCAAGTCCGCGTCCCCGTCCGCACCCGCGTCCACGTCCACGGCAACGTCGGGCGGACCGTCGAGGCGGCCGCCGTCGTCCACGGCCACGTCACCGTCTCCCTCGCCCGATACGACACTCCCGCAGGCGGCGAGCGACAGGCAAATCGACACCACGAACCAACGCCACCGGACCACCACGCTCCGCGACCGCATCCGGAGAATCATGCACCGAGCATACCACCCGAATCGCCGCCGCGCGACGTCCCCATCAGCCGACCCTGCACCAGCACCACACGACCCGGAATCGCCCAGTCCCGCAGAAGGCCGAGCCGATCACGATCCCGTTCCAGATCCGCACCCGCTCCACCATGCCCCCTGCTCCTCGCCGGCACGCTCGAGCCGCTCGCCCCCTGACGGCGCGCCCGCACCGCACGGCATGCACCGCTCCTCGACCGGCGAAGCCGGAGGGCCGAACCGCGAGACGGGAACCCCGACTACTGCTCGTAGGCCCCCAGGTCCAGCACCCCGCCCCGGATCCGGTCGTTCCCGTCGAGGTCGTACGGGAGCGGCTCGGCGACGTCGAGGTCGCCGTCGAGGTCGGCGGCGTCCGCCGGAAGCAGCGTCTCGTCGCCGGCGCCCACGCACGGCGAGCCGGCCGCCAGGCGGTAGTCACCCCCCGACGCCGACACGAACTCCGGGTCGACGTCGAGGTTGCCCCGTCGCGGAATCCACCCTATCATCCCCTGCATTGCACGGGGAACACGATGGACGGCACGGAATACACCGGTCCACCGGACACCGATCATCGCCTCCAGGCAGCTCGCCCCTCCGTCTCCCCCCAAACCACCTTCCCTGCCGGGACGCTTCCGAACGCCGCCCGCACGGTCCGTACCGGTGCAACCGCCCGCGCGAACAGCGCATCGCGCGAGCTGCGCCACCGGGAAAGGAGCTCCGGATCCATGTGCTGCACGACCCGCGTTGCCTCCGCGTTCCTGCCCGCCCTCGCCCTCGCGCTCGGCGTCGCGTCCGCCGGCCCCGCCGCCGCCCAGGACTGCGTCGGCTTCTTCGATGACCTGCTCGGCGGCGCCCCGGAAGCCGGCGGCATCCAGCAGGGCGGCCGATGGACCGCCGAAGGCTGGGAAGTCACCGCCAACAGCGGCGATTACATCCTCTGGAAAGGCCTCCCGATCGGAACCGAAGGCCGCTTCGAATTCGAAGTCAAAGGACTCGGCGTCGACCAGCCCTGCGGCGAGTGCATGCTCTGGTGGTTCGCCGCCAACGACCTCGGTGACCTCGACGACCAGCTCCGCATCTCGGACTGGGCCGCCTCCGGTCGACGCTTCGGCCCCGAACTCGACTGCGTAGACTGCGAGACCGACATCGATAAGGTCAAGATGAAGGTCTGGTGCACCTCCACCGTGCTCAAGAGCGACACGACCTTCGATTGGCAGGCCGATGCCTGGTACCACATGACCATCACCTGGCAGGACGAACAGGTGTCGTGGCACCGACGGACCCTCCCCGACGGCCCCGACCAGCTTCTCGTCGAGTTCACCCGCCGCTCCTGCGTCTGGAACCCGGAAACCGCGGGCGCCACCAACATGGCCTTCCTCGTCGGTTCGTGGTGGCTGGTGGCCACCGAGGCGGTCTTCCGCAACGTCGCGTACACCCCGCTCCGCTGCCCGGCCTCCACCGACGCCGACGCCGACGCCGACGTGCCCGCCGACGTGCCCGCCGAAGCCGAGGCGGAGGCGGGCGCCGACGCCGACGTGCCCGCCGAAGCCGAGGCGGAGGCGGGCGCCGACCCGGATTCCGGAGACGTCACCCGCGATGGCGACGGTCACGACGTCGACACCGGGATCTGCCCCGATGGCCTCTGTCCGGTGCCGGAAAGCCCGGACCACGGTTGTGGCTGCAGCACGCCCGGCCGCAACGGCGCCTCCCCGGCAGTCGCCGTCTTCCTCCTCGCCCTGTCAACCTTCCTCCGCCGGCGCCGCTGTCGTTGACCGCCCCCACCAACCCGCACTCGTCCTCCGCCCACCTCAGCCGCAGACCCTGTCCTCCGGACACACCTCGAAGGTGTCGACCAGCTCCGCCCACGTGCCGTCGGGCTGGATCTCGACGCACACCGCGGGCAGCGTCCGCTCGCAGGTACACCCGTCCTCGACCAGCGTGCCCGTCGAGTCGTAGACCTGGAAACAGTCCATCGGCTGACACCTGCGCCACAGGCTCCCGAAGCTCGAGTGGAAAAACCTCAGGTGCAGGCCGGCATAGTCGAACTCGAGGGAGTCGTTGAAGTGATTGGTGCCGTACGAGTAGGTCGCACCCTCGAGCGGCACCACGGCGCCCCCCGAGGCAAGCTGGGCGGCGGTCGCGTATTCGGGCGGCATCGCACCCTCGGGGTGGCAGGCCCTCGATGACGCATACACGATCGCGGAAAGGCCGTCGTACGAGAACGAGCAGATCCGACCCTGATCCCCGAACGTCCCCGAAGTGAAGCAGCCCCAACAGGTCAGCGCGTCGGGATCGGGAACCCGGATGTCGAACCCCCACTCGTTCGGCACGTACGTCACGTCCTCCGCCGGAGAATCCCCACCGGTGTCGCCCGCCCCGTCTCCGGGCGGGCAGGCCGATGCCCCGAACAGCAGAAAAAGGCAGAACGCCAACCGGGTCGTTGCACAAGGCGTCATCGGTTGCTCCTCGAACGAATGCCGGCGGCTCCACCCCCTGGACGCAATCCGCACAACGACCCCGATCCCCCTACGGCCCGGATGCCGGCACCGCCATCGGCTCCGCCGGCTCCACCGGCGCCATCGGCTCCACCGGCACCACCGGCTCCACCGGCACCGGCCGCGCCGGCACGACCACGGTCGTGATCGCGCCGGGGTTGCTCTGGCCCGCGAACCGCGTCACCAGATCCCGGATCAGCCCCCGCATCAGGTCGCAGATCCATCGGCTCGCTACTTCATGCCCAGTACCCGCTCCATCTCCGCAATCGCCGCCCGCAACCCCTCCTCCCGCGCCATCCGCCGGATCCGCCGCGCCAC
>JAFGHH010000411.1 GCA_016930215.1 Deltaproteobacteria bacterium
CTTGCAGGGTTGGGCGCTCGTGCACAACGATACCGACGAGGACTGGAACAACGTCGCCGTCGAGCTGGTCGAGGGCCGGCCGAACTCGTACCTCTTCCCGTTCGTCACCCCGCGCTTCCGCTACCGGGACGTGATCGCCCCCGAGGAGGGGCTGGAGACCGCGCCGCAGCTCGCCGGCACCAACGT
Source organism: Deltaproteobacteria bacterium (assembly GCA_016930215.1). Taxonomy (GTDB): domain Bacteria; phylum Myxococcota_A; class Polyangia; order DRWM01; family JAAZOP01; genus JAAZOP01. The sequence continues at coordinate 187 of JAFGHH010000411.1, forward strand.
CGACCAGATGGTCGCCGGCGGCAGCTACGGCTACGCCTACGGGGTCGGCGGGCTCGGCATGATGGGCAGCGGCGCCGGCGGCGGCGGCTACGGCGTCGGCTTCGGCAGCCTGGGCGGCAGCGGCGTCTCCGCCAGCACGTTGCTCGCCGTCGGCGAGTCGGCCGCCGAGGCGCAGGCGGCGGCCGAGCAGCGCCGCGAGCTGCTCTCGTACCACGCCACCGAGCCGCTCACGCTTCGCGCCCACGAATCGGCCCTCGTCCCGGTGCTCGACGGGCCGATCTCCGCCGAGCGGATCAGCATGGTCGACGAGGCGCAGAACGTCCTGTCGGCGATCAAGCTGCGCAACGACTCGGGCTACGCCCTGCGCGAGGGGCCGCTGGCCGTCTTCGACGGCGGCTTCGCCGGCCAGTCCTGGCTCCCGCGGATGTACGTCGAGGACGCCCGCATCCTGCCCCACGGCTCGGACCTCGATGTCGTCGCCGAGCGCGGCGACCTCGAGACAGCCGACGAGACCCGCATCGTCCGCTGGAACCAGCCGCGCGCACAGCGCGAAGGGGGCGGCCCGGGCCGCCTCGAGGAACACTACCTCCATACCGTGCGCACCGCCTGGACCCTCACCAGCCACGCCTCGGCCGACCGCAAGATGTGCGTCCGCGTCGGCGCCCTCCAGAACGGACGCGTCACCGGCGGCGACGTCGAGCTCCTGACCACCGAGTACGACGTCGAACAGCATCACTCGTGCGTCTGGCTGCCGGCGGGCCGGGTGCTCGAGCACACGATCACGACCGAGGAGGGTCTGCAACGTTCGTGGCACGCCGACGGGCTGACCGCGGCCGTGGTCGAGGAGCTGGCCGGCGTCGCGCGGCTGCCGAACGAGACGCGGGACGTGCTGCGCCGCGCCGCCGCCCGGCTGGTCGAGGCCGAGGCGGCCTCGACGGAGGCCGCGACGCTGCAGTCCGCCGGGCTGCCCGTCTCCAGCGAGATCGCCCGCTACCGCGCCGACCTGGCCGCGCTCGCCGGCTCGGGCGCCGACGAGGATGTCGCCACCGAGGTGGCCGAGGCGCTGGTCGCCGCCGGCCGGCGCCTCGACGAGCTGTCCCGCGGTTCCGAGGAGCAGTCGCGCGCCGCCGCGCTCGCCCGCAAGGACGCCGTCGAGATCCTACGCTCCCTGCCGCCGGCGACTCCCTAGGCCGGGATCGCGGCCGCCGGCCTCCGCGGACGGGCGACCCTACGGCAGCCCGACCACCCGCACCGGGGTGCGCGACGTCGAGCCGATGTCGATCGGCAGCGTGGGGGCGCCGAGCATCCCGTTCCAGTTCGAGCCCCAGCACCAGACGGAGTGGTCGTCGAGCACCACGCACGTGTGCTCGGGCCCGACCGACAGGTCGATGGCGGCCGACGGCAGCCCGGCCACGGCCGTCGGCGTCGGCACCGGGTCGGCGGTGCCGCCCGCGCTGCCCCAGCTGTTGACGCCCCAGCAGCGCACCGTGCCGTCGCTCATCCGCGTGCAGGTCACGTCGCCCCCCGCGGCGAGCTGCACCACGCCGGTCAGGCCGGCGACGAAAGCCGGCGTGAGCTGCAGGGCGCCCGAGCCGACCCCGTTGCCCATCCGCCCGCCGCCGTCCATGCCCCAGCAGGCCGCCGCCGTCCCGACCCGCGCGCAGGTGTGCGCGTCGCCGCCGTCGACCTCGTTCGGCCCCGCGTCGCCGAACAACGGCAGCGTGAACGGCGTCGGGTTGGTCTCCGTCGTGACCCCCACCTGGCCGGCGTGCGACCAGCCCCAGCAGTGCGCGCGGACCCCCGCCGCCGCGCAGCTGTGCTGCTGCCCCATCCCCACCGAGAGCGCGTCCATCACCCCGCTCACCGTCACCGCCGCGTCGCTGGGCGTCGTCGTCGTGTCGCCCAGGTGGCCGTGGTGGTTCGCGCCCCAGCAGTAGACCGGCCCCGACGTGCCGCGGGCGCAGGCGTGGTTCTGCCCGCCATCGATCTCCACCAGCGCCGCGCCCGCCGGGAACCCCGCGATCGCCGTCGGCGTGGCCAGCGTCGTGCCGAACTGGATCTGACCCCAACAGCTCGCTCCGCCCCCGCGCGGCAGCGCGCAGGCGAACTGGCCGCCGCAGGTGAGCTGCACCGCGTCGAGCCCCGCGATCCGCACCGGCGTCGCCCCCGTCGTGCCGCCGCCCGCCAGCACGTCGTCGTCGCCCCAGCAGTACACCGCGCCGTCGTCGTAGCGGGCGCAGGTGTGCGTCCCCCCCGCCGCCACCTGCACCACCACCGGCACCGGTCCGCCGTCGTCGGCCACCGAGTCGCCGCCGCCGTCGTCCTCGGGCACGTCGACCGGGACGTCGACCGGCACGTCCTCGGGGACGTCGACGGGGACGTCGGCCGGCAGGTCCGCCGGGACGTCGACCGGCACGTCCTCGGGAACGTCGCCAGGCGCGTCGTCCACCACCACGTCGCCCGCTTCGTCCGCCGTCTCGCCCGTGTCGGCGACATCGTTCGTGCCGCTGTCGTCGCCGCAGCCCATCGTCCCGAACAACGCACAGAGGATTCCCAGTGCCGTCCACCGCTGCATGATCTCCCTCCCTCGGCCGGCGCCCGCGCGCCGCCAGCGACCGTAGACTGACCGATGGAGCGCCCGCCGTCAAAGACCGCGCCCCCGCGCCCCGCGGCGAGCCGCGACGGCTTCCCGCCGCCGCCGTCGATTCCGAGGCGTGCGATTCCGTCGATCGCGTGCGGGATCGCACATTCTGCTGCGTTTTCCAGTAGTTGAATGTTGCGAGCGGACCGACGTCGCATACAATGCGAACCGGTCGGTTGCGCCCGGACGCCGATCCTCGCGGGTCGGCGAGCACGCGGTGACGGCGCGGGCGACGGGTCGAAAGGAGGGTCGAACATGTCGCGCAGCATGGTTCGTTGGGTGGTGCTCTTCGTGATCGTGGTCACCGCGGCGTTGGCGTCGGCGCAGCAGACCGCGGACGCGACGCAGATCGTGCGGGACATCGAGCGGAACGAGTTCCGGTTCGACGACGTGTCGTACCGGATGACGATGAAGCTGATCGAGGGGGGCGAGACGACGCGGACGATCGAGTTCCAGGTCTACGCCAAGGGCGACGACAAGCTGCTGGTGCGGATCACGGCCCCGGGCGAGCTGGCCGGGATGGCGATCCTGCAGCTCGGGCCGCGCACGATGTACATCTACAACCCGGAGGACCGCGCGGTGCGGCTGGTGGCGGCCTCCGCCCGCGCCCAGGGGCTCGCCGGCACCGACTACGCCGCCGCCGACGCCTCGCTCGCCGGCATCTCCGACGGCTGGACCCCGACGCTGCTGGAGACGACCGCGGAGTTCCACAAGGTCCAGCTCGTCCCGAACAGCGGCGACGTCTCGCCGTACTCGAAGCTCGTCGTCTGGTACGACCGGGCGCAGGACAAGGCGACGAAGATGGAGTACTACATGGACGGCGAGCTGGCGAAGACGATGGAGCGCGGCGGCTTCGTCGACCGCGACGGCTACCGCGACATCACCACCGTTCGGATCGTCAACGCGCGCTCGAACCGCGTGACCGAGATCGCGATGTCCGACTACCGGGTCGACACCGGCCTCGAGGACCGCATGTTCACCAAGCGCTCGCTGCTGCTCGGCGAGTAGCCGCGGACCGCGTCCGCCGCCCGTCGTGCGGCCGCGACCGAGTCCTACGGGACGTCGCGCATCAACGTCGGGTAGATCCAGACGTGCCAGCCGCGCTGCGGCCGGTGGCCCGCCACCCACGCCGCCCACTCGTCCACGCCGTACACCGCGGACATCATCTCGAACAGGTTTCCCGGCCACGACTCGACCGTCGGCAGCTCGACCTCGTCGGCGCACGGATAGAGCAGGCGCCACAGTTCCCCACTGACTCCGTCGGGCAGCGGGTAGGGCCACTCCTCCGGATGCAGGCACCAGTAGAAGAGCCGGTCGAGCGCCAGGAACAGCGTGCGCCCGTTGGACGCGGTCCAGGCGAACAGGTCCTCGCTGCCGACGTTGCGGGCGATCCACGCCGTGCCGGCGAGCGGCGCCAGGGCGAAGTACGTGTACCACATGCCGCTGTTGGTGCGCTTGTTCTCCTCCGGCAGCTCGCCGTTCTCGGCGATCGAGTCGCGGATGCGCGCCTTCGCCCGCTCGACCTCCGCCGCGACCGCCGGCGCGTCGCCCAGCAGCGCCGCCGCGGCCACGGCCCCGAACGTCCCCCACGCCCCGTGGTTGTTGACCTCCTCGCGCTTGCGCTCGGCGCTCGCCCGGAACACCGCGGCCGCCCACGCGCGGAAGGTCGCCGGTCCGTCCGGTGACCAGCCCGGCCACCCGGCCAGCAGGTCCGCGGCGTAGAGCAGGTGGACGCCCTTGTACGCCATCACGAGATCACCGTCGCCGCCCGAGACGCTGCGGTTCACCGTCGCCCAGGCGTCGAGGATCTCCGCCGCCTTGGCCGCGAAGGCCGCACCCTCGGCGCGGTCGGGGGCGAGCTGATACGCGAGCGCCAGGGCGTAGGCGGCGTAGCCGTCGCCGGACAGCGCCGCCTTCGCCGCCTCGTGGCCTTCGGGGTCCGAGTAGTACGGCGGGACGTCGAAGTCGGCGAGCGCGGCCGGCACGCGCGACAGCGACCCCGTCGCCTCCGCCAGCACGCCGTCGAACGCCGCCCGCCACGGGTCCGCGCCGGCATGCTCGCGCATGAACCGGAGCTGGTCCGCCGTGTGCCAGAAGCCGACCCCCGGCGGCGCGGGGCCGTCCCCGCCGCCGTCGTCTTCCGCCCCGTCGACCGCCGTATCCGGCGCCGTGTCCTCCGCGTCCGCGTCCGGCTCGATCCCGTCGGCGGAGTCGGCGGAGTCCTCGTCGCTCGCGTCGCCGCCGCCGGCGTCGCCGAAGACCTCTCCGTCGCCGGCCGCCTCGGGTCCGACATCGCCGTCGCCGCAGCCGCCGCCCGCCGCCAGCACGAGCGCCGCGATCCATCCCGGCTCGAATCGTCGCACGGTCGCCGTTCCCTCCCCGCGAAGCGACGGATCGGCCCTTCGCTCGCGACGATCGGAAGCTTTCGCGGTCAGCGCCCCCGCGTCAACTCGCGCCCACCGGCCGGACCGCGGTGCGGCTCCGCTGGCACTCCCGCCGCTCCCGCGCTAGCATGGCTCCGCTCGAACCGGGAAGGAGACCCGCCATGCGACCGAGCCGTGCCCCGTTCCCGATTGCCGTGCTCGCCGTCGCCCTCGCCGGCTGCGGGAGTGCGACCGACCCGCCCGACGACCGTCCCGGCACCGTGACCGGCCACGTCACCGCGGCGTCCGGGTTGTCGTGCGCCTCCGACCCGGACGACTGCGTCGGCGTCCTCTTCCTGTACGTCGTCGAGGAGGATCCGCTGGTCACGATCGCGCAGACACCGCTGGCGATCACCGTCGTTGACTCCGCCGACCTCTCGGGCGGAAACCGCGTGCCGTACACGCTCACCGACGTCCCTCCCGGCACCTGGTACCTGGCCGGGTTCCTCGATGACGACGCCAACGCCTCGCGCATGGCGCCGATGCCGGACCTCGGCGACCCGATCCCGTACCCGTTTCCGCAGGTGACGGTCGAGCCGGCCGCGTCGACGACCCGGGACGTGGTCCTCTCGCTCCGCATGCCGTAGGCCGGGGACACCGGTCGGCTTGCTTCTCGCCGTCCCACGGCGTGCTTGACGAACGGCGGGGGATCGGACCACGCTGTCGCATGGGGAGGAACGCAGGAGGGATGACGCTCGGCCAATCGCTTGTCGCGTGCCTGCCGGCCCTGGTGTTGCCCGCCTGCTCGCTCAGCACCGGCGGCGTCGATGACCCGGTGTCCGACGATGCCCGCACCCGCGACGACGGCGCCTCCGGCGAGGTCGGCGCCGACGCCGATGCCGTTCCGGACGGCGATGCCGGGCCCGACCGGCTGCCCGACGACACGACCCCGGACGCGATGCCGGACGACGGCACCGAACCGGACGCGCCGGACGACGACGGCGAACCGGACGCGCCGGACGACGACGGCGAACCGGACGCGCCGGACGACGGCGGCGAGGTGCCCGACGACGCCGCAGAGGACGACGCGGCGGCCGAGGACGCTCCGTTCGAGGTCGAGCCGGCCTGCGGCGGCGTCCGGGTGGGCGGCTTCTGCTGGTACGCGGGTGGCGTGAACGAGAGCTGCACGACGGCCTGCGCGGCGCACGGCGGCTGCGACCTGGCCGGTACCCGCGACTTCGCCGGCTCCGGCGGCTCCGACGCCAACTGCGTCGCCGTGGTCAACGCCCTCGGCTACGGCTCGTACTCCCATCAGGACTGGAGCAACAACGCCCTCGGCTGCCAGTTCGGCTGGGGCTCGTGGACCTACTGGTCCACCGACCTGCCCACCACCTGCGAGGCGTGCATCCCGGGCGCCGCCGCGGCGGTCATCCGGATGTGCGCCTGCCTCGAGTAGCGCCGGCGGTCGCGGCCCGCGGGTCCTCGGGCCAGGCGTGTTTCGGGTAACGGCGCATCAGCTCGCGCCGCAGCTTCGGGTAGTGCCGCTCCCAGAATCC
>JAFGHH010000412.1 GCA_016930215.1 Deltaproteobacteria bacterium
GCTCGGCGCCAGCAGGTGCAACACCAGCGGCACCCGGCCGTCCGCGATGCGCGGGCCCTCGACCAGGCCGAAGAAGTCCTGCAGCCGCGAGGGAAGCCGCGCGGCTGCGCCGAACGCGATCGCGGGGCTGCGCTCCGGGATGGTTGTCCTCAGCGGTGGGCGACTTGCTCGGGTCGAGGACCGGGGGGGTGCTTTCCGGTCCTACAGGCCGGACGCGTGCGGTTCGCGTTCGATGATGATCTCGACGCGGCGGTTGTTGGCACGGCCCTCGGCGCCGTTGTTGTCGGCGATGGGCCGTCCTTCGCCAAGCCCGTGAGCCTGGATCAGATCGATCTCGTAGCCTCGTTGCACCAGGTAGTTGCGGACCGCGTCCGCCCGGCGTTGCGACAGGTCGAGGTTGTCGCTGTCGGAGCCGCGGGAGTCGGTGTGCCCCTCGATGGTCAGGCCGCGCTCGCGGGACGCGAGCAGGGCGTCGGCCACCTGGCCGAGCCGCGACAGCGCCTCGGGCAACAGGGTCGCCTGGTTGGATGCGAAGAGCACGCTCCCGGAGAGCGTGATGACCATTCCGCGGGGCCCATCCTCGACTGCGGCCAGGCCGGCCAGCGCCGCGAGTGCGGCCGCCGTTCGCTGATCGGCCGCGACCCGCGCCGCGAGTGCGGCCGCCGTTCGCTGGTCGGCCGCGATCCGCGCCTGCTGTTCGGCGTCAAGCTGCTCGGCCGTCAATTCGCCGCTCTGCTCCGACGCCGTCAGCGCCGCGCGCGTCTGGCCCAGTTCCTCTCTCGTCTCCGCGACGATCTGGCCCTGCGTCGTCTGGTAGGCGGCTCCGGCCTGCGCCTGGGTCCGCTGCTCGATGATGATGGACGCGGCGGCTTCCGCGAGCTGTGTCCGGCGCTCGGCGATGTAGGCCAGGTCCCGCGTCCGGTACGATTCGGGATCGTTCGCGAAGGACTCCTCGGCCCGGGAGAGCGCCTGGTGCGCCACGTGCAGCTCCGCCGGCGCGACCTGGGCCGTCGCCCCGGCGTTTGCCCGCTTGAATGCCGTGCGGGCGTTGACCAGTTCCTGCGGGGCGGCGGTTGCCATGCAGCCGCCAGCAGCGACGGCGCCGGCGAGGATGATCAGAAGACCGTTCGATTTCATGAGAGACTCCTTTTCTTGGACGGGCTGTCCGGTTCCACGGGTTACTACCGGCTCTGCCGGAGTTGACGAACCTGCTCCATGGCTGCGCGGGCCTGCACCTTCTCGGCATCCTCGCGGGAGAGCGCGAGCGCCAGTTCGGCGTCGACCTCAGCCCGCGCCAACATCGAGACGGCCCGCTCGTCCTCGCCCTCCGAGCTCAGCCTGTTGGCCCGTGCCAGCTCCTCCCTGGCCAGCTGCAGGTGGAGAGCGGCCTGCGGCACGTCGGCCGCTCCGACCTCGCTGGCGGCGCGGATGCCCGACGTGGCTGTCTCCGTCTGCAGCGGGGTGCTTGCGCAGCCCACGGCGATTGCGCCGGCCACGACGGTCACGGCGAAAACCAGGATTCCGATCTTGGGCACGTGTTTCATGATTGCCTCCTCACAGGCATTGCCGACGCAGCCGAGGTGTTGAATCTGCCTTCGGCCCGAAGGACCACGCCTTCTCTGTCGGCGGCAAGGCGGTAGAGCAAGCGTCGTGCCAGCCCCGCACCCCGACGCAAGTGCCTGACTTCCTGGCCCTGCGGGAAGCGAACGGGCCCGATCGAGCTGAAGCGTGCCCGTGCCCCTCCCATCACTCTGACCCTCCAGTCATCAGAGTGACGCCGTTGCCTCCCGACCGGACCGGCGCGTCGGGCGCGGCACGACGAGAAGTCCGCCGGATTTCGGCGCGGCATGGAACGCGCAATCCCTCTGCTCGGTGGTACCGGCGTCCGCGGCAGTCGAACGCGCATCCCGGTATCCGCGGAGGCACAGGGATGTCCGCTACGCGGGAGCTTCGCACGCTGATCCGTGCCAGCGCAGATTGCACGCCGGTGGAGGACGCTGCGGAGCAGCATCCGGCACGGGATCTGGAGCGACTCGCCTACTACGACCCGGTCACGGGCCTGCCGAACCGGATCCTGTTCCACGACCGGCTGGTGCAATCGATCAAGCGGTCGCGGCGGTATGGGCGGTCGCTCGCGGTCCTGTTCCTGGATCTGGACGGATTCAAGCGCGTCAACGACACGATGGGACACGGGGTGGGCGACCGCGTGCTGGCGGAGGTCGGGCGGCGGGTGGCCGGGGTGCTGCGCGCCACGGACACCGTCTCTCGGCTGGGAGGAGACGAGTTCGCCGTCCTGCTGCCGGACGTGACGCCCGACGACGCGGCGAAGGTCGCGAGCAAGATCATCGCGGCGGTTCGTGCGCCGTTGGCGCTGGGCGACGAGTCGCTGGCGATCAGCACGAGCGTCGGGATCGCGATCTCCCCGCAGGATGCCGCATCGCCGGAGGAGCTGCTGCACCTCGCCGACGGGGCGATGTACGAGGTCAAGGCGAGCGGGCGGGACGACTACCGTTTCCACTCGCCCGAGGTGCAGGCGCAGGCGCTCGCGCTGCTCCGGCGGGAGCAGGAGCTGCGACGGGCGCTGGCGGAGGACCAGCTCGTGCTGCACTACCAGCCGCTGTTCGACCTGCGGACCGGGCAGGTGCGGACGGTCGAGGCCCTGCTGCGATGGAACCACCCACGTCTCGGACTGCTCAATCCGGGGCGGTTCCTGCCGCTGGCGGAGCACGCCCGCCTGATCCCACCGCTCGGGCAATGGGTCATGACCCGCGCGTTCCGGTGCGCTCAGGCCTGGCGCGCCGCGGGCGACCCGGCGGTGCGCATGGCGGTGAACATGGCTCCGGAGGAGTTCGAGCTGCCGAACACGGCCGACCGCGTCGCGGCGTTGCTGATCGAAACGGGCTTCCTGCCGTCCCTGGTCGAGATCGAGATCACCGAAACCACCGCGATGGCGAACCCCGAGAAGACCGCCGAGACGCTGGCCGATCTCTGGGCGCTCGGCATCCGCGTCGCCATCGACGACTTCGGCACCGGCTACTCGTCGCTCAGCTATCTCCAGCGCTTCCCGCTCAGCACCCTGAAGATGGACCGCTCGTTCATCCGTTGCCTGATCGAGGACCCCGGAGCCCGCACCCTCGTGTCCACGATGGTCGGTATGGCACACTGCATGAACCTCGAGGTCGTGGCCGAGGGGGTCGAGACGCGGGCCCAGCTCGAGTTCCTGATCAACGGCGGCTGCGACCTCGTCCAGGGCTTTCTGACCGGCAGGCCGATGCCGGAGCCGCAGCTACGCGCGTTCCTCAAGACCGGCCGCTCGTGCGTCCCGCGCCGGACGCCCGGCGCGCTCCCGCCCGCACAGGTCGCCGGCACGGGTCGAACGGGTCGAATCTCGTTGCCCTACTCGAAGCACCTACCGCGGCGACTCGCGGGCGGTGGCTGCGATTCCGCGGGGAGTCGGCGACGTCCATCCGGGATCGGGCGCAGGACATGTCCCGCCAGTCCGCGGAGCGAGTCCGGAGTGCGACGGTCGCAGTTCGTCATGGCCGGCCCCCGATCCCTGTTCCACCGCGGACGCTAGGATCCGGGAGCGTTCTGGTCCGGGCCACTGCCCCGCCCTGCCGGCCCTGCCGCCCGCGGAGGACGGACGATTCGGTACGGCGGCGCGCAGATCGCGGGTGGCCGTGCTCGAGCACCGACCGGTTTGAACGCAGTTGCGAAGTGCGCAGTTGCGAAGCCGAGGCGGGCACGCGAGGAGCGAGCAGCGGAGCCATACTTGCGGTATCTCGGGCAGCGCAGCGACGAGCCTGCCCGCCGCAGGCCGCGAATGTGCGTTGCAGCAGGCGGATCAAACCGCTAGGACCCGCCGAACGGGTTTGCCAGCCGCCGGCCACGGATCGCGGCGGGCTCGTCGGCCGGGGGGTCCGGCGGGACGTTCGACGGCTCGGCCGGGCGCTCGGGCCGCCGCACCACGCCGGCCCGTTCGCGCTCGAGCGACACCCGGATCTCGAGGTCTCCGTCGACCTGGAACTCGTGGACGAACGGCTTGCGGCCGCGCGCGACGGCCCGGAGCGTGTGCGTGGCCCTGGACGCCACCAGCGGGAACTCGCGGCCGACCGGGTTGCCGTCGAGCGTCGCCTCGGTTCCGTCCGGGATGCCGACGAGGCGGACGATGGCCTGCACGGGGACCGGCAGCGTGGCCGGCGGCGGCGCAGCCGACGCCTGCTCGGCAGGCGTTGCGACAGGTGCAGCGCGGACGGCGGCCGGGAGGGCGGCGAGGCTCACGCCGGCGACGGGAAGCGGGGCGGAGCCTCGAGTGCTCGTCCCGGTCTTCGGGTGCTCCGACGATCGGCCGGACGCGGTGACCGCGTGGTCCGCGCCGTCCAGCGCCGCGGCGCTCGAGCTCGACGTCCCGTCGGAGAACAGGCCGAGCAGCCCGGCGACGGCGGCGAGGGCAACGAGCGCCGCACCGAGGAAGACGGCCCGGCGCGGGACGGCGATGGTGCTGCGCACGGCCTCGATCGCCAGTTCCGGGCCGGGGATTGGGGGCGGCGTGGAACTCCTGCTCGACGTGCCGTGCGGCGGCGACGGAGGTGGAGGAGGGCTCGACCGACGGGGAAGCCGCGACCTCGTGGTGACGGGACCGCCGCTCGGCTCCAGCTCCCTCTCCTCCTTCGCGGAGAGGAACCGGACCGCCACCAGCTCGGACCTCAGCGGGCTCAGCGCCTGGGCGAACTCCCGCGCGGATTGGAACCGCAGGTCGAGCGGACGTGCCGTGGCCTTGAGGATCGCCTCGTCCAGCGCCGCCGGCAGCGTCGGTTCGAACGTCCGCAACGACGGGAACGGCTCCGAGACGACCTTGTCGAGGATCTCCATGGGAGACGAGCCCTGGAACGGCAGCGCGCCGGTCAGGATCTCGAAGAGCACGACGCCCGCGGCGTACACGTCCGTGCGTCCGTCGATGATCGGCGTCCCCAGCGCCTGCTCGGGCGACATGTAGTACGGCGTGCCCATCACGGTGCCCTGCATCGTGCGGCGCAGCATCGCCGCCCCCTCGCGGGCCAGCCGGGCGATGCCGAAGTCGATCAGCTTCGCCCATGGCTCGCCGTCGGGGCCGCGCACGAGCACCACGTTCTCCGGTTTCAGGTCGCGATGGACGACCCCGGCACGGTGGGCCGCCTCCAGCGCGTCGAGCACCTGGATCAGCAGCCCCACGGCCCGCTCCTGCGGCAGCTTCTTCTGCCGCTGGACCAGGTCGCAGAGGGTCTCCCCAATCAGCAGCTCCATCACCAGGTACGGTTCGCCTTCCTCGAGCTTGCCGTGGTCGAAGATCTGGACGACGCCGGGATGCCGCACGGCGCTCGCCGCGCGCGCCTCGGTCAGGAACCGCTCCGATACCTCGGGGTGCGCCGCAAGTTCGTGCTTGAGGACCTTCAGCGCGAAGTGCTGGCCGATCCCTTCGTGTACCGCCTCGTACACGTCGGCAACGGCGCCGCCGCCGAGGCGCTGGACGACGCGATACTTGCCTCCAATGAGACGTCCAACCAGATCCGACATGCGTAGGCCCCTTCCGCTTCCTTTCCTGCCCTGCCTCGCTCGCCCGTTCCGGGATCGCCGAGCGTGGATCTCCCAACGACTCAGCCGGGTGCTGCTGCGGGCCTCGGGCCGGCGACGAAACACGCACGGCTGCGGGCGCTTGCAGCGCGGACGATCCTCGGGAACAGGTTCGTGCCATCCAGATGCAGCCGGGTGCGAGCAGCCTCCGAACCGCGGCGGGACTTCATCGGAGTGCCCTCGGCGGCGGTCCGGCTGCCGCCATCCTCGGCGCCCAGCGCAACAGGTCGATCACCGTCAGCGTGGCCAACCGGGACACCTCCAGCGGGTCGGTGCTGAAGATCGCGGCTTCGTCGAAGGCCGCCACGACGAGGTCGCCGAGCGGAGCCGTCTTGCGTCCATCCGTCGTCCCAAGCTCCCACCTCTTGCGCTGGCTTCGCATCGCTCGACTCCCCATTCGCCCAGCAACTTCGACGGAGGTCCGTCGGTACCGGGTCCAACGAGGTCTCCACGCGGGTTGCGTGCCAGCACGCTCGCCCTCGGTTTCCATGGCGATTTGCGGGACGAAGGGCCTCCGGCGGCGGGCGGTCCAATCGAAATGACGGTGGGCGGGCTTTCGACGGTGCGGTGGGCGACCCGTACTACTTCCGGTTGGCGCCCCGGCCGACTCGATTGCCGCGGGCCGCCGGGGCCCGCGGGTCCTCGGGCCAGGCGTGTTTCGGGTAACGGCGCATCAGCTCGCGCCGCAGCTTCGGGTAGTGCCGCTCCCAGAATCC
>JAFGHH010000413.1 GCA_016930215.1 Deltaproteobacteria bacterium
CCGTGCTGTCCGCCGGCGCCGACGGCGTCTGCGCCTCGAACACGATCCCCTCGCTGATGGGGATCGACCTCGCGACGTTCGTGCCGTACCCGAACGTCGGCGGCAAGACGACCTACAGCGGGATGTCGGGGCCGGCGATCCGGCCGATCACGCTGCGCACGATCGCCGAGATCGCGCGCCACACCGGCGCGCAGATCACCGGCACCGGCGGCCCCGTGACCTGGGCCGACGCGGTGGAGCTGCTGGCCGTCGGCGCCCGCAACGTGCAGCTCTGCACCGCGGTGATGCACTACGGCTACGGGATCATCGATGACCTGTGCGAAGGGCTCGCCGCATACCTCGACCGACAGGGCCTCGCACGCGCCACCGACCTGGTGGGACGCGCGCTGCCCCACATCGTCGGTCACGACGAGCTGCCGCGCGACGCGAAGATCCGCTCGCGGATCGACCTCGACCTGTGCGTGCGCTGCGACGGCTGCGTCACCGCCTGCCGCGACGGCGGCCACCGCGCGATCCGCGCGGAGACGGACCGCACGCCGCGCGTCGACGACGAGAAGTGCGTCGGCTGCGGGCTGTGCCGGCTGGTCTGCCCCGTCCCCGGCTGCATCCGCATGGAGGCGCTCCGGTGAGCGCCGCGACGAGGACACCGGCCCGCCCCGCCCCGCCGCCGGCCGAGCCGCCGCTGCTCGTCGGCCCGGCGACGGTCTTCACCCCGAATCGGATGCTCGAGCGCGCCGGCGTGCTGGTGGAGGACGGCCGGATCAAGGCCCTCGGCCCCTTCACCGCGCTCCGGCGCCGCGCCCCCCGCGTCCGCACGCTGGAGGCCGAGCACGCCGTGGTGCTGCCCGGCCTGATCAACGCCCACACGCACCTCTACTCGGCGCTGGCCCGCGGGATGGCGGTCCCCGGAGAACCCGCCTCGAACTTCGTCCAGATCCTCGAGCGGCTGTGGTGGCGGCTCGACAAGGTGCTGGAGCCGGACGACCACGAGGTGAGCGCGCTGGTCGGCCTGGTCGATTGCGTGCGCTGCGGCGTGACCACGATCGTCGACCACCACGCCAGCCCCTACGCCTGCGTCGGCAGCCTGGCCGCCCTGCGCCGGGCCGTCGAACGGGTCGGCGTGCGCGCGGCTCTGTGCTACGAGGTCAGCGACCGCGACGGCGTGCTGGCGGCCCGGGCGGCGATCGAGGAGAATCTCCGCCTGGCCCGCGCGCTCCGGCGGCACCCCTCGGACGGCGTGACGGCGATGTTCGGGATCCACGCGCTGTTCACCGTCTCGGATCGCACCCTGGGCGAATGCGTCGAGGCGGCGCGCGCGGCGAAGCTCGGACTGCACCTGCACGTCGCCGAGGACGGCGCCGACGTGCGCTACAACCTGCGACGCCACGGCGAACGGGTGGTCGAGCGCCTGCACCGCTTCGGCGCGCTCGGACCGCGCACCCTGGCCGCCCACTGCGTGCACGTCGACCGCCGCGAGGTCGGCCTGCTGGCGCGGACCGGCACGCTGGTCGCCCACAACCCCGAGTCGAACATGGGCAACGCCGTCGGGTTCGCGCCGGTGTTCGACCTGCTCGCTCGCGGCGTCACGGTGGGCCTCGGCACCGACGGCTACACCGCCGACGTGCTGCGCGAGCTGAAGGTCGCAAGCCTGATCCAGCGCCATGCCTCGGGCGATCCGCGGCGCGGCTGGGCCGAGGTGCAGGCGATCGCCATCGACGGCACCGCACGGCTCGCCTCCAGGGTCTTCGGCTCGCGGCTCGGGGTGCTCGCGCCGGGGGCTCCGGCGGACCTGGTGGTGTTCGACTACCCGTCGCCGACGCCGCTGCGCGCCGCCAACCTGCTCGGACACCTCCAGTTCGGGCTCGACGCGCGCCACATCGTGCACGTCCTGGCCCGCGGCCGGGTGCTGATGCGCGACCGCCGCCTGCAGACGGTCGATGAGGGCGCGGTGATGGAGCGCGCCCGCGAGCACGCCGCCCGTCTCTGGCAGCGCGTCCGCCGCCGCCCGCCGCGCTAGAAGAAGTACTGTGGCGGCGTGTCGATGCCGGAGGGCGGCGCCTTGGTCCCGACACCCGCCTCGAACCACGCCGCCAGCGCGACGATCCCCTCGCGGTGCGCCGCCGTGATCTCCTCGACGGTCAGCCCGCCGTCCGAGGGGACCGGCGGGACGTGGAGGAAGCCCGCCACCTCCGGGAAGCCGCCGGCCTCCTCGCGGAGGTCGAGCAGCCGGTACATCACGTAGTTGCAGAGGAAGGTCCCGGCGTTGGCCGAGATCAGCGTCGGGAACCCCGCCGCGTCCATCGCGGCGACCATCTCGTCGATCGGGTAGGCGGCGCGTAGCCGGGCCGCCCCACCCTCGACGATCGGCACGCCCTCCATCGCCACGCCGTCGTTGTCCTCCCCGTACATCACGTTCTGCGCCGCGGTCTCGAACCGCATCCCCTCGGGCCCCGCCTGCCCGGTCGCCAACACCGCGTCCGGCTGCAGCCGGTCGAGCTCCGCCGCCAGCGGCTCCCAGGCGCCGCTCCACGTCACCGGCAGCTCCACGATCCGCACGTCGAGCCCGTCCATCAACTGCTCGTCGAACGGCACGATCGCGTCCCACGACGGGTTCGTCTCGAACTCCCCGAACGGCTCGAACCCGCTCAGCAGCAACACGCGCGGCACCTCGAGCGCCAAGCCCATCCGGTCGGACGATACCGCGTCCGCGGCCCGCACCTCGAACTCGTAGACCCCGGACAGCTCGGCCAGGCCGACGAGCGTGCCGTCCGTCTCGAGCGTCAGGCCGGGCGGCAGCGCGCCGGCGGCCAGCGACCAGTCGACCGCGCCGACGGCCCCGACGACCTCGAGCCGCGCCTCGTAGTCGAGCTGCACGCGGGCCGGCGGCAGGTCCGTCGTCGTGATGAGCAGCCCGCCGGCGTCCGCATCCGCGTCGGCATCCGCGTCCGCGTCGGCGTCCGCGTCGGCACCGGTGTCCGCGTCGAAGACGTCCCCCCCGACAGGCTCGTCCTCGTCGCACGCCGGCAGCGCGAGCAGCGCGGCGCAGCCGAGCGCCCCGCAGAGCCGGAAGCCGACGGCTCGGAACGTGATGATGTTCGTCGTCGAGTGCACGCTGCAGGCTAGCATTCGGCGCCGGGGAGAGGCAACGCGGGGCCGCAGGTCCGACGGCGTCGCCGGCGAATCGGCCCGCGGACTCCCGCCCCCCGGTTCGGCTCACCGCGTCCTGCGACGACGGCGCAAGACGCACGCCGACAGTGCGAGCAGGACGCCGGCCGCGCCCTTCCGGCCGGACCGGGGCGCGACGCAGCCGCATCCCGTCGCCGCCGGCTCCTCCGACGTCGCGTCCGCGGCGGGCGTGTCCGGCGGGGCATCGACCGTCGGGGCGTCCGCGCCGGCGTCCGTCCCGACGTCGGCGTCGGCGTCCGTCCCGACGTCGGCGTCGGCGTCCGTCCCGACGTCCGTCTCCGCGTCGGCGTCCGCATCCGCGTCGGCGTCCGCGCCTCCGGCGCAGGCCGGGTCCGGCTCGGCGAGCTCGCCCCGCACCTGCAGCCCGTGGACCGACAGCTCGCCGCTGGCGTCCCACACCGTGAGTTGCCCCACGGTCAGCACGCCGGCCCGGAAAGCGTAGCCGACGGCGAGCGTCGTGCCGTCGACGCGCACGTCGTACCGTCGCGCGGCCACATCGACGTCGATCGCGAGGTGGACCGGGACGTCGGCCCGGTACTCCAGGACGGCGTCGGCGCGGTAGCCGACATCGCCGTCATAGGCATCGATCCGTCCGTCGGGGTTGAAGCGTACGAGGATCGCATGGTCCTCGTGGCCGTCCACGCGGCGCCGGCCGGTGAACGCCACGTAGCCGTTCATCGGCGCCGCCCGCGGCGTGGCGTCCACCTCGATCGTGCCGCGGCCCACCAGCGGCACGAACCAGCGGTTGCGCCAGCTCCCGTCCGAGACCAGCGGCTCGTCGGCCAGCGCGCGCACGTGCGCGGAGTCGAAGTCGACCAGCCCGTCGTCGCGCTCGAGCGCCAGCACGACGGCATGGGTGCCGGACGCCAGCTCCACCACGTCGCGCGCGCAGGTCGAGACCAGCACGTCGCCGTCGTACCAGCGGTAGTGCGCGATGGTCCCGCCGTCGGCCGACGAAGCGGTTGCGTCGAGGTAGACGGCGGCGGTCCCGGCGGCGCCGACGATCGCGTTCTGGTCCGGACCGGCGCGCACCTCGAGCTCGGTGATGCGCCGGTGCGGGTAGGCGTAGGCGGTGTAGCCGGCGGGGGCCGTGTCGCGATCGTCGGGGCTGCCGCGCACGTCGCCCAGGCGGGCGACACCGGCGCCGAGGTGGTTGCCCCAGATGTGGACCGGTCCGGTCGGCTGCGGCGTCTCCTCCCACAGCGAAACCGCATACGTGTAGTCGCGGATCGTGTTGCCCCACACGACGCCCCGGCCGCCACGGATGCGGACGGCGGCGGTCGGCGCCTCCGGGTCGTGGATCACGTTCTCGTAGACCTCGACCCACTCCGTGCCGACCACCGCGGAGCCCTCCTCTCCGTGGGCGTCCACGGCGTGCGAGAGACGGTTGGTGGTCACGTCGTTGCGACGGAACACGTAGCGCGCCCCGCCGCCCGCCGCCACCGCGTGCCGGGTGCGGTCGAACGTGCAGTCCTCGATGAACGTGGCGTCCGCCGAGCCGAACGCCACGCCCTCGAGCGCGCCGATGCCCGAGACGGCGACGCCGTAACCGAGCGTGTAGCGCGGGGCCATCTCCGCGATGTACATCCGCACGAAGTCGCAGTGGTCGATCACGCCGCGGCAACCGTCGCGGTCCCCGTTGGAGCGCACGCCGGCCCAGCCGAAGTCGCGGATCGAGCAATGGTCGATGCGCAGGTCGTCGACGTCGACGAACTGGACGCCGATCGGCCGCGTCCAGTTCCCCTCCGCGTTGCGCTCGGTCAAGGCGTCGCAGCCGTCGAACGTCAGCTCCGCGACCCGCACGCGGCTCGACCGCTCGACCTGCAGCATCGCGCCGCCGGGACAAGCGGTCTCGCGGACCAGCCGGGACTGCTCGGCGCCGACGCCGAGCACGACGACGTCCCGCAGGTCGTCGACGAGCACCCGGCCCTCGCCCCAATCCCAGCGGCCGGCAGGAACGACGACCGCGGTCGGGACCGTCGCCGCACGGGCCGCCTCCAGCGCCGCCTGCAGCGACTCCGGGGTGCCGTCGGGCAGGACCACGACCTCCTGGGCCGTCGCCGGCACGTTCGATCCGACCGCGAGCGCACCGCAGAGCGCAACGAGCCGCCACCGCGCGATCCGTCGCTTCGTCATGACGTACCTCCTCCCGTGCGACAGTCTACCATGCGCGGCGGCGTGCCTGCTGCGGTTCGGGAAACGCCGGGGGACCGACCGCCGCCCCCGGCCGGTCGGCTCAGGAGCCGCGCTCGAGGAGCTTGAGCAGCTGGTGGGCGGCCGTCAGCAGCGGGTCCCAGACGGGACCGAAGGGCGGCGCGTAGGCCAGGTCGGTCTGGGCGAAGCGGGCCACCGTCAGCCCGGCGTGCAGCGCGACGGCGACGGCATCGATCCGGTGGGCGACCCCCTCGACGCCCACCAGCTGCGCTCCCAGCAGCCGGCCGCTCGCGCGATCGCCGAGCAGCTGGACGTGGATCCGGTCCCCGCCGGGGTGCCCGTGCGCCCGGCTGGGCGTGGCGATCGAGACGGCGACCGGGTCGAAGCCCTCCTGCGCGGCCTCCGCGGCGGTCAGGCCGCTGCGCGCGACCTCGAGCTCGAACACCCGGAACACCGCCGTCCCGGCGACGCCGTCCAGCTCCGTCGGTCGGCCGCAGACGTTGTCCGCCACCGCCCAGCCGGCACGGTTCGCCCGCAGGGCCAGCGGCACGTAGACCCGCCGGCCCGTCACGACGTGGAAGGCGTCGGCGCAGTCGCCGGCGGCGTAGATCTCGGCCTGCGACGTGCACAGCCGGCGGTCGACGGCGATGGAACGTGAGGGACCCAGCTCGAGGCCCGCCTCGGCGGCCGCTTCGCTGTTGGGCACCACGCCGAGCGCCGCCAGCACCAGGTCCGCCGGAAGGTCGAGCTCCGGACCGACCACGCGGAGCCGGTCGCCCTCGGAATCGATGCGCTCCACGCGACGCCCGTCGTGAAGCTCGACGCCGTGGGCCTCGAGCCGTGCCCGCACCACGGCGGACAGCTCGGGCGCCATCCAGGGCAGCAGGCCCGGCCGCGGCTTGACCATCGACACGGCGAGCCCGCGGCTCCGCAACGCCTCGGCCATCTCCAGGGCGATGTAACCCATGCCGAGAATCGCGACGCGCGCGACGCCGCGCGCGGCCAGCAGCGTCTTGATGCGCCGCCCGTCCTCCAAGGTCTTGAGGAACACGACGCCGTCCCGATCGATTCCCGGCAGGTCGGGGACCACCGGACGGGCACCGGTGGCGACGAGCAGGCGATCGTAGGGTTCCACGAACCGCTCGCCGCCCCGGACGGAACCGGACACGGTGCGCGCGGCCGGGTCGATCGCCTCGACGCAATGGCCGGTCCGGAGGTCGATGTTCTGCTTCCGGCGAAAGACCTCGGCCCGCCGCACCACCAGCTCCTCCATCGGCCGGTCCGGGTCGGCGATGTTGTACGGCATGCCGCACGCGCTGTACGAGACGTCGTCGGTCCGTTCCAGCACGACGATCTCGAGCTCCGGGTCGTTGCGCCGGGCACGGCTGGCCGCGCTCATGCCGGCCGCGTCCCCTCCGATGATGACGAATCGCATGCGTCCGACCTCCTCCGACTCGAGCGACACAGGCTATCGCGCCGCGGCGGTCCCGGCAATCCGAACCGCGACGCCGCGGACTCGGCGCCGCGGCACGTCGCGGCCGGGGTTCGTGTCTTCCCGCCGGCGTCGACACCTGCGGCACGACGCACTACTCTCCGGCCCGGTTCCGCGGTCCCGAGCCGCGGCGCGAAGGAGTCCCGATGACGTCGTACCGCCTCGCCTGCACCGACTGCGGCCGGTCGTTCGGCCCCGCGGAGGTCGAGTATCTCTGTCCGGACTGCGCCGGCTCCGCACCGCCGGGACACGCCCCGCGCGGCGTGCTGCGCGTCGATTTCGACCGGCCCGCCGCGGCGTTCCCCGACCCGGCGTTCCCCGACGCTCGCCGCTGGCACGCGCTCCTGCCCCTCGCCTCGCCGGAGCTGCTGCCCCCGCTGCCGGTGGGCCCGACGCCGCTGCACCGCCCGTCCCGGCTGGCCGAGGCCCTCGGCCTGCCGGGACTGCTGCTCAAGGACGACACCGGCCTGCCCACCGGGTCGCTCAAGGACCGCGCCTCGAGCGTCGTCGTCGGCAAAGCCCGCGAGCTGGGCCGCGACACGCTCACCACCGCCTCGACCGGCAACGCCGCCGTGGCGCTCTCGGCAATGGCCGCCTCGGTCGGCCTGCGCGCCGTGATCCTGGTGCCGAAGACCTCACCGATCGCCAAGCGGACCCAGATGCTCGTGTTCGGCGCCACCGTCGTTCCCGTCGAGGGAACCTACGACGACGCCTACGCCCTGTCGCTCGAGGCAACCCGCGCGTTCGGCTGGTACAACCGCAGCACGGCCTACAACCCGTACACCGTCGACGGCAAGAAGACGGTGGCCTTCGAGCTGTGGGAGCAGCTCGGCCGCCGCGCGCCCGACGCCCTCGTCGTGCCCACCGGCGACGGCGTGATCCTCGCCGCCGTCCACAAGGGCTTCTCCGACCTGCGCGCGCTCGGCCTCGTCGACCGGCTGCCCCGGCTGTACGCGGCGCAGGCCGAGGGAAGCGCCGCGATCGCCCGGGCCTTCGCGGACGCCGACGACGAGGTTCCGGGCCACGTCGGGGCGCGGACGATCGCGGATTCGATCTGCGTCTCGGTCCCGGCGGCCGGACGCTGGGCGGTGCGCGCACTGCGCGAGACCGGCGGCGGCGGCCTGGTCGTGACCGACGACGAGATCACCCGGGCGATCGGCCTCTTGGGACGAACGGCCGGGATCTTCGCCGAGCCGGCCGCCGCGGCGGCGCTCGCCGGGGCGCAGCACGCGCTGCGGGACGGCCTGGTGCGCCCGGACGAGACGGTCGCGGTGCTGATCACGGGCAACGGCCTGAAGGACGTGGCCGCCGGCGGGCGCGCGGTGACGATGCCCGAGCCGATCGCCCCGACGCTCGACGCACTGCGTCGCCGCGTCGCGGCGGACGCCCCGTGAACGGCGCCCGCTCCGACCCCGCGGCGGCGCTGCCGGTGAGGGTGCGCCGATGATCAAGTACCTCGGCTCCAAGCGGCTGCTCGTCCCCCGCATCGTCGCCGTTCTCCGGGCCCTGCCGCGGGTCCGCACCGTCCTCGACCTGTTCAGCGGCACCTCGCGCGTCGGCCACGCGCTCAAGCGCGCCGGACTGCGGGTCACCGCCAACGACCACCTGGCCTTCGCCCACGCACTGGCCCGCTGCTACGTCGCAGCGGACGCGGGGCGCGTGCGGCGGCCGGCCGAGCGACTGCTGGCCGAGCTGGCGCGGGTCCCGCCGGCGCCGGGTTGGCTGACCGCGACGTACTGCGAGCGGGCGCGGTTCTTCCATCCGAAGAACGGCGCGCGGATCGACGCGATCCGCGAGGCGATCGCGGCCCGCGACCTGCCGCCGGACCTCGAAGCGGTGGCGCTGGTCTCGTTGATGGAGGCCGCCGACCGGGTCGACTCCACCACCGGCGTGCAAATGGCCTACCTCAAGCGGTGGGCGCCGCGGGCGCTCAACGACCTCGAGCTGCGGGTCCCCGAGCTGCTTCCCGGCCCCGGCACCGCCCTGCGCCTCGATGCCGCGGAGGCGGCCCGGCAGGTGGAGGTCGATGCCGCGTACCTCGACCCGCCATACAACCAGCACAGTTACCTGGGCAACTACCACGTCTGGGAGTCTCTCGTGCGGTGGGACAAGCCGGAGGTCTACGGCACGGCGCAGAAACGCGTCGATTGCCGCGACTACCGCAACCCGTTCAACTCGAAACGCCGCATCCGCGCGGCGCTGACCGAAGTGCTCGACGCGCTGCGCGCCCGCTGGCTGGTCGTCTCGTTCAGCGACGAGGGCTACCTCGCGCGGCCGGAGCTGGAGCGGGTGCTGGCGGACCACGGCCACGTGGAGGTGCTGGAGGTCGATTTCAAGCGCTACGTCGGCGCGCAGATCGGGATCTACAACCCGCGCGGCGAGAAGGTCGGCCGGGTCTCGCACCTGCGCAACCGCGAGCACCTGTTCCTGGTCGGACCCGACCGCGCGGCGCTGCGACGCGCCCGCGACGCCGCCGCGGCACCGGACGCCGCGCAGCTCGGCCTGTTCTGAGTCGCTCGACCCCCTTGCGGGCGGACCCTCAGAGATGAGACCGGCTGCCCGGCGCCGGCTCTTGCCGCCGCGCCCCGCAGCGCTTACCTTGGCCTTGGCCTTGGCCGGGCGGAACCCGCCCGGGAACGGAGGAGACGATGAGCGCCCTGTTGATCCGCCGCGCCCTGGCCGTCGCCGTGATGGACGACGCGCAGACCGAGCTGCGCGACGCGGACGTGCTGGTCGAGGGCCCCGCGATCCGCGCCGTGGGTCGCGACCTCGAGCCGCCGCCCGGGACGCGCGTGTTCGACGCCGCCGGGATGGTCGTCGTCCCCGGCCTCGTCAACACCCACCACCACCTCTACCAGACGCTGTTCCGCAACGTGCGCGACGTGCAGGACGCGACGCTGTTCGAGTGGCTCCGGGCGCTCTATCCGCGCTGGGCCGGCATCGACCTCGAGGCCGTGCGCACCAGCGCGCTGGTCGGCCTGGGCGAGCTGCTGCTCTCCGGCTGTACCACTGCCGCCGACCACTTCTACCTGTTCCCCCACGGGCAGCCGAACACGATCCTCGACGAAACCGTCGCCGCGGCCCGCGAGATCGGCATGCGCTTCCACCCGACGCGCGGCTCGATGAGCGTCGGGACCAGCAAGGGCGGACTGCCGCCCGAGCATGTGGTGCAGACCGAGGACGAGATCCTCCGCGACAGCGAGCGGTTCATCGCCGCACACCACGACCGCTCGCGCTTCGCAATGTGCCGCGTCGGCCTCGCACCCTGCTCGCCGTTCTCGGTTTCCGCCGAGCTGATGCGCGACACGGCAACGCTGGCCCGCCGGCACGGCTGCACGCTCCACACCCACCTCGCCGAGACGCTCGACGAAGAGAACTACTGCCTGAAGAAGTTCGGCAAGCGGCCGTTCGAGTACGCCCGCGACCTGGGCTGGACCGGCCCGGACGTCTGGTTCGCCCACACCGTGCACCTGTCCGACGCGGAGGTCGCCGAGATGGGACGCACGCGCACCGGCGTGGCGCACTGCCCGTCCTCCAACCTGCGGCTCGGCTCGGGGATCGCCCGCATCCCCGACCTGGTGCGCGCCGGCGCGCGGGTCGGCCTGGCG
This sequence comes from Deltaproteobacteria bacterium, assembly GCA_016930215.1. Taxonomy (GTDB): domain Bacteria; phylum Myxococcota_A; class Polyangia; order DRWM01; family JAAZOP01; genus JAAZOP01. The sequence goes on from JAFGHH010000413.1 coordinate 10,441, forward strand.
GTGGACGGCTCGGCCTCGAACGACGCCTCCGACCTGCTCGCCGAGCTGCGACTCTGCCTGCTGGTGCACCGCGTCGGCACCGGGGTCCGCGAGATGCCCGCGCGCCTGGCGCTACGGCTGGCCACGCGCGGCGGCGCCGAGGTGCTGTGCCGCGAAGACACCGGTCGCCTGCAGCCCGGCTTCGCCGCCGACTTGGCGGTCTTCGACCTCCGGGACATCGCCTACGCCGGCGCGCTCCACGACCCGCTCGCCGCCCTCGCCTTCTGCGTCGGCCGGCGCCGCGCCGAGCTGGTCGTGGTCAACGGCGAGGTCGTCGTCGAGCACGGCCGGCTGCTGCGCATCGATGAGCAGCGCCTCGTGCACCGCCAGAACGAGCTCGCCGCACGCCTCGTCCCCTGACCCGCACGACGGGCCGCCCGGCTTCGTCGATCGCGACGGCCGACGTCAGCTCCCCTCCGGCAGATCCAGCACGTAGAGCACCAGACGGCTCGTCCCGTCCTCGTTCGCGTCGAACATCGCCAGCACCTTGCGGCCTTCCAGGGAGGCGTCGAAACGGTAGTCGTATTCCGGGTCTTGTCGCGGGCGCACGGTCCAGCCGGCAGTCTCCGCCGCCTCGCGCAGCTCGCGGTACAAGCTCCGCGCGCTCCGCTCGTACCGCAGCGTGATCACCGTCGCGCACTCCATCGACATCCAGGCGGCGTCGTCCGGCGGCGGGTCGACCGCGGGAAGATAGGGAAAGCCCTCGGGGTACCACGCCGGCACCGTACCGGGTTCGGCGAGGGACACCGCAGGCGAGCCGAGCCAGACCAGGCCCGCGACGACCGCCGGCGTCAGCATCCGTACGACGTTTCCCATCGACTCCTCCCGTGGGCCGGCGGAACCACGTCCGTTTCCGGCGGCCGTCCCCTACGGACGACGGTCCGGGATCGATCCACCAAGGCCGCTCGGACGTGCCGGCGCGCGCCCGCGGGTCCGGGCCCGCGGCCGGCCGCCGTTCCTGCTACAGTCACCGCGTGATCGAGCACGACCCTCCCAGCCCGACGTGGCGCGTGGGCGCGCCCGCGCTGGCGCTGCTGCTGCTCGTCCAGGCCTGCAACACCTCCCGCCCGGCCGAGGCCCGGGTGCGCGCGGCGCGCGAGCTCGGCGTGCTGGAGCAGGCGGCGACGATCCAGGGGCGCGACGGCGGCGAGAGCGCACTGGTCTGGGGCCGCTCGATCTGGGTCTTCGGCGACACGGTCCTCAACGCACCCGACGCGGCCGGCTGCACCTGGCACCACAACTCCTGGTCGCACACCACCGACCTCGACGCCGCCGACGGCATCGCCTCGTTCGTCGAGCGCACCGACGCGGCCGGAGCACCGGCGTACCTGCTGCCGCCGACGACCGAGGAGCAGGCGTTCAACGACGCTCATGCCGGGGATCCGTGCGCCGAGTCGCCGTGCGGCGCCCGCTGGGCCGTCTGGCCCACCGCGCTCGTCTTCGACGAGCCACGCGACCGGGCCCTGGTGTTCTACGACCTGATCTACGCCGAGCCGGGCGACATGAACTTCCGCGGCGCCGGCTCGGGCGTCGCGACCTGGGACGCTTTCGAGGAGCAGCCGGTGCGACCGGTCGTCGCGCCGGAAACGCCGCACCCGACGCTGCTGTTCGGCGAGGACGAGCCGGGCTACGGCACCGCCGCGGTGCTCGACGGTGACGACCTGTACGTCTTCGGCTGCCGCCAGGACGGCCTCGAGTTCCCGTGCACCGTGGCCCGCGTTCCCGCCGCCGCGGTGCTCGACCGCGCCGCGTGGCGCTACTGGGACGGCGCGGGGTGGTCGATATCGATCGGCGCGGCGCGCTCCGTGCTCCGCGGCGCGCCGATCCTCGGCGTGTTCTTCAACCGTCACCTGGATCGCTGGTGCGCCGTCCACTCGGCCCCGCTCGACAACGACGTCGTGCTGCACACCGCACCGGCGCTCGCCGGACCGTGGTCCGACCCGCTGCGGCTGTTCACCGCCGACCGGCGGACCGACGAAGGATGGGTCTACGACGCGTTGCCGCACGCCGAGTACTCCGAGGAGGACGGCCGCGTGATCTACGTGGCCCACTCGCGGCCGACCGGCGTCGGCTGGTTCGGCGCCGAGCTGGCGCTGGTCCGCGTGGAGCTCGA
>JAFGHH010000414.1 GCA_016930215.1 Deltaproteobacteria bacterium
GCTCACGTACGCCCTCGCGACCCCCTCCCCTGGTCGGTCGCAGTCCATAGCCTCTCCCGGACGTCCGGGGTGCGTCAAGTCGCCGGTTCCCGGCGCTCGACGGAGTGCCCGCACGCCTCGCGGCGAGGCGCGGGCGAGGGCAGGGCGCCACGTTGCCCGAGCGCGGGGGGCACGCTACCATGCTCTACCAGGCGCCGGGGAAACCGGCGCGGAGGAGCGCGATGAACCCCACGACCGGAAACGGAACTGCGTCGCATCCCGTCGCGTCCCTCCGGCCGCCCCGTGCCTGGGCCCGCGCCGCGCACGTCTGCCTTGCACCGGCGGTTCTCGGCCTGGCCTGCTCCACTGCCGGCGGCGGCGACGACGCATGCGCCTGCGTGCCCGCGGAGTGCGCGCGGGAGTGTCTTGAGTACGGCTACCGCGTCGGCGAGTGCGTCGCCGGGATCTGCCGGTGCTCCGATCCGCACGACCCGGATGCCGATGCCGACGCCCCGGACGACGTCGCGGAGGACGGGGCCGTGGAGGAGGCGGAAGTCGAGGCCGAAGCGGACGCGAGCGAGGAGGACGGGGCCTCGGACGTCCCGACCTGTGAGGGCTTCGACCTCGACGCCGTCCCCGGCAGCTACAGCGGCACCTTCGCCGGCACGATCCACGCCCTCGGCGAGGACTACCCGATGGACGGCGACGTGACGTTCCGCGTGGAAGCCGGCGGCGTGACGTCGTGGACCTTCGACGGCACGATGAGCGGCACCGCCATGGGCGGCGCCTACGGGTGGAACAGCCGCATCCAGGGCTCCCTCGACTGCGAGCGCCTCGACGGCGACTTCTACGAGGGCGTCGTCTCGGTCGAGGGGACCGACTACCACTTCGGCGGCACGATGCAGTCGTCGTTCGTCCCCTACGGCTGCCCGGACGGGACGTTCGCCGGCACCTGCACCGACTGCCCGGTGCCCGTCACCGGCGACGGCACCTGGTCCGTGACCCACGACTAGCGTCGCCAGTGCCGGACGTCGTCGACCCGCATCGTCAGCGGGACGGTAATCGGGTAGCTCTCGTTGAGTCCCAGGTTCAGGATCAGGTAGTGCGGCGAGTCGGCGATGCTCGCGCCGCCGGGGTCGGCATCGTAGTGGGCGAGGAGTTGCGTCCGCGCCCGGGCCATCCTAGATTGCCCCGGCGACTCCGCAAGGGCCGTTCGCGGCGCTTGCTCGCAGGCCGGACGGGCCGGCCGCGGCCGTGCCCGGCACGGCGATGATGGAACACGAGGGGAAGGAGGACTTCGATGCAAGGACGGACATTCGTGGCGGGGGGCGTGGTCGTGCTGGCTTCGGTCCTGGCGGTCGCCGCCTGCGACGGCGACGGGGATCCCGCCGGCACCTGCACCGAGTTGTCGGGCACGATCGAGGCCGATCGTACGCTGTCCGACCCGTGCTACCGCGTTACGGGCCAGGTCTACGTGCCGGACGACGTGGCGGTGACGGTGGCGCCCGGCGTGACGTTCCATTTCGAGCAGGACACGGGCATCGAGGTCAACGACCAGGGCTCGTTCCACGCGGCGGGGACGACGGACGCGCCGATCACGTTCACCGGGGTCGAGGCGCGGCGCGGGTACTGGAACGGGCTGCATTTCAGCAATGCCGATTCGTTCCAGAACGCTCTGCACCACGTGGTCGTGGAGCACGGCGGTGCCCACGACTACGGCAGCGGTCTGCGCGCCGGCGTCTACCTCGGCAGCTCCGGCTACCCCGTCCGCTGCTCGATCGAGGACGCCGTGCTGCGCCAGAACGACGGCTGGGGCCTGGCACTGCGCGAGGAGGCGGTGCTGGAGTCGTTCGCGCGCAACGAGCTGACGGAGAACGCCGACGGACCGGTGCACGCGTTCCCTCCGGCGGTCGACCAGCTCGAAGCGACCTCGACGTACGTCGGGAACGACACCGACTACGTGTTCGTGCAGGGAAACTACGCCGGCATCCTCGAAGACGAAACCTGGCAGGATCTCGACGCCGACTACCTGGTCGAAGGCGAGATCTTCGTCCATGACCCGGGACACTGGACCATCGCGGCCGGGACGCGCATCGTCTTCCGGCAGAACGCCGGGATCGAGATCGACGGTGCCGGCGCGCTGACCGTCGCCGGGACCGCCACGGCGCCGGTCGTCCTGACCGGCTTCGAGCACGTCCGCGGCTACTGGGACGGCATCCGCCTCACCAACGCCGATTCGATCCACAACGCGCTGGCCTGGGTCACGCTGGAGGACGGCGGCGCGGAAGAGTACACGACCGGCCTGCGGGGCGGCTTGTTCCTCGACAGCTCCGGCTACGAGGTGCGGTGTTCGGTGACCAACACCACGCTGCGCAACAACGCGGGCTGGGGCCTGTACCTCCGCAACGAGGCGGTGCTGCCCTCGTTCACCGACAACACGCTGACGGGCAACGAATTCGGGCCGGTCTTCACGTATCCGCCGCCCGTGCAGTACCTCTCGCCGACCTCGACGTACACCGGCAACGACGTCGACTTCGTGTTCGTCCAGGGCAACTACGGCGGCATCGCAGGCGACGAGACGTGGGAAAACCTGGATGCCGACTACCTGATCGGCGGTACGCTCGCCGTCGAGACCACCGGTCATCTGACGCTCTCCGCCGGCGCGGGCCTGGTCTTCGAGCAGGACGCGGAGTTGGACGTGACGGACGACGGGGCGCTGACGGCGGCGGGGACGGCCGCGGACCCGGTCACCTTCCGGGGCCGCGAGGCGCTGGCCGGCTACTGGAACGGCATCCTCTTCACCAACGCCAACTCGCTCGACAACCGCCTCGAGCACGTCGATATCGCGCACGGCGGCGGCTACGCGTTCGTCGACGGCCAGCCGGCCAACATCGCCCTCGTCTCGTCCGGCTACCCGCTGCAGCTCCGCGTGACCGACAGCACGATCCGCGACAGCGCCGGCTGGGGCATCTGGGCCTCCGCAGAGGCGACCCTGAACGCCGACGTCGAGACGTCCAACACCTTCAGCGGGAACGTCGGCGGAAACGTCGGTCGCGAGTAGCGCGCCGCTGTCGTTCGCGAGACCCCCCTCCGCATCGTGGTCGTCGATCGCCCGCCCGCGACTCGCCCAGCCGGACGCGGAGGCCGGCACCCGCGCGCACGACGCCGAAGCAGGCCGTCGAGGGCTTCGCGGGCCCGAGCCACGCAGCGCCCGGGCGGACGGCGCCTCCTGGCCGCGCTCCGGTTGACCGGGGCGGTCCCCGTGGCCACATTGTCCCGGCATGCGTCGAGCGGCCGCCGTCGTGAGTGCGCTGATGTTCGCCGGGATGGTGACGGTGAACGGCCTGGCCAACGGGCTGCCGCTCAACGGCGTCAACACGGGGCGGCTTTCCGACGAGCTGCCCAACCTCTTCGTGCCCGCCGGGGTGACCTTCGCCATCTGGGGCTTGATCTACGCCCTGCTCCTGGGCCACGTCGCCGTGGTGCTCCGTGAGGCCTTCGCAGGGGACGGGGACGCGACCTGGGCGCCGGCGGACGGCTGGCTCTTCTCGGCGAACGCGGCGTTCAACGGTGCGTGGATCTTCGCCTGGCACTGGCGTCTCGTGCCGCTCTCGCTGGCGATCATGCTCGGCATCCTCGGAACCCTGATCGCGCTCGTGGAGCGGATGCACCGGGCGGGACCGCCGGCGGGAACCGTCGGTCCGGTCCGCCGCTTCTTCCTCCGGACGCCGATCCGGGTCTACCTCGGCTGGATCGGCATCGCGACGATCGCCAACGTGACCGCCGTCCTCGTCGACGCCGGCTGGAGCGGCGGAGGGCTCGACCCGCGGTGGTGGACTGCGGCGGTCATCCTGGCCGGAGCCGGCATCGGGACCGCCCTGGTGCTGCTCCGGGGCGCCGTCGCCTCGGGCCTCGTCGTCCTGTGGGCCTTCGCGGGCATCATCCTCAAGCGCGCGGAGGTGGGCGGCAATGCCGCCGGGACGGTCATCGTCGCGTCGGCCCTCGGTGCGGTGGTCGTTGCGGTCGCCATCGCGGTGCGGCTCCTGCGGAAGCCCGCGCCGCGTGCGGCCGGCAACGCGGGAACCGTCGCCCGGTAGCTCCCGCAGCTTCACGCGGGCCGACTCCTGACGGGAAGGTAGGGCCGGAACAAACCTTCGGATCGTGGTCGAAGGACGGACCAGCTTGAGCACCCGGGCAGCGTTCGACGGGCTCGCCCGCTACGTCGGCCTGGACGAGCGAACGAGCCGGGCGATCAACTCGTGCCGGACGGTGTCGAGCACAGCCGCGTCCTCGGCCGACAGGTTCGCCGCGCCGCGGAGCGCGACGGGGTCGAGTCCGTCGAGCAGCCAGGCCAAGGTCATGGTCGAGAAGCCGGCTTCGACGAGCGGAGCGTCGGCGAGCCCCTGCTCCAGGGATGAGCCCGTCACCAACAACTCGCGCACGTCCTGAAGGTCGCGGAGCTCGGACCGGTGGAGCAGGCTGCACAACTTGGTCGCGAGCAACTCGCGCCGGGAAGCGACGCGGGATGACCGACGTGGAATCCGATCAAGGCGCCCCCGCCGAGAAGGGTCCAGGGGGGCTCCTGGTCGGCCAGCAGGACGAGAACCCGCTCCTGGAGCGGTCCCAGCCTACTGCGAGGTCCGCTCATCGGCGTCCCACCTGGCGAGAATCCAGCGCCAGAAACCCCGCGACCGACCCAGGTAGCGCTCGAGCTGGGGCCACAACTCGCGGATCCTGGCGCGAGTCGTGAACAAGAAGACATCGTCGGGCTTGGCCTGTCGCATCAGCTTTCCGTGCAGGTACGCGGCCACGCGCGGATCGGGATCGGAAAGGCGCACGCGGAACTCGTCGACGCTCAGGTCCGTGTCCCAGAGGAAGTACGGACGCGCCTGTTCATCGACGAGCTTCGACGGGGCTGTGGAATTCAGGGCCATGACGGTTCCATCGTACATCTTCGCCGGTCGCACTTCACGGACGCCGTCGGAAAGCGCGCTCGCCACCGGATGGCTGTGCCTCCTGGAAGCTCCGTTCACCTCGAAGTCGTAGGCGAGAAGCGAGGCGAGAAGGAAATCCAAGCGCGATCTGCCTGGAAACGCCGGCTGTTCCAGCCGCTCCGGACGTCCATCGATGTCGCCCACGGTGCCCATCTGCCTCCCCGAGCAATGTGACATATTGTGGGTTGAACGAAACCGCTCCGCTGCGCTCCGCGGTAGAGGCGACGCCGCGGCCTTGGAGCCTGTGCGATAGGTCGGGGGCCCC
>JAFGHH010000058.1 GCA_016930215.1 Deltaproteobacteria bacterium
CCGGCATCTCGAGGAACTCCGGGGCGTGCGCTCCCGCGGTCGGCGGGCCTTCCTCGAAGGTGACCGACGCCACCCAAGCCGGCCACGGCGGCATGAGGAGGAAGTATTCGGTCAACAGGCCGGTCACGCCCGGCGGAGCGAGCCAGGCGACGTCGAACTCGACGGTCGTCTCGTCGGCGCTCACCTCCGTATGCTCCGTGCCGCCGAGTATCATGCCCAGGTCGCTCGAGAGGACGAACACGCCACCGGTGGCCCACACGGCGAGGAGGCTCGAGGGAGAGGACGGCAGAGCAAAGGAGCCGTGGACGCGGTGGGGCACCGGAGGTTCGGCGGCGAAGTCGAGGTCGAGGGTCGTCGTCGCGGAGACGCCGGGGTGGTCGAGCTGCACCCAGCCGGGAATCGGCCAGTCGGCTTCGCGCGAGCCGTCCGCGCCGCTCATCCAGTGGCCCCACGCCACCAGCGTGAACGGCGTATCGGGCTGCACGTGGATCGCGTAGTCCGGTCCGGGGGCGCAGGCGAGGCCGACGTGGGGCACGGTGGCCGAGACGCGGAGGCAGCCGATCGGGTCGAGGTGGAGGACGGTGCCCGTGACTTCCACCATCCAGGAGGGCGGGCTCCACGCCTCGAGGACCAGGAGGACCTCGCCACCGGGCGCGGCGATCCCGGTGCGGCCGGCCACCGAGTGGTCCGGGGCGTGCGCCATGACGGTGGCGGTTCCGGCGGACCAGTCGAGGTCGACGAACTTCACCAGGCCGTTCTCGTCGGTGGTCGCCTCGACGCGTCCGCCGCCGGGGGGGTCGAGCGCCACGGCGGCGCCTTCGACGAGCCCCTCGAGGCCCGCCGACGGGAATGAGGGATTGCGGACGACGCGCACGGTCAGCGTGCCGCCGCCGGCATCGTCCGGCGCACCGTCGGCCTCGGAGTCCGGAACGTCCTCCGCCGCACCGTCGACATCCTCGGAGGACGCATCCTCCCGGGGGCCGTCTCCCACTGCCGCGTCGTCGGGGGCGTCCGCGTCGGCGAGGACGGCGAGGAGGTGGTAGTCGTCGCAGGCGAGGCCGCCCAGGGCGGCCCACGACACGACGATGCATCCCGCGAATCGACCCATCTCAACCTCCCGCGCGCAGCATGTCGAAGGTCAGCCCCAGCACGCCGAACGACCGGGCGACCCACGGCTCGAGCACGGCGTCCAGCGTCTCGCCCCGTCGCACGACGTACGGAGCGGTCCACGGGGCCAGGTCGACCCCGATGCCCAAACCACAGGGAGACGGCGTCTCCGGCGAGGACGCGGCCGGTGACGGAGGCGAGCACGACGGCCTCGGCCGCGTGGCTCGTCGGCTCCACCTCCGCCGCGACGCCGGCCTGCGCCGCGGGGGCCGCGCGGACGATGTCGACGCCGAACCCCAGTGCGAACCGCAGGGCGAACGTCGGGGAGAAGGCCAGCTCCATCGCCCCGGCGGCGCGGAGCGAGCCGACGTCGAGCCGGACGTCGACCCGGTCGGTTCCCGCGGCATGGATCGGCAGGGTGTAGCCGCCCCCGAGCCAGCCGCCCCAGCGCACGAACCCGGTCCGCTCGACCAGCCCCAGCTCCAGGGCGATGCCGTGCACGGCGGTGAGCCGGCCGGCGTATCCGCCCGGCGCGTACCGCGGACCCAGCTCGAGCCGCATGCGGTCGGCGAAGGTCGGCGCGCGCGGCGGGGGCGCTTCCGGGGGCGAGGCCGTGGGCGGGGAGGCGGGCGCCGGGGCGGGCGCCATCCCCAGCTCCTCGCGGAGCTCCTCGCGCCGCGTGCCGACGGCTTCGCCCGCGAGGATCCCCTCCACCGCGGTCAGCACGATCGTCGCCAGTTCCTCGCGCGCCACCTCGTCCAGCCCCGCGGGCAGGGCGACGCTGCGCACGAGCACGCGTTCCCACGGCCCGTCGGCCAGATAGACCGTCGCCCGCGCCTCCGCGCCGACCGGCGGCGAAATCCCGACGAGGTCGAACCAGATCCGCACCGCGGCGGAAGGCGGGTCGGTCTCGGGCGTCAGCACCTCCGACAGCTCGAACCACTCCACCCGCATCCAGCGGATGCGGATGCCGAGCCGGTCGAGCGGCTCGCGCAGGGCGATCTCGAGGAGGGAGGCGTCGAGCGGGGACGCCGCGATGACCACGTCGCCCACCATCGTCTCGGGCTCGGCCCGCCCGGCGGCGGGCGCGGCGAGCCCGACGGCGAACAGGCAGCCCGGCAGCCACCGGCCGAGGCGACGCGACCTCCCCCCGGGCCCGCTCATCAGTGCCGGTCTCCGTCCAGCTCCGCCAGCCGGTCGCGGGCACGCTCGGCCTGCGCCGTGGCGGGAAACCGCGCCAGCAGCTCGGTCCACGCCTGCCGCTCCTCGGGCGCACGGCCGAGCCGCTGGAGGGCCGCGGCGCGTCCGACGAGGGCGTCCTCGGCCAGCGTGCCGCCCGGGGCGACGGCGAGGTAGGCGTCGAACTGCTCGAGCGCCCGGGCGGGTTCGGCGAGCCGGTCGAGCAGAAGGCGGCCCGCGGTGACGTGCGAGAGGGTCGCTTCCCGCGAGTCCGGGAACCGGCGCTGCAGCTCGAGGTACAGGGTCGCGGCCTGGGCGAAGTCGCCGGCCCGCCGCAGCTCGTTCGCCTGCAGCAGCGCCTCGGCCGGCGTCGCCGGCCCGGCCGGCGGCTCGCGAGGCTCGGGGGACGGAGAGACTCGCTCCGGCCCGGGCCGTGAAGGAGCGGGCGGCAGCGCCTGGGCCGTCCGCTCCTCCGGCGGCGCCGGCGGCGGCACCGGATCCGGGGGCTGCGGGCCCACGGGCGGGGTCGCCGGGTGCACCCGCCGCCCGGGCGACTTCCGCGCCGGCGGCGGCGCGGGCACGCGGGTCGCCGCGTCGGCGGCCTGCACGCCCGGGTCTCCGCGCGGCGCCGGCGGCGGCGCGGCGGATTCGGTGCCCACGACCAGCGGCCGGAAGACCAGATACCACGAGGCGGCCGCGGCGCCGCCGGCCGCGCCGAGGATCGCGGCCACGAGCAGCAGCCGCCGGGACCACGTCACACCGCCGGCGCCGCGCACCGTCCCGGCCGACGGTCCTGCGGCCGTCCCGGTCTCCTCCGTCGTCCGCGCCACCAGCCGCGCCACCGCCACCGGCTCGCCCGGGCGGTCGGCGTCCAGCAGCCGGCCGAAGTCCTCCCGCGCCGCCAGCTCGAAGGCGCACGCCGGGCAGACCGCCAGGTGGTTGTCCAGCCGTGCGCGCTCGGCCGGCGTCAGCGACGGCAGCCGCGTCGGGTCGAGCAACTCGTCCGGATGCACGTCGAGCGGCGTCATCCGGCCACCTCCAACATCTCCTGGAGCGTCGGATCCTCGGCGATCCGGCGCCGCAGGGCCTCCTTGGCCAGCCGCATCCGGCTGCGTACGGTGTTGACCGGGACGTGCGTGGCGGCGGCCGTCTCCTCGAGCGAGCAGCCGAGGACGACGCGCAGGGCGAGGGTTTCGGCCTGTTCGGGCGGCAGTTCGTCGAGCAGCCGGCGGACCATCTCGCGTCGTCGAGCCGCCGCCGCCGGTTCTCCCGACAGCCGGTCGGCTTCCGACGCGGCGGTGCGCGCGTACGCCGCGACCCAGAGGGACCGCTCGCGCGCCCGCTGCCGGGCCGCCACGGCGTTGCGGACGGCGATCCGGCAGGCGAAGTGCAGCACGGAACACTCGCCGCGGAACGCCGGCAGGGCGCGCAAAAAACCGAACACGCTCTCCTGGGCGACATCCTCGGCGTCGGCCCGCAGCGGACCCAGCACCGCCTCGACGAGGCGCCGCGTCGCCGCGCCCCCTCCCGCGGCGGCCTCCCGGGCCGTTGCTCGCAGCGGGTCCACCGATGCCACCTCCCGCATCCTACCCGTAGGGCCGAGACCGGGAAAGCGATCATCGCCCCCGGGCGTGGACGACATCGGAATCCTCGGCCACCCTTCGGGCGGCATGCGGGCGAGTGATCGGTTTCGGTGCGGGAGGCCTACGGGGAGGAACGGGACGGCGGATGGTCCCGCGGGCCGTCCCGGCACGCAGGGCCGGGACGACGGCGCGGCGCCCGCCGCACCGGGAGGGAGGAACCGATGACGAGGCGATGGTTGGCCGTGGTGGTCGGACTGCTCGGTGCCGGCGTGGCCGGGACGTGGGGCTGCGGCGAGGATGCGGACCCGGTGGACGCCGGGCCGGACGGCGAAGCAGGCGCGGACGCCGACGCGGACGCCGATGCGGACCTCGATGCGGACGCCGAACCGGACTCCGATGCCGGGCCGGACGGCGAGGTGGACGGGGACGGCGGCGGCGGGGCGATGCTGGAGGTCGTGGTCGAGCAGCGGCTCCTCGGGCACGAGGAGAACATGATGCCGGCGGCGGGGGCGCTCGTCTCCTTCGACACACCCGGCGGCGTGCGGCTGGACGGGGTCACGGACGCCGACGGCCGGGTGCGATTCGAGGGGTTCGAGTGGGCGGGGGGCGGCACGGGGACGCTGTCGGCGTATTCGGTGGAGACGACGATGATCGCCTGGGTCGGGCTGACCGAAGCCTACGTCGCGGAGCACCTCGGCACCGACGGCGCGTTCCACCTGGTACGGCCGGGGCCCGCGGAAGGTACCGTCCGGGTGAGCGGCACGCTGCACAACATGGTCGACCCCGCGAACCGGCACCTGGTCTCGTCCAACCGGGGCGGGTCGGACGAGCGGGCGGGCGCGGACTGGGCGCTGGACGTGATTTCCGGCCGGCCGTTCACGATCGTCGCCTGCGAGTACCCCGCCGAGGACGTTCACTCCATTCCGCTCACCGAGGATTTCGACGACGCGTTCCTGGCCTGGGGCGCGGTGACGAGCGAAGGGGTGACGGAGCCGACGACGATCGACATCGACCTGACCGCCGACCCGCTGCCGACGGGTACCTTCCGCAACGTGCTGACCAGGCCTTCGTGGCTGCCGGATGACTTCTCTCCGTACGTGAACGTCTTCAACAACGACGGCACCCTGATGTCGCTGTTCCTCGGCTCGCCCACCCACTGGGAGTGGACCTCCGCGGACACGGTCGAATTCGAAGTCGAATATGCGGACCTCGGCCCGGAGTTCCATCCGCGGGCGATGTTCAACTGGCTGCCGCCCGAGGGTTGGTCCGGCGAACGGAGGATCTTCGCCTGGGCCGAGGCCGAGCACTGGGAGGAGACGCCCCGGTTCCTCCACCCGCTGACGATCGTCGAGCCGGTTTCCACGACCCGCGTCGGGCCGGGCGACGCCGTCGAGTGGGAAGGCGGGGTCGAGGACCTGGCGGACGAGTCCCTGTTCCCGAGGATCAACGTATCGTCGCGGGACTCGGAACCGCTCGCCATCATCTGGATCGTGCCGGGGTTGTCCCGCATCGTGCTTCCCGACGTGCCGACGGGCGTGGACCCCTCGACGGTGTACCGCGCCGACGCCCGCGGCAGCGTGTTGATCACCAGTTGGAACTGCCGGGGGGTCGCGCCGTCGCAGGGCTCGATGGCCGGCAGCGGCCACTTCTACATGGGGCCCTGACGCGGACCCTCCCCGACGCCCGTCAGCCGCACACGGACTCGGAGGGCAGGCCGCGGTCGATTCGCGCCTCGGCTTCTCTCCCTTCGGCAACGGCCCGCGGTGTCCCAGGCGTGCGGCAGCCGGCCCCATGTCCACCCGGGCGACCTCGCCTTCCGGCGGACCACCGCCGGGACAACGGCACGGACGACCAGGATGGCTCGATTCACAGGAGCGAGTTGCGGAGGATGTCCGCGACGAACTCCACAGCCAGCTTCGAGCCGTCGGCGTCCTCCACCTCGAAACGTCCGCAGATTCGCTGCGGCGTCCTGGCGATCACCTCGACGTGCGGGGAGCCCGTCGGTTGGATGCGCCACGTCCGGGCGCCCTGGACTCCCAACTTGATCCGGGCGCGCGGCGGGTTGCCGGCTTCCACCTCGTAGCGTCCGCCGAGGACTTCGACGCCGTCCTCGCCCCCGGTCAGTTGGATCTCGACGAAGCCGCCTCCCGACGGGACCGTGGGTTGCCGTCGCGACTCGGTCGTCTCGAGCGGGACGTTCACGAGCCGGACGTCCACGTGGCCGAAGGCCCACGCCCGCGCATCGACACTCCGAACCGCGTCGAAGCGGGGCGCATCCGTGACTGCTGCGGCCGGCAGGTAGCGAACGGAGCTCTCGGACGGGCACCCGGCGGCGAGCGCAGCCTCCTCCTGCCTCGCCCGCTCGTCGGGGACGAGCGGGTCGCGGACGGTGACGCGCACGGAGGTGCAGACATCGAGCGCCTGCTGCCAGAGGGACTCCTCGGACTCCAGCAGAGTCGCCTGACACCTCACCAGGAAGCTCGAAGGCCTGGGCAGCAGGTGCGCCGCACCGACGCAGCGACGGGCGCGGTGGGTCGAACTTCCGATGGCGAACGCATGCACGCCCTCACGGACCTCCTCGTTCTTGAACGTTCGTGCGCCGTCGCCCAGCGCTTCCTGGAACTCTCCGGCATATTCGTCCACCCAGGAGGCCAGTGTTCGGTCGTAGCGGCCTGTCAGACCATCCACCGAAAGCTCAAGGAGGGAAGCCTGGGCCCACAGGAAGTCGCTCTCGTCGTATCTCGGTGAGACGAAGAACACCCGGTCCTCGCGCTTCCAGCGGTCTGGAACGTGCTTCCAGCCCGGAGGAATCGTGACTTCGACGCGCGCCACGAGGTCCCGACTCGACGATTCGTCCCGGAACGGAAGCTCGATGACCTGCGGCCCGGCGACGGCCGCCGCCGGTGCCGCGGTCCGCCCGGAGGACGGCGCGATGGAATCCTCGACCTCGGAGCGCTGCTTCGAGCAGGACACCAGGGCGAGGACGAGTCCCACGAACACCAGACGTCCGATGCGAGGCGGTTCGCGACAACGGCCCACCCTGCCCTCCGTCCGACAACGCCGTACCGTCAGCCTCGAGCCCGATCCGGAATCCCGCGGCACCAGTCTCGCCGGCAAGCCAGGCGGGAGGCGGACCTCGACACCACGCCCGCGCCCTGCCGCGTCCTGCTCATGACGACATGCTATTCGCGAAATGCGAAGCACTCAACATCGATTCTCGCGGAGCGATTGCCGTCACTCCGACATGACTCGACTGCGCTCTCGACGAACGGGCATGCGGCGGGTCGAGGAAGCTCCTCAACCAGGCGAGCCTGGCGCGGCCGGACTCGTCGATCGCGACGAACGAGTCCGCCCCCGAGGTCCTCGGGTTCCTCTCCGGTTTCTCTTCGGGTTCTCCTTGACGAGTCCCACCGGGGCACGTAGCCTGTGTCTACCCGCAAGTGGTCGGGTGTCGTAGCAACCGAGCGAAAGGGGATGGTGTCATGAGCAGATTGTGGATGTTGTTCGCTTGCCTGTTCCTGGCGGCTTCGGCCTGCGGCGACGACTCGTCGTCCCCGACCGATACGGGCGGGGACGAAGGAACGGAAGCCGACGCCGACGTTCCGACCGACACGCCGATCGACACGCCGATCGACACGCCGGAGGACGAGTACTCCGAGGCGGAGGCCGACGGGGGCTGTCCGGCGGAGTGCGACGACGGCAACGAGTGCAACGGCCTGGAGACCTGCAACGTCGCGACCGGGTTGTGCGAGCCGGGCACGCCGCCGGCCACCGGGACGCCGTGCGACCTGACGGGGACCGACGACGGCATCTGCCGGGGCGAGGTCTGCGTCTCGACGTCCTGCGGGGACGGCATCACGGACCCCGGCGAGGACTGCGACGACGGCGACTACAACAACGGGGACGGGTGCGACAACGACTGCACCTTCTCCTGCACGACCGGGACCGATTGCGACGACGGGGAGGTGTGCAACGGCACGGAGACGTGCGACACGGGGACCCATGCCTGTGCGCCGGGCACGCCGCCGGACGACGGGACCGCCTGCGAACTGCCGGAGGGCGGCTCGGGCCAGTGCCGCGCCGGGCTGTGCGTCTCCGGGAGCTGCGGCAACGGGTCGGTCGACACGGGCGAGGAGTGCGATGACGGCAACACCGACGAGATGGACGGTTGCCGCACGGACTGCACCTACACCTGTTCCAGCGACGGCACGTGCAACGACGGACTGACCTGCAACGGCGTGGAAACGTGCGACACGGCCACGCACACCTGCACGGACGGACTGCCGTCCGCGGACGGCGACATCTGCGAGCTCGACGGCGACCCGGCCACCCGCGACATCTGCGTGGCCCAGACCTGCCAGCTCAGCGTCTGCGGCGACGGCTTTGCCGACACCGGGGCTTCGCCGGCCGAAGAGTGCGACGACGGCGGGCTGGTGTCCGGCGACGGCTGCGAGGCCGACTGCACCTTCTCCTGCACCGAGACGGCGGAATGCGACGACGGCGATCCGTGCGACGGCGCCGAGTCGTGCAACGACACGACCCACGTCTGCGAGTCGACGGATCCCCCGGACGACGGGACCGCCTGCGACGCCGACGGCACGCCCACGACCCGCGACATCTGCCTGTCCGAGTCCTGCGGGGCCTCGGTCTGCGGCGACGCCTACGTTGACAGCGGCACCTCGCCTCCGGAGCAGTGCGAGGACGGCAACACCGTGTTCGGCGACGGCTGCGACCCCGACGACTGCCGCTACAGCTGCGTCGCCGCGCTCGACTGCTCGGACGGCAACACCTGCAACGGCGTCGAGACCTGCAACACCACGACCCATGTCTGCCTGCCGGGGACCCCGCCCGCGGACGGCACCGCCTGTACGCTGCCCGGGGGCGGCGCCGGCGAGTGCCGGGCGGGCGAGTGCATCACGGCGGGTTGCGGCAACGGCGTGGTCGGCGCGGGCGAGGAGTGCGACGACGGCAACTACGTCTCGGGCGACGGTTGCGAGCCGGACTGCCAGTTCTCGTGCGACGTCGCCGCCGACTGCAACGACAGCGAGTTCTGCACGACCGACGCCTGCGTCGCCAACCTCAACGGCCAGATCTGCCAGAACACCGCGCTCGCCGACGGCACGGCCTGCACGCTGAACTGCTTCACCGCCTCGGCCTGCACCTCCGGCGTGTGCACCGGCGTGACTCCGCTGGACTGCGACGACGACAACCCCTGCACGAGCGATTTCTGCAGCTTGGTGACCGGGAATTGCCGCCATTTCGGCGCGGGCAACCCCGCGTACGCGGACGCGGACAGCGACGGCTACGGGGCCGGCGCGTACGACTGCGTGGGTAGGCTGCCGGCCGGCTGGTCGTGGACCGCCGGGGACTGCTGCGACTCCTTCGCCGACGCGAATCCCGGCCAGACCGGCTGGTTCACGGTGCCCTACGCCTGCGGCAGCGCCGGCAGCTTCTGGGACTACAACTGCTCGGGCGCGACGGAGCGACGCTATCCCTCCGTCGGGGTCTGCGCGCTCCTTTCCCCCGGGAGGTGCAACTTCAGCGCCGGCTGGCTGGGTTCGATTCCGGAGTGCGGCGCCGAAGCGCGCTTCATCACGAACTGCCGGCCGGACCTCACCGGGGCGCGCTGCGTGACGGAGACGAGCACGCGCACGCAGGGCTGCCACTAGAGCACCGACCGGTTTGAACGCCGTTGCGAAACGCGCAGTTGCGAAGCCGAGGCGGGCACGCGAGGAGCGAGCAGCGGAGGAATACCTGCGGTACTTCGAGCAGCGCACCGACGAGCCTGCCCGACGCAGGCCGCAAATGCGCGTTGCAGCAGGCGGACCAAACCGGTCGGTGCTCTAGGAGCCTGTCCGGCAGAAGTCGACGCCGGACCTGCGGGTCATGGGATTCCCGTCCGGGGAGCCGCGTGGCGCGCGGGGCGTGAAGCGCCTCGTGCGCGAGCGCTCCCGCCGGGGAGTCCGCTCCTGGAGGGGTCAGCGGCGCGAGCAGCCGGCGCTCGCGCCTGCTGCACGCCGACTTCGACCTTCGCCTTGTCCTGCGGCTTGCGCGGCCGCGCCGGCAGCACCGTCGAGTCGTCCGCCGGCACCTGCCGGAACCACTCCAACCTGGAGAGCATCTCGAGGCACGATGGCTGTCGCAGTCGGCTGATCGCCAGCGCGAACAGCGGCTCCATGAACCTCGCGGAGTCGTCGTCGAACCGCGGGTGACCGCGCTGCGAGCCACCTCGATGCCGGCCCCGACGGCCGGCAACCGCCAGACGGAGGCGAACCCGCGCTTGCCCTCCGCGACCGACGCCAGGGCACAGCACAGCGCGAAGGAAGGCACCGCAATCGCCCGCGGCTGTCCGCCGATGCGGATGACCGACTCACACGAACCGCAACCACGCGGCCGACGCGCTTCGAGCAGCGACCGGCCGCTCAGCTCGGCCGGCCGCCTCGTTGGGGCGGCTTCGCCGACAGACTCCTGGCACGGCGACGGCGCGGCGTCGGCGACGGTGTCCGTCGGGCGGATGCCCCGATGTGGCGCACCTGGTTCGGCCTGATGGGCCTGTGCAAGCTGCCCTGGAACGACGTCGAGCCCGAGGACGACGCGAAGTACCCCGACGCGAACAAGGTCCCGGGCCACGTCGAGGGCTACGTCAACTTCTGGGCCGGGATGACCGGCCAGGAAGTCACGGCCGCCGACATCATCCGGATGTCCGAGCGGGTCTACAACTTCCAGCGCGTGTTCAACCTGCGGATGGGCAAGGGGACCCGCGAGTTCGACCGCGGGCCGTACCGCGCGATGGGCCCCGTCACCGTCGAGGAGTACGAGTCGCGCGCCGAACGCTACGACAAGCAGCTCAAGGAGACGGTCGGCTTCGACCCCGCCGGGAAGTCCACGCCGGAGAAGGTCGCCGCGCTGCGCGCCTACCGCGAGGCCCAGTACGAGAAGCTGCTCGACGCGGTCTACAAGCGCCGCGGCTGGACCCCCAACGGCGTCCCGACCCTCGAGACGCTCCGCAGCCTCGGCATCGACTACCCGTGGGTCGTCGAGGTGGTCAAGCCGTGGCTCGAGAAGGGGTGATGCCGCCCGCGATCACCATCAACGACGACCCGCATCCGTGGCGCGAGGGACTCACGGTCGCCGACGTGCTGCGCGAGCGGAACTTCGTCTTCCCGCTGCTGGTGGTGAGCGTCGACGGCGTCCACGTCCCGCGCGACGCCTACGCCCGGACCGCCGTCCCGGCCGGCGCCGTCGTCGTCGTCACCCACCTCGTCAGCGGCGGGTAGCGCCCTCGCCCGACCGGCGTCAACCGGCCCGCGGCGGGGTTCCCTCCGGGCCGGAGGACGAATCCTCCCGTTCGTCCGACATTCCCTCCCGTTCAGGGCGCCGGCACGAACCGCAGCGCTTCCGTCTCCCGAACGGCGCCCTCGGCGTCGACCGAGTGGACGACGGCGTCGAGGTCGAGGAGGCAGGTGCCGGCGGTCTCGAGCGGCTCGGCCGGCCCGACGGCGACGATGACAGTCTCGGCCGACGGGCCGTCGTTGCGGCGGGCGAGGGGAGCGGTGGTCTCCGGGTGGATCGCGCCTTCATCGTCTTGCCGCTCCCCTCCCTCCGCGTCGCCGCCGCGCTCACCTCGCGATCGCGAGAGGCTCGGTCGTCGCGAACTGCCGCGTGTAGGTGCCGGTCGAGTCCGGCCGGAACACGCCGACGGAGACGACGAGCGCGTCGGTGCCGAACAGCTCGTCCTCGTCGACGGTGGACGGCAGGGCCGGGATCGCGAGCGCGGTGGCATCGACCGGTCCCTCGAGCAAGACCAGCACCCGGGAATCCGACTCGCGGGACACCTGCAGCCACGTCCCGACTCCGCGGTCGTACAGCTCCCAGGCGATCGTTCCGTGCACGGTGCGTCGCGGGGTGGTCACCCCCG
>JAFGHH010000415.1 GCA_016930215.1 Deltaproteobacteria bacterium
CCCTGCCGGTCGGTGAACATGCAGGTGTAGTCGTGGGCGTCACGCAGCAGGCTGGAGAAGGCGGTGCGCGCCACGGCCGAGTCGGCCTCGTCGACGATCGACAGCAGGCGGCGCCAGAGGATCTCGATCGTGATCGGGTCGAACATCACGACACCTCCGGCAGGTCGATCCAGAGGAAGCCGAACTCGTCGACGCGCACCTGCGCGCCCTCCCCCACCACCAGCGTGGATTCCCGCTCCTCGACGATCGCGGGGCCGGCGAACATGGCGCCGGCGCCGAGCGCGTAGCGGTCGTAGACGGTGTGGGGCACGAAGTCGCGCCGCCGCGGACAAAACGCCGGGCGCGTGCCCTTGACGGCCCGCTCGAGCGGCCGCGACTCGTCGGGCAGCCGCTGCAGCTCGAGCAGCCGCTCGGGGAGCCGGGCGCGGACCTTGAAGTTGATGAACTCGACGGCCGAGTCCGGGTAGGTGCGGCCGTAGAGCCTCGTGTACTCGTTGTCGAACCGCTTTCGCACGACGGCGCGGTCGAGCTTCGTGAAGTCCGGCTCCGGCACCGGCAGGGTCGTCTCGGCGCCCTGGCCGACGAAGCGGACATCGATCGAGCGCTCGAACGCCACCGGCTCGTCCGCGGCGCCGGACTGGGCCAGGGTGCGGGCTCCGGCCCGCTCCAGCTCGCGGAACATCCCCTCGAGCGTCGCGAAGTCGGCGGCCTCGAGCGCCACCTTGTGGGAGCGGACGAGGTCGAAGGCGCGGGGGGCGGTGAAGAAGCCGAGGGCCGAGCCGACGCCGGCGTTGGGGGGCACGAGCAGGCGCGGGGCGCCGAGCTTGCGGGCCAGGCCGTAGGCGTGGACGGGACCGGCGCCGCCGAAGGCGACGACGGTGACGAGCCGCGGGTTGCCGCCCTTTTCCGCGATGTGGGTCTTGGCCGCCGCGGCCATCGTCTCGTTGATCAGGTCGTGGATGCCCCAGATCGCCTGGAGGAACGTCACCCCCAGCGGGCCGGCGATCCGCTCCTCGACGCCGCGCCGGGCGGCCTCGCGGTCGAGCGGCATGGTGCCGCCGAGGAAGTGGCGCTCGTCGAGGTAGCCGAGCAGCAGGTCGGCGTCGGTGACGCACGGCTCGGTGCCGCCGCGGCCGTAGCAGATCGGCCCGGGCACGGCGCTCGAGCTCTGGGGGCCGACCTGGAGGGTGCCGAGGCGCGAGACGCGGGCGAGCGAGCCGCCGCCGGCGCCGATCTCCATCAGGTCGACGACGGGGACCTGGATCGACAGGCCGCTGCCGCGCTGGAAACGCTGCACCCGGCCGACCTCGAAGGTCGGCACGACGCCGGCGCGGCCGTGCTGGATCAAGCACGACTTGGCGGTCGTCCCGCCCATGTCGAAGCAGAACATCTCCGGCACGCCGAACCGGCGGCCCCAGTACTGGCCCGCGATCACCGCCGCCGTCGGGCCCGACTCGATGATCCGCACCGGCGACTCCGCCGCGGTCTCGACCGACGTGATCCCGCCCGAGGAGAGCATGATGAACAGCTTGCTGCGGCAGCCGAGCGCGGCGACGCGGTCGGCCAGGCGGCGCAGGTAGCGGCCGGTGAGCGGCTTGACGTAGGCGTTCGTGACCGTGGTGCTGGTCCGCTCGTACTCGCGGATCTGCGGCAGCACGTCGCACGAGATCGACACCGAGAGGTCGGGCGCCGCCTCCGCCGCCAGCCGCTGCAGCGCCCGCTCGTGCGCCGGGTTCTCGAACGAGTTGAGCAGGCAGACCGCGAGCGACTCGATCCCCTGCGCCAGCAGCTCGTCGAGGGCCCGGCGGGCCTGGTCGAGATCGAGGGGCCGGAGCACGCTGCCGTCGCTGCGGAGCCGCTCGTCGACCTCGAGCCGCCGGCGCCGCGGCACCAGCGGCTCGGGAAACTCGGCCAGCACGTCGTAGGGCGCGTAGCGGATCTCGCGGGCCAGCTCGAGCACGTCGCGGAAGCCGCGGGTGGTGAGCAGGCCGGTCCGCGCACCCTTGCGCTCGAGGATCGCGTTGATCACCAGCGTCGTGCCGTGGATCAGCTCGTCCAGCTCCGCAACGACGTCCGGAACCCGCTCGGCGAGAGCCCGGATGCCGGCCTCGACGGCGTCGGAGGGATCCTTCGGCGTGGTCAGGCACTTGTGGACGTGGAGCGCGCCGGTGCGGTCGTCGAGCAGCACGAAGTCGGTGAAGGTGCCGCCGATGTCGCAACCCAGTCGATAACGCTTCCCCGCCATGACGGCCTCCCTCGTCCGAACGCCCGGGGACGATAGTGGAGCAGCGTGCCGCGGGGCAAGGGGGAGTCGAGCAAGTCGAGAGGTCAGGCCGGGACGGGACCGAAGGAGATGAAACGACGGATGCGCAGGAGGTCCTCCTGCCGCGGCCAGACGAAAACCACGCACGTCTCGCTCGTCCGCGCCAGGCACCGCTCGTCCGCGAGCGCGCCCAGCATCCGGAGCGGCTGCGGGTCGCCGGGGAGGTGGAACTCGAGCATCACCTCCTGCCCGTCGACCCGTGGGGCGAACCAGGAGCCCGAGTAGGACATCCCTTCCTCCGAGATGTCGTGCGCCTTGACCCGGGCCTCACCCCGATGCCCGCGTTCGATGACGGCCACGTCGAGCGGCACCCGCGAGAACCGACGTCGTTCGATGCCCATTTTGCTTCGCGCCTCCCGTCCTCGCCCTCGAGGGAGCGATTAGGTAGGATTATATCCCACATCGGATCCCGAAGCCAACTCCT
Organism: Deltaproteobacteria bacterium; assembly: GCA_016930215.1. Lineage (GTDB taxonomy): Bacteria > Myxococcota_A > Polyangia > DRWM01 > JAAZOP01 > JAAZOP01. Next base: position 2,748 of record JAFGHH010000415.1, read on the forward strand.
TTGCGGTGGCGGCCACGATCCCGTTGACAGTGCGGCGTCGGCCCTGGTACGGGACGTTCCACATCCTGACGCGTTACCGGCGAGGGAGGTATCCGCGATGAAGCCAGGCGAGAAGAAGTATCCGCACATCTTCAGTCCGTTCCGCATCGGCAAGATGGAGTTGAAGAACCGGATCAAGTACGCCTCGACCGAGACGAACTTCAACTACGGCGACGGGTTCGTCTCGGACAAGGAGGTGGGGTACATGGAGGCGCAGGCGCGGGGGGGCGCCGGCATCGTGACGACGCAGGGGGCGTACACCGACCCGCGGGGGGAGGGGAAGGGGTACGTCGGGATGATGGGGATCTGGGACGACAAGTTCATCCCGGGGCTCAAGCGGATCGCGGATGCGATCCACAAGTACGACGCGAAGGCGGTGCTGCAGTTGATGCACTGCGGTCGGGTCGGCGGGATCGAGCTGGACTACACGGTCGGGCCGTCGGAGGTGAAGCAGCGGATCCCGCGGTTCCGGGAGCCGCGGGAGATGACGGTCGAGCAGATCGAGGCGGCGATCCGGGAGCACATCGACGGGGCGTTGCGCTGCCGGGAGGCGGGCTACGACGCGGTGGAGATCTCGGGCATCGTCGGCTACCTGATCTCGAACTTCATCTCGGCCTACACCAACCAGCGGACCGATGCGTTCGGCGGGACGGTGGAGAAGCGGGCGGAGTTCATGCGGCGGATCGTGGCGGGGATCCGCAAGGCGGTGGGGCCGGACTACCCGATCATCATCCGGCTGTGCGGGGACGAGCTGCTCGGCGACCGTGGGGGCAACACGCCGGAGGAGTCGCTGCAGGCGATCAAGATCGCCGAGGCGGCGGGGCTGGACTGCCTGAGCGTGACGGCGGGGTGGCAGGAGTCGGCGGTCTCGGTGATCAGCCGCGACATCCCGATGGGCACCTGGCTGCCGATCGCGGAGCGGATGAAGAAGAACCTCAAGATCCCGGTGTCGATGGCCTACCGGCTGTTCGTGCCGGGGATCGTCGAGGAGGCGCTCGCGGCGAACCGGCTGGACATCTGGGAGATGTGCCGGCCGATGATCGCCGACCCGTTCCTCCCGAACAAGATCCTCGAGGGTCGGGAGGAGGAGATCATCCCCTGCATGGCGTGCAACATCTGCCTGGCGCGCCTGTTCCGCGACGCCGAGCTGTGCTGCTTCGTCCGTCCGTCGCTCGGGCACGAGACCGAGCCGGAGTACGGGTTCTACGGGTTCGCCAAGGCGGCCAAGCCGAAGAAGGTCTGGATCATCGGCGCGGGCGTCGCCGGGATGCAGGCCGGAGCGATCGCGGCGGAGAAGGGGCACCAGGTCACGATCACCGACCAGGCCGACCACACCGGCGGGCAGCTCGCGGCCGCCGCGCACGGCCCGTGGGGCGACGAGGAGTTCCTGCGCCTGGTCCACTACCTCGAGCACCGCTGCCGCCAGTTCGGCGCGAAGCTCGAGCTGGGGCGGACGGTCACCAAGGAGGAGGTCAAGGCTTCCGACGCCGACGAGGTGGTGATCGCGACCGGTGCGGCGCCGCGGACCGACATCAAGGGCGCCGACGGCAAGAACGTCGTGTCCTGCTTCGACGTGTTCGAGGGCAAGGTGGAGGTCGGCAAGCGGGCGGTGATCGTCGGGGACGGCGGCGTCGCGATCTCGACCGCGCTCCTGCTGCTGCACCGGGGCGGACACCAGGTGACGATCGTGGGCAAGGCGAAGAAGCCGGGCCGCGACGTCAACCCCTCCTACATCTGGCGCTACATCTCGAAGCTCAAGGAGGGCAAGGCGGTCCTGGCGACGCTGACCAAGGTCGAGGCGATCACGGCCGAGGGCGTGGCGGTGACCACGGCCGAGGGGCCGAAGACGATTCCGGCGGACACGGTGATCCTGGCCGAGGTGCAAGCGGTGCAGGAGCTGATCAAGGCGCGCAAGGGCGTGCGGGTGCTGGGCGACGCGCTGCTCGCGCGCCGCGCCAACGCCGCGATCCTCGACGGCTACCGCCTCGGGATGCGGCTGTAGCTTCCCAGGGAGGAACGACGATGGTACCGACGATTGATGCCTTCAAGTGCGACGGTTGCGGGATCTGCACGCAGCGCTGCCCGCCGCAGATCATGGGGCTGGTCAAGGGCAAGGCCACGATCATCACCGACCTGTGCGAGGAATGCGGGATCTGCGCCGAGGCCTGCCCGATCGGGGCGATCCGCTTCCATCTGCCGCACCGGGGTTTTGCGCAGAAGCACGACGGCTACCACCCGCTGCCGCGGTAGCAGGAGGGAACGACGATGAAGGTCAACAAGATCGATCACATCTGCATCGCGGTGAAGAACCTCGACGAGGCCCGCAAGAAGTGGGAGCCGATCCTCGGCAAGGCGCCCGACGACCCGTACGTCGACGAGCCGGAGAAGATCCGCGTCGCCCGCTACTGGCTCGGCGACGTCGGCTTCGAGCTGATGGAATCCACGACGCCGGACGGCGACGTCGCGAAGTTCATCGAGAAGCACGGCGAGGGGGTGATGCTGTTCGGCTTCAACGTCGACAACACGCGGCAGGCGATCGACGAGCTGAAGGGCAAGGGCTATCCGTTCATCGGCGGCGCGCGGAAGTTCCGCGACTGCGAGTTCGCGTTCGTCCACCCCAAGGCCGTCAACGGCGTCCTGCTCGAGCTGATCGACTACAAGTGGAAGCCGAACGAGCGCGGCTGAGTGCGTGAGCAGGAATGGGCCGTGGTCGTCGAGTTGCCGGGCCTCCGGAGCCGAACTGCGCCCTTCAAGACGCGGAACAACCGGACTTCCCGCCGCAGGCTGAAGCCTGCGGTTCGGTTCCAGTACCCGACGTGACGCTTCCTGCTCACGCTCTGACCCCGCGGAGGTAGCGATGGATTTCCGGTTCTCCGAGGAGCAGGAGTTCTTCCGCAACCAGGTCAAGGACGCCATCGACCGGCTCGTCCGCCCGCGGATCGTCGACATCGACCGGAGCGGCGACTTCCCCCGCGACCTGTGGGACGAGTTCGCCGCGCTCGGGTACCTCGGCCTGCGCCACCCCGCCGTCCACGGCGGCCTCGACGCCGACACCACGACCTCGATGATCTTCTTCGAGGAGTTGGCGCGCGGGTCGAGCGGCTTCTTCATGGCGGTCACGGCGCAGATGCTGATGGGCACCTACTTCATCAACCGGTTCGGCTCCGACGGCATCAAGCAGCGGGTGCTCGAGCCGGCGATCCGCGGCGAGAAGATCGGCGCGATCTGCTTCACCGAGAGCCAGTCCGGCTCCGACCTCGCCGGGGTCCGCACGACCGCGACGCGCGACGGCGACGAGTGGGTGCTGCACGGAACCAAGGAGTGGATCACCAACGGGCCGATCTGCGACTTCGCCACCATCCTGGCCACGACCGATCCGAAGGCCGGTCTCAAGGGGCTGTCGTGGTTCCTCGCGGAGAACGGGACCCCCGGGTTCCAGCGCGGGCAGAAGATGGAGAAGCTCGGCACGCGCGGCGCCGTCACCGGCGAGCTGGTGCTCGACCACGTCCGCGTCCCGGCGGAGAACCTCCTCGGCGAGCCCGGCAAGGGCGTCCGCTACGTCACCGACATCCTCAACGAGATCCGGGTCATGACCGGCCTCGCCGCCTGCTCGATCGCCGACGAGGCGTTGCGCGACGCGAAGGACTACGCGCGACGCCGCGAGGCGTTCGGCAAGCCGATTTCCGAGTACCAGCTGATCCGCGAGAAGTTCGGCCGCTGCTGGGCGCAGCGCGAGGCGGCCCGCACGTTCCTCTACCGCGTCTCCTGGATGATCGACCAGGGGCTCCCGTGCCAGCGCGAGGCGATGGCCGCCAAGTGGGTCGCCAGCGAGATGTGCCTCGACGCGGTCGACGAGGCGACCCGGGTCTACGCCGGCAACGGGTTCACGCCGGAGTATCCCGCCGAACGGTTCTTCCGCGACGCGCGGTTCCTGCTCTCGGGCGGCGGCACGCACGAGGTGCTGCTCGACTACCTCGGCCGCAGCTACCTCCGGCAGTGACCCGCCGGCTTGAGGGAGGTCCGCGTGAAGATCGTGGTGTTGGTGAAACAGGTTCCGGACCCCGAGGCGCGGGTGTCCGTGGGCGGCGACGGCGGCCCCGGCGCGCTGCAGGTGGAGGACCGCTGGTGCACCTCGTACTTCGACGAGGTGGCGCTCGAGGCGGCGCTCGCCCTGCGCCAACGCCACGGCGGCGAGGTCGTGGCGGTCACCGCCGGCTCCGGCAAGGCGGTCGATGCGCTGCGCCGCGCGCTGGCCTTCGGCGCCGACCGGGTGCTGCAGCTCGACGACCCGGCGCTCGCCGCCGCCGACGGCCTCGGCGTCGCCGCGGCCCTCGCGGCGTTCGTCCGGCGCGAGCAGCCCGACCTGGTGCTCGCCGGCCGCCAGGCGCTCGACGACGAGGCCGGCCTGGTCGGCCCCGCCGTCGCCGAACGGCTCGGGTGGCCGCACGCCGCCGACGCCGTGGCCCTCGAGGTCGAGCCCGCGGCGAAGCGGGCGCGCGTGGAGCGGACGGTCGACGGCGGCCGCGAGGTGCTGGAACTGCCGCTGCCCGCGCTGGTCACGGCGCAGAAGGGGCTGGCGGTGCCCCGCGTGCCGCAGGTCACCGGCGTGATGAAGGCGATGCGCGCGAAGATCGACAAGCTCGACCTCGCCGCGCTCGGCCTGCCCGCCGCCGACGTCGAACCGCGCACCGCCGTCCTCGGCTACCGCCCTCCCCCGGCGCGCAAGCCGGTGCGGATGGTCGCCGGCGACTTCCCGGAGAACGTCCGGACGCTCGCCGCGCTGCTGCGCGACGAGGCGAAGGTGCTCTGATGGCGGGCGCAATCTGGGTGGTGGCGGAGCCACGCGGCGACGCCGTGCGCCGCGTGTCGCTCGAGGCGCTCGGGCGCGCCGCGGCGCTGGGCGGCGAGACGGTCGCCGTGCTGCTCGGCGCGGACGCCGCCGCGACGGCGCCGGCGGTCGCGCCGCACGCGACGCGCGTGCTGGCGGTGGAGCACCCCACGCTCGCCGACGCGTCCTCGACGGCGCAGGCCCGGGTGCTGGCGGAGCTGGCCCGGACGCGCGCGCCGCGGGCGATCCTCGCGGGGGCGACGGCCTGGGGCCGCGACCTGCTGGCACGGCTCGCCGCGCGGCTCGGCGCGGGGTACGTACCGGACGCCGTCGAGCTGTCGGCGGGCGCGGACGGCCAGCTCGAGGCCGTGCGTCCGGTGCTCGGCGGCCGCGCCTACGCGCGGCTCGCGTTCCGCGGCGACGGTCCGTGGCTCGTCGCGCTGCGGCCCAACGCGTATCCGGCGCCGGCCCCGGGAGCCGCCGGGACCGTCGAGCGGCTCGCGGCGCCCGAGGACCTCGCGGCGCTGCCGCCGCGGGTGGTCGAGCGCAAGGCGGCGGCCGGCGGTCCCGTGGACCTCGCGGAGGCCGACGCGATCGTCGCCGCCGGGCGCGGCGTCCGGGGACCGGAGGGATTTGCGATCGCCGAGCAGCTCGCGGCGGCGCTGGGCGGCGCGGTCGGTGCCTCGCGCGCCGCGGTCGATGCCGGCTGGCGCGACCACGCGGCGCAGGTGGGGAAGTCCGGACGCACCGTCGCACCCCGGCTCTACGTCGCGCTCGGGATCAGCGGCGCGGTGCACCACCGGATGGGGATGGACACGGCGCGGACCGTCGTCGTGATCAACCAGGACGCCAACGCACCGTTCTTCAAGCACGCCGACTACGGCCTGGTGGGCGACCTGTTCCAACTGGCCCCGGCGCTGGCCGAGGAGATTCGCAAGCTCCGGGAGAAGTAGGCCGGGCTCTCCGACCCCGCACTCCGAACCGCCTCACGGCTCGACGAGCAGCGCCCAGTCCTCGGCGTTCGGCGCGGTGAACGACGCGACGCCGCCGCCGGCCGGGCTGCCGGCCGACGAGAAGCCGCCGGTGCGCGGGTCGTACCACCGGGCGGAGAGCGTCCCGGAGAACGACGACAGATCGATGCCGACCGTGCCGCCCTGCTCGAGGAACGCGACGAGCGCCACGCCCGGCTCGGCCAGCACCCAGGCCCGGCCGGAGGTCGCCAGCGCGTCGTGCGGCTCCATCCGCTCGAAGGCGACCAACTCGGTGAACGCCGCCAGGTGCGCGAGATAGGCGCCGGTGCCCGAGCCGCCGGCGCCGGCGACGAAGGCGGCCCAGGCCTTGCGACGGTGTGCGGCGTCCTCGTCCCCCATGCCGAACTCCTCGTTGACGAGCGGCTTGGCGGCCAGCGCCCGGTTGGCCAGCCCCATGGCGTGGACGGTCGCCGGGTCGGCGTCGTTGCCCGACTGGATGTCCATGTAGTCGGCCCACGCGGCGGTTGGGAACGCGAAGTCCCCGGTCGTCCCGTGGACGCTGGCCAGGCGGTCCCACGGGTTGCGGTCCTGGAGGAACGCCGCGTAGTCCTCGACCTCGGCCGTCGACCACCCCTCCTGCCATTCCAGGCACAGCGTGAACATGGTGTTCACGTAGCCGGACAGCCGGGCCATGCCGTAGCGGAGGAGCAGCCGGCGGTCGGCGTCGGGCAGGTCGCCGAAGCCGGAGTCGTCGGCGAAGAACCAGAGCTGCGCGAGCAGGCCGGCGTCACGCAGGCGCACGACCCACGCGTCGTAGCCGCGCCAGCGGGCGAGGTCGAAGCGCTGCTTGTCGTTGGCGTCCGCGGTCCCGACCCACGGGGTGGTCGAGACGGAATGGTAATCGCCGCGGTTGGCGAGGTAGACGTTCAGCTTGTTGAGCCGCATGCCGAGATGCCGGGCCAACATCGCCTCGCGATCGGCGTCGGACAGCTCCTCCGAGAGGAAGGTGTGCGAGTACTGGATCGGCGACGGGGCGGCGACGTCGAGGAATTTTCCCAGCAGATAGACGGCCGAGCCGTCGCGGCGGCGGAAGGCGCGCGGATGGGCGGCATCGACATCGATCGGCCCCTGCCCGAACACGCCGGCGAGCGTTCCGCGGCAGGTGAAGGCGCCGCTCTGCCCGTCGAGCGCGGGGACGGACGAGCGGGTGGTCCAGGACCAGACGCCGAGCGTCGCGGCGAAGAGGCGCAGGCGGAAGACGTCGCCCGCGGAGCCGCCCTCGCCGTCGCCGTCGAAGAACCCCTCGACCTCGTACGAGGCGCCGCCGGGCCCGACGACGTCGGCGACGAGGGTCACGTCGGTGAACGGGTTGGGCGTGCCGGAGGCGCCCTCGAACACGGTCCCGGCGTGGAGCTCGACCTCGGCGGTGCCGTACAGCGGCACGAGGTCGCCGACCACGACGTCGTCGTCGGCGTCGCCGTCGCCGACCGGAGCGTCGTCGCTCGTGTCGCCGTCCGGGGGCGGCGCGTCGGCCTCGGGCCCGGCGGCGTCGTCGGCGGTTTCGGCGAAGTCGCGGCCGACGTCGGCGACGGTGTCGTCGCCGCCGCAGGCGCCGGCGAGCAGGGCCGCCGGCAGGGCGAGCGCGGCCCAGCGCCGGCGGACGCGGGCGTCCCCGGACGCCCCATCGTGGACGGTCGAGGCTCGTCGGAGTGGCTGATGGTACCGCATGGCATCCGCCCCCTTTCGGTGATCGACCTCCGTACCCGATCGGGCCGCACGCGACAAGCGCTTGGATGCCGGGCGCTCCCGGCCTAGAGTCCCGTCGTCGGGCGGGGAGGCGCAAGGCGGCGACCATGGAGGAGAGCCTGTACGTGCGGGAGGGCGTCGTGATCCCGGGCCACGAGCTGGGCATCACCGCCAGCCGCTCCGGCGGTCCCGGCGGCCAGAACGTGAACAAGGTAGCGAGCCGCGTCACGCTGCGCTGGAACGTCCGCACCACGGCCGCCCTGGACGACGAGCAGCGGCGGCGGGTGCTCGAGCGGCTGGCCTCGCGACTCACGACCGGGGGGGAGCTGGTGCTTCACGCCGACGAGCACCGGAGCCAGCACCTCAACCGCGACAGCGCGCGCGCGCGGCTGGCCGCACTGGTTCGCGAGGCGCTCGAGGTCGCCCCGCCGAGGATTCCGACCCGGCCCAGCCGCGCGGCGAAGCGGCGGCGGCTGGCGACGAAGAAGCTGCGGTCGAAGGTCAAGCAAGCCCGACGGGCACCCGGAGCGGACGATTGAGCGCGGGTGGCGCTTGACAGCAATCCACCGCATGGTAGGTGAACCCGGGCGCGGGCGCCGACGCGCGGAACCCGGAGGAAGCAGGATGCGACACGGACCGGCAGGGATCCTCGCGGCGTGCGCGCTTGCACTCTGCCCGCCCGGTTGCGGCGAGGGGAGCGCCGATGAAGACGCCCTCGAGGACGACGGCGGGGCGGAGAACGCACCGGACACCGACGTGCCGCTCGAAGCGGACGCGAACGACGACGCCGACTCGCCCGCGGAAGCAACGGACGACGGACCGGGGGACGACGGGACGGGGCCGGCACCCGGCGCGCCCCGGTTCGAGACGTCTGCGAGCTACCCGGTGACGATCGCCGGGAACGGCGACCCCGCGGATGTCTACTACCCCGTCCCGCCGGACCTCGCGCCCGGCGCCTACGCGTTCCCGGTGGCCGTGCTGTTGCAGGGGGCGAAGGTCGACAAGCAGTACTACGCGGCGTACGCCGCGCGGGTGGCGCGCTACGGCTTCGTGGTGGTGGTGCCGAACCACGAATCGATCTCGATGATCGGACCGGGACTGTACGTCGAGCAGAGCCTGCCGGCGGAGGCGCTGGCGCAGCTCCGCGCCGAGAACGACGACCCGACCTCGCCGATCCACGGAGTCATCGACACCGGAACGCTCGTGCTGCTCGGGCACTCCTACGGCGGCGTGGCCGGCCTGAACCTGATCCGCGACGTGTGCCAGCCGCCGGCCTGCACCGGACGGTACGAGCGGCCGGCGGAGCTGGCGGGCGGGGTGTTCCACGGGACGAATCTCGCGACGCCGATGGTCGGCACCGTCCCGGACATCCTCAACCAGGGCCTGCCCGTGGCCCTCGTGCAGGGGACCCTCGATTCGAAGGCGACCCCCGACGCGGCGCAAGCGACCTACGAGAAAATCGCCGACCCGCCCAAGGCGCTGGTCCGGCTGGCCGGCGCCAACCACTACGGCGTGTGCGACGTCGACAATCCGACGGGCGCCGACCCCGACGGCACCCGCCCGACGCTCGACCAGGCGACGGCCGTGGAGACCGCGGCGCGCTGGAGCGCGGTCTTCCTCCGCGCGCGGGTGCTGGGCGACGCGGACGCCGCAGCCTACCTGGAGTCGCTCGGCGATCCCGCGGACGCGAACGTGGAGGTGGAACAACAATGGTGACCAGTCAATACCGCGGAACCGTGTCTCTTTTCTTGGTGCTGGCCTGCGCCATTCCTGGAGCGACCGCGGGCTGTTCCGATTCCGCCGGGGACGATTCCGATACCCCGGGCGACGTGCCGGCGGACGACGGTGTGGGGCCCGACGCCGATGCCGACGGGGACGATGTCGATGCCGGGCCGGACGCGGCCGACGACGGGGCGGTTCCCGACGGGCCGGCGGACGACGGGCCGCCGGTACCGGTGACGTTCACGCGCCACACGATCGACGGCGCCCGGCCCGGGCCGGGGTTCGCCGCGGCGGCCGACGTCGACGGCGACGGGGCTCTCGAGCTGGTCTCGACGGCTTTCGGTTCGATGGGCATGACGGTCCCGAACGGCGACGTGCGGATCTACGAGCGGGGCGCGGACTGGGACGACTGGCCCTCGACGGAGGTCGTGGGCACGGACGCGCGCGTGCGCTTCCCGAACCACCCGAACGTCGTCGACGTCGACGGCGACGGCGACCTCGACATCATCCTGCCCTCGGGCTTCCTCGCCTGCGAGGCGGCGATGGCGGGTGCGTGCGGGGCGCTGGGCTGGTACGAGCAGACCGGCGGCGACTGGGTCCGGCACGACGTGGTGCCGGTGGGCAACCGGCTGTTCTACCACCACGCGGAGTGGGTCGATTTCGACGGCGACGGGGTGCGCGACCTGGTGACGGTGGGCGAGCGGAAGCCGACGTTCGGGGCGAGCGAGGCGTCGGCGCAGTGGTTCAAGGGGACGACCGACGGGGATCGTTTCGAGCGGGATCCGCGGGGGATCGGTCCCGGCCTTGGCAGCCTGCCCACCGTCCGCGACCTCGACGGCGACGGCGACCTCGACGTCGCCTCGGCGGAGTTCTTCGTCGGCGACGGCTCGTTCGCCTGGTACGAGCGGCTCGAGGAGCCTTCGACGGCGAACCCGGCGGAGGTCTGGCAGCACCACCTGGTCAACGCCGACTCGGGACCGGCGATCCAGCTCTCCTTCGTCGAGAACCTGTACGGGGACGGCGTGCTGCGCGCCGTCGGGTCGAACCACACCAACACCGCCACGCGGCCGCCCGACCCGTGGGAGTCGGCGGTGTTCGTGTTCGACCTGTCGGGCGACCCGCGCGACCCGTGGACCAGGACGCAAATCTCCACCGGGATCGTCTCGGTGGCCGGCAGCATGCTGGCGCCCCAGGCGGCGCCGGGGATCTTCGACGTGGGCGACATCGACGGCGACGGCGACCTCGACCTGCTGCTCTCCGGCGACGGCGACCCGCACGTGTTCTGGCTCGAGCAGCACGCCGACCGGTCGTGGGAGACGCACGTGCTGGCCGAAGGGCTGAGCCAGGCGGGCAGCATCGTGATCGCCGACTTCGACGGCGACGGGCGCAACGAGCTGGTCGCTTCCGGCTACGACGCCAACGTGATCCACGTCTGGGTCCGCGACTGACCGCCGCGGACCGCTCGACGCCACCCCGGCTTCCCTGCTACAAACCCCGCGATGGCGGACGGCGAGCACTTCGACGTCGTGGTCGTGGGTGGCGGGCTCGCCGGGCTGTCGTGCGCCTGGGAGGCGGCGAAGGCCGGCCGCGCGGTGGCGGTCTTCGAGCGCGGCGAGGAGCCGGGCGCCAAGAACGTCTCCGGCGGCCGCCTGTACCTCGGACCGCTGCGCGGCCTGCTCCCCGACGAATGGAACGACGCGCCGCTCGAGCGCCCCGTGGCGCGCGAGACGCTGACCCTGGTCTCGGGCGGCGGAGCCGTATCGTTCGACCTGCGCTCGGACAAGCTCCGCGACCCGGCGGCGGCGAGCCACACGGTGCTGCGCGCGAAGCTCGACCGCTGGCTCGGCGAGAAGGCCGCGGAGGCCGGAGCGATGGTCGTCCCTGGCGCGCGCGTCGACGGACTGCTCCGGACCAACGGCACGGTCACCGGCGTCCGGCTCGGCGACGAGACGATCGAGGCCGCGCTGGTGGTGCTCGCCGACGGCGCCGTCTCCCGCGTCGCGCTCGACGACCAGGCGCCGCCGCCCCCCTCCCCCGCCCACGTGGCGCTCGGCGTGAAGGAGCTCGTGACGCTCGACCCGGGCAGGCTCGAGGACCGCTTCGGCCTCGAGCCGGGCCAGGGTGCCGCACGCCTGGCCCTCGGCGACTTCACCCGCGGCGTGCCGGGCGGCGGGTTCCTCTACACCAACCGCGACTCGGTCTCCGTCGGCGTCGTCCTGCGGCTCGACGGGCTGGCGGCGGCGGGGCCGCAGGGTCCCGAGTCCCACGCGCTGCTCGACGCATTCCGCGCCGTGCCGGAGGTCGCGCGGCTGCTCGCCGGCGGCGAGACGACGGAGTACTCGGCGCACCTGGTCCCCGAGCGGTCGGTCGACCAGTTGCCGCCGCGCTCCGCGCCCGGGCTGCTGGTGGCGGGCGACGCGGCGGGACTCGTGATCAACCACGGCTTCACGGTGCGCGGCATGGACCTCGCGCTGGCCTCGGGCGTGCTGGCCGGGCGCGCGGCGGCGGGCGATCCGGCGGCGGCGCCGGCGGCCTACGAGGCGGCGCTGGCGAAGTCGTTCGTGCTGCGCGACCTGCGCGCGGCGCGGCGGTCCCAGGCGTTCCTGGCGCGCGACCGGCTCTACGGGCACTACCCGCGGGTGGTCACCGAGCTGTTCGAGGAATTGTTCCGGTTCGGCCCCGACGGCAAGGGCCGCGTCGCCAGGCCGGCGTGGAAGGCGCTGCGCAAGGGTGTCCTCAACTGGCGCGGCCTGCGCGACCTGTGGGCGGCGAGGAAGCTCTGATGCGGGTCGACGAGAAGCTCGCGCTCGACGCGTTCAAGCCGGACGAGGAGCCGCACATCAAGCCGCGCCTCGAGGTCTGCCGGACCTGCCGCGACCGCGTCTGCCTCCGGGTCTGCCCGGGCGGGCTGTGGACCGTGGTCGAGGGGACCGACGAGGTCCGCGTGGAATGTTCCGGCTGCCTGGAATGCGGCTCGTGCGTGACCTGCTGCCCGAACGGCGGGATCGATTGGGCGCAGCCGCGGGGCGGGTGCGGCGTCCGCTTCCGCCTCGGGTGACGCGCCGGCGGGCCGCTGATCCGGCGTCGCCCCCCGACGCCGTCGGGCACGATGGCGCCGCGAGTCGTGCAATGCCTACCTCCACGGGCGCCGCCGGGCTGCTACCGGTACAGCACGAACGAGCGGAATTCGAGCTCGCCGTTGTAGACCCGCAGCCCGGTGAGGCCGCGGTCGAGGTTCGTCCGGGAGGCACCGGGCGGCACCAGCTCGATCGCGGAGAACTCCTCCAGTGCGCTTCCGGTGTCGAGGGTGCAGCGGAGCTGCATCCCGTCCCAGTACGCCCGCAACCGCCGCCAGGCTTCGGCCGGGTACGCGGCGTCCTCGAGCGGGGTGCTGACCAACATCGAATCGAGCGACGTCGAGCCCTCGCGCAGGCGCCAGATCGACAGCGTCCGGTCCTGCCGTTCGAAGCAACAGCTCCAGAAACTGCTCATGGCGTGGGCGGTGTCGACCTGGGCGCCGAGCAGCACGCAGCTCCAGGACTGGGTCGTCGAAGCCAGGGGCCGGAAACGGAACTGCGCCTCCACGGAGTACGGGGTCTCCGCGGGCACCCCGAACAGGAGGTTGCCGCCGGACGGTGTCGAGTACCCGGACATCCCATCCTCGACCCGGCTCCATGTGCCGCTGCTCGAGAACCAGTCGTCGCCCGGCGAAGCATCGGTCCAGAAGGCCTCGAACCGCGCGAGGCCCGACAGCATCGAGCTTCCGCCCGGGGCCTCGCAGGCATCGCCCAGCGTGTCGCCGTCCTCGTCGTCCTGACCGGCGTTGACGTAGGTCGGGCAGTTGTCGCAGCCGTCGTCGATGCCGTCGCCGTCCTCGTCGTGCCCGGTCGGCGTCGTGCAGACGGGCGGCACGTCGGTCACGTCCGCGTCGGAGGCGTCGTCCGCGGCATCGTCGGGCTCGACGACGTCGCTCGGAGCGTCTTCGGGCTCGACGGAGTCGACCGGCGCATCCTCCGACACGTACTCGTCCCGCGGGACGTCGGTCGCCTCGTCGCCGAGGCCGTCTTCCGCGACCGGAGCATCGTCCTCGACGGAGTCGACGACGTCGGCCGGGGCGTCGCTCCCGTCGCCGCCGGGCGACCAGTCGTGGCCGCAGGCCGCAGCGAGGCCGAGCGCGACGAGTGCTGCGAGCGGCGCCAGGCGGCGAGTCACGGCGTCCATCCGGCGGGACCTCCCTGCAAGTCGAAAGGTAGCATCGCGGGGCGGGGAAGGCGAGCGGCGACGCGGCAGGTCGACCCGGGCCGGCACGGCGGCGATTGCGGCGTTGATCGAGGCCCACGCCTCGGGGATACTCGGGGTCCCTCGTGACGGCCGGGCGGACGCTCGCTCGGGGGTGCTGCGATGGCGGAGACGACGCGGAAGATCCGGGTGCTGATCGCCAAGCCGGGCCTCGACGGCCACGACGTCGGCGCGAAGATCCTGTGCCGGGCGCTGATGGACGCCGGGATGGAGGTGATCTACGGCGGGCTGCGGCAGGCGCCGGCGGCGATCGCACGCACGGCGCGGGACGAGGCGGTCGACGTGCTGGGGTTGTCGATCCTCTCGGGGGCGCACCTGCCGCTGTGCCGCAAGGTGGCCGCGGAGCTCGCCGCCGTGGGACGGGCCGACCTGGTGTGGCTGGTCGGCGGCAACATCCCGCGCCGCGACCACGCGGCCTTGCGCGAGCTGGGCGTGAAGGGGATCTTCCCCACGGGCTCCGCGTTCGACGAGGTCGTGGCGTTCATCCGGGCTGAGGTGCGGCCGTGAGCGACAAGCGCAGCGAGGAGTCGCCGGTGGTCTGGGAGTCGGGGCTGGAGATCACCCCGGTCTACGGGCCGGAGGAGCTGGAGCACAGCGGCGGCTCGGGCCGCATCGGCAGGCCGGGGGAGTACCCGTTCACGCGGGGCATCCACCCGCTGATGTACCGCCAGCGGCCATGGACGATGCGCCAGTACTCGGGGTTCGGCACCGCGGCCGAGACGCACGGGCGGTTCCTGTACCTGATCGCGAACGGCCAGACCGGGCTCAACGTGGCCTTCGACCTCCCGACCCAGTGCGGGCTCGACTCGGACGATCCGATGGCCGAGGGCGAGATCGGGCGCGTGGGGATGGCGGTCGACACGCTGGCCGACATCGAGGAGGCGTTCGCGGACATCGATCTCAACAAGATCACCGTCTCGCTGACGATCAACGGCTCGGCGGCGGCGATCATGGCGATGTACTTCGCGATGGCGCGCAAGCGCGGGTTCGACCTGGCGACCCTGCGCGGCACCGCGCAGAACGACATCCTCAAGGAGTTCGTGGGGCGGGGCACCTGGATCTTCCCGGTCGAGCCTTCGATCCGGCTGGTCGGGGACACGATCGAGTTCTGCGCGCAGCGCGTGCCGAAGTACTCGCCGGTCTCCGTCTGCGGCTACCACATCCGCGAGTCGGGGGCGGACCCGGCGCAGGAGATGGCGTACGGGCTGGCGATCGCGTGCGCCTATATCGACCACGTGCGCGCCCGCGGCCTGAGCGTCGATTCCTTCGCCGGGGGGCTGTCGTTCAACTTCGACATCCACGGCAACCTGTGGGAGCAGGTGGCCAAGTTCCGCGCCGGCCGGCGGCTGTGGGCCACGCTGCTCCGGGAGCGCTACGGCGCCACGAACCCCAACGCGATGCGGCTGCGGATGATCGCCGGCGGTGGCGGCGGCGGGCTCACGATCCAGCAGCCCGAGAACAACATCGTCCGCGGCGCCTACTACGCCCTGGCCAGCGCGCTGTCCGGCACCCAGACCATGGCGCTCTGCTCGTTCGACGAGGCGTACACCATCCCCTCGGAGCGGGCCGCGCGGCTGTCGCTGCGCACGATGCAGATCCTGATGCACGAGATCGGCCTCACCGACACCGTCGACCCGCTCGCCGGCTCGTACTTCGTCGAGACCACGACCAACCGCATGGAGCAGAAGATCCGCGAGCACCTCGAACGGCTCGAGGCGCAGGGCGGGGTCGTGAAGGCGGTGGCCGAGGGGTGGGTGCAGGCCGAGGTCAACCGGCAGGCCTACGAGCAGGAGAAGCGGGTCCGGTCGGGCCAGGCGAAGAAGGTGGGGGTCAACCTGTTCGTCGAGGAGGGGGAGGCCGAGCAGCCCGACGTGGAGTTCCATCCGTACCGCGAGGACGAGGCGCGGGCGCAGATCGCCCGGCTGGCGAAGATCCGCGCCGGGCGCGACGGGGCGAAGGTCCGGGCGGCGCTGGCGGCGCTGCGTTCGGCGGCGAAGGACGGGACCAACGTGATGCCCGCGACGCTGGACGCGGCCGAGGCGTACGCGTCGGTCGGCGAGATCTGCGGCGTGCTGCGTGAGGTCTTCGGCACCTACCGCGAGCCGATCCGGTTCTGAGCCCGCGGGAGCACGGCCCTCGCCCTGCCGGTCCGGTCCCGGACGCTCCGCTACGTCCGCACGAAGTGCGGCAGTTCGTCGGGCAGCTCGAGCGACAGCTCGACGAAGCCCCGCAACTCGCCGCCCTCGCGCCACGGCGCCTGGTAGATCAGCTTCCGCCGACCCTGCTTCTCGATCGTGTAGGCGTTGACGCGCCCGGTACGAAGCAGTTCGGCGAGCCGCTCGCGGGCGGCGGTCGGATGGCAGTCGAGGGCGTTGCGGCCGACGAGGTCCTTGCCGCCGTCCCCGGCGAAGACGCGCGCCGACGCCTCGTTCATCGCGATAATCGTGCCGTCGGCGTCGCAAACGGTGATCGCGGCGGGAAACTCGGGAATCCACTCGGTGGCCGTCATGTGCGGCCTGCTATCACGCCGCCCGCCCCTGCGCCAAGGCCCGGCCCGCGATCACGGCCCGAATTCCGCCGTAGCGCTTTCCGCGATTCCGGTTCCGTTCCGGCAGACCGGACGGCGCCGAGAAGCGGCAGCAGGCAGGCGATCATCGCGTTCCGCACCGACGACTTGCGCCGCATGGCACCGTTCGGACACCGGATCCCCCTTCGGGATTGGCGGAGGGCTACCCGATGAACGGGCACGACCCTTCCGCGGGGCCGTAGCCGTTGTTCTCGTCCCGGCACTCGTGGACCAGGCCGGACGGGGTGCCGGTGCCGTCGTCATCGATCCGGACCCAGACGGAGATCGTCTCGCCGACGCGGGCGTCGCCGACGGGAACCTCGACGGCGACGCGGACGGAGGCGCCGGGGAGCAGCGGGGCCGGGGTGGGGACGACGGCCAGCAGCACGCCGCCGGCCGCCGGATCGCCCTCGTAGAAGGCGATCGGGATGCCGGCCGGGGCGCCGCCGGAGCCGCGGTTCTCGATCCAGGCGGCGAAGGTGAGCACGGCGGCGCAGGCGCGCGCATCGACCACCATGCGCGCCACCACCAGGTCGGGGGCGGCGAACAGGCCGTCGGGCTGGACGTTCTGGCGGAAGTTGTTGAGGCCCGTCACGGTCCAGTTCGCCCGCTCGGGCGACGGCACCGTGCCGTCCTCGTTGACGTTGGTGACGTGGTAGGTGTGCTGGTTCCAGATCCGCCGCGTGCGGACCCAGTTGTTGCGCACGTCGCCGATCACGGCGATCCCGGTGGGGGCGCCGGAGCCGTCGTCGCACAGCCAGCCGGTGTAGTTGTTGCGGGCCACGACGATCTCGGCGTGGTCGTCGTTATCGACATCGACGATCACCGGGTACTCCCACAGCGTGCCGCTGCAGTTGCAGGCGCGGAACAGCTCCGTGCCGTCGAGCCCCTGGTAGATGCGCAGGTTGTGCTCGTCGCCGTACACCACCTCCGCCGCACCGTCCCCCTCGAAATCGAAGACCGAGGACCCGGTGACGCGGCTCGACAGGTCGACGGTGGGGGTGAACCAGAGCGATGAGCCGTCCTCGCCGTTGAACACGACGTAGCCGTACCCTCCGGCCGCCGCCACCTCGGGGCGCGTGTCGCCGTCGAAGTCCGAGATCGTCGGCGGGCCGCCGCCGCCCGGGCCCGAGGGTGTGGCCACGCCCTGGTTGATATCGACCGGGCCCCACAGCGTCGAACCGTCGACACCGCGCATCGCGAGCACCCAGTGGCCGCGGGTGGTCCAGTCGCTGCCGGAGCCCAACGACTGGACGACGACGACGTCGGGGGCGGTGTCGAGGTCCAGGTCGCCGACGGCGGGGTAGCCGGTCGGCAGGCCGCGGTCCCACAGCAGCGTGCCGTCGTGGTTGTAGGCGGCGGTGCCGGCCACCAGCTCCAGCTCGGGGTCGGCGTCGAGGTTCGCGGCGGTGGAGTAGTCGGCCTCGGGGAGCGACACGGCGTCGACCGGGTCGTTCCACAGCACGAAACCGTCGGCGGCGCGCAGCGCGCCGCGGCGCACCAACACCTCGGGGACGGTGTCGAGGTCCAGGTCGGCGATCGAAGGCGCGGCGTAGTGGCAGACGGGGCCCCCGGCGGCCAGCCACTTCAGCGTCCCGTCGTGCTCGAGCACCATCACCTGCTGCGACTGGTGGCAGGTCACGATCTCGACGTGCCCGTCGCCGTCGAGGTCGGCGGCGGCGATCCCCGACCCGGCGACGGTCCGCAGCGCCGGGTCGGTCACCGTGAGGATCTCGCCGGTGCCGTCCCCGGAGATCGCGCGCAGCACGCCGTCGTTGGAGTAGTTCGATCCGGCATAGGTGTGGAACAGGATGTCCGGCACGTCCCGCTCGTCCACGACCGTGTCCCCGTTGTCGTCGGAGAGCGGCACGACGATCGGCTGCATCATCACCTGGTTGTGGGTCGGCGCGCTGGTGCTGCCGGACCAGGTCCAGTCCACCGTCGGCACGAAGTCGCCCGGCTCCGGCCGGTACTCGCACCCGGTGTCGATGTCGCCGCGGGGGAGGCAGCGGCCGAGGGTCTCCTCGCAGTACATGTCGGCCGGGCAGTCGTACGGGTCGTCGCACGGGTCGCCGGGGACGACGCAGCCGCCGGAGGCGCAGACCTGGCCGGGGTCGCAGCAGACGTCGCCGCACGGCGGCTCGTCGCCGCAGTCGAGCCGGCACAGGCCGTCCTCGCACACCTCGTCCTCGCCGCAGCAGTCGAGCCCGCAAACCCGGTCGGCATCGCAGCAGGCGTCCTCGCGGCACACCTGTCCGGCGGCGCAGCAGGTGCCGCCGCAGACCGGCCCGGGGCACGGCGTCTCGCCGCCGTCGCCGTCCTCCCCCGTGCCGTCGTCCGGGGCCCCATCGACCTCGCCGCCGCCGTCGGGCGGGACGCAGCGGTTGTCGAGGCACAGCCACCCGGCCGGACAATCCGCCGCCGTCCGGCAGGTCTGCAGCGTGGTACCGTCGTCGCCGCCCCCGCAGCCCGCCAGCGCCGCCGAGACCGCCCACCATCCGATCCGTCGCAGCTGCATCGCCCGTCCTCCCCGGGACTTCCGTCCCGTCGGCAAGCGTAGCACGGCGCCGCGGCGACGGCGGACCCTTCCGATCGCGCCGCCCGCGTCCGCGACGAGGCCTTGTTCCGGGACGGCGCGGCCGGTCGCTCCGGCGTTGATCCACGGCCCGGCCTCGGTGATACTCGGGGCCTTCCGGGAGCAGCCTGGGGGACGGAAGGGGGCCGCGGTGGCGCAGCAGGCGGGAAGCGGGACCGACGGGCGGAACGGCCGCCGGCCCGTGGTGTTGGCGGTCGAGCAGGCGTTGTCGATGTCGTACGCGACGCTGCGCTTCGTGCACCTCGGGTGGCGGGTGATCCGCGTCGAGGCGACGCCGGCCGAGGGGCGCAGGTCGCCGGGCGATCCGAACCGCTACATCGGCCGTCCCGTGCCCGGCGCGGGCTGCCGCAGCTACTTCGTCGCGCCCAACGTCGGGAAGCAGGCGATCGCGCTCGACCTGAAGCAGCCGGAGGGCCGAAGCGCCCTGCAGCGCCTCGTCGAGCGGCTGCCGGTGGACGTGTTCTGCACGAACACGCTCCCCGCCCGGCACGTCGGTTTCGGCTTCGACTACGACGCGCTGCGGGCGCGACGCGAGGACCTGATCTGGTGCTGCATCTCGGCGCTGGGGCCCAAGCATCCCGACGTACCCGGCTACGACCCGATGCTCCAGGCGCTGTGCGGCTTCATGGACCTGACCGGCCACCCCGACGGTCCGCCGCTGCAGTGCGGGCCGCCGCTGGCCGACCTGAAGGCCGGCGACGAGGCGTTCACGCAGGTGATCCTGGCGCTCTACGAGCGCGAGCGCACGGGGAAGGGCAAGCGGATCGACATCTCGATGGCCCAGGCCGCGGTGTCGTGGCTCCACACCTTCCTGCCGATGCTCGACCTGGGCAGCCCGCCCGAGGAGCTGCGCCGCTCCGGCAACGAGCACCGCCAGTTCATCCCGGTCAACGCCTACCCGACCCGCGACGGGTTCCTGTACATGGCGCTCGGCAGCGACGCGCAGTGGAAGCGCTTCGTCGAGCAGCCGCTGTTCGCGGGGTTGGCGACCGACGAGCGGACGACCAACGAGGGGCGGCGGCGCGACCGCAAGGCGCTGCACGCCGCGATCGCGGCGGTCACGCGCGAGCACGACGCGGCCGGGGTTTCCGCGGCGCTGGCCGCCGCCGGCGTCCCGCACTCGCCGATCACGCCGATCGAGAAGGTCCCCGAGCTGCCGTTCGTCGCCGCGACGGCGCTGCACACGACCACTCCGGGCGGCACGCCCGTCCGCCTGCCGCCGCCGGCGGTCGAGACCCCGCACCTGGCGGAGCGGGGCGGCGAGCTGCCGTTCGCGCCCGGCTACGGCGAGCACACCGACGCCGTGCTGGCCGAGGTCGGCTACTCGAGCGAGGAGATCGCCGAGCTGCGGAAACGGGGGGTCGCGGCATGACGCGCGCGGCTGCCGGAGTGCCGCGGTGCGCCCCGCGGGGGAAGCGGGGAGCCGTCGCGACGAGCGGGTTCGCCTATCACCGGCCGACGACGCTGCGCGAGGCGTGGCGCCTGCTGGCCGAGCATCCCGGCGCGGCGCTGCTGGCCGGCGGGACCGACCTGCTGGTCCGGATCCGCGCCCGCGAGCTGCAGCCGTCCGCGGTCGTTTCGCTGCGGAGCATCCCCGAGCTGGCGGGCGCGGCCGCCGAGCGGGGCGGCGGGCTCCGCCTCGGCGCCGCGACCCCCGTGGCCGACCTGTTGCGTCGCGCGACGGTCGTCCGCCGCTATCCGCTGCTCGCGCAGGCCCTGCGCGTGATGGCCTCCCCGCAGATCCGCAACGTCGCCACCCTCGGCGGCAACCTGTGCAACGCCTCGCCGTGCGCCGACACGGCCCCGCCGCTGCTGGCCTACGAGGCGCGCGTCGAGCTGCGAAGCGCCCGCGGCCGCCGCGAACTGCCGCTCGAGGAGTTCTTCCGCGGACCGGGCACGACCGCGCGCCGCGCCAGCGAGATCCTCACGGCGGTCCGGCTCCCGGCGCCGCCGCCGGGAGCACGCGTCCTGTTCCACAAGCAGCGCCGCGTGCACCTCGACCTGGCCCTCGCCAGCGTCGCCGTGCTGCTCCGGCTGCAAGGCACGACCTGCCGCAGGGCCAGGCTCGCCGCCGGCTCGGTCGGTCCCACCCCGCTCCGGCTGCGCGCGGTCGAGCGGTTCCTCGAGGGGAGGATCCTCACGGAGGAGGTCGCCGTCGAGGCGGGGAGGCTGGCGGCGACGGCGGTCTCCCCGATCACCGACCTGCGGTCGACCGCCGACTGGCGGCGGAGAATCGTGGAGGTGCGCGTGCGGAGGGCGCTCGTCGAGCTGGCGGGCCTGGAACGGGCGGGAGGTGCTCCGTGAAGCCGCGGAAGACCGGACGCGGACCCGCGACCGAACCGCGGGCTTCGGCCCGCGGCCACACGCCGCGCGCCTCCGGGAAGCGGCCGACCACGACCACGTCTACGACCACGACCACGTTGGTGGAGCTGGTGGTGAACGGGGCGAAGGTCGAGGTCCCGGTGGAGGCGACGGACCGGCTGCTCGACGTCCTGCGCGGGCCGCTCGGGCTGACGGGGACGAAGGAGGGGTGCGGGGCGGGCGAGTGCGGGGCATGCACGGTCCTCGTGGACGGCCGGGCCGTCAACGCGTGCCTCTACCCGGCCCGCGAAATCGAGGGGCGGGCGGTGACGACGATCGAGGGGTTGGGGGAGCCCTCGGGAGCATTGTCCGACGTGCAGCAGGCGTTCGTCGAGCGCGGGGCGATCCAGTGCGGGTTCTGCTCGCCCGGGATGATTCTCGCCGCGACGGCGCTGCTGGCCGAGCACCCGGAGCCGACGGACGAGCAGATTCGCGACGGGTTGGTCGGCAACCTGTGCCGCTGTACGGGCTACGTGCAGATCGTGGAGGCGGTGCGGACGGCGGCGGCGCGGCGCGCGGGCGGAGGGACCCGATGACGGCGCGCCGGCACATCGGCAAGGCAACGCCTCGGCCGGACGGGCCGGACAAGGCGGCGGGGCGGGCGCTGTACATCCACGACCTGGCGCGCCCCGGGATGCTGTACGGGAAGGTGAAGTTCTCGGAGCACGCGCACGCGCGGATCCGCAGCATCGACACCGCGGCCGCCGAGCGGGTGCGCGGGGTGCGGGCGGTGTTGACGGCGCGGAACACGCCCGAGCTGCGGTTCGGCTTCCTGCGGGACAACCTGGTGCTCAAGCGGGACAAGGTCCGGCAGTTCCGCGACGAGGTGGCGGCGGTGGCGGCCGTCGACCCCGAGGCGGCGGCGGAGGCGGTCGACCGGATCCGCGTGGAGTACGAGCCGCTCGCCGGCGTCTTCACTCCCGAGGAGGCGCTGCGGGACGGCGCGCCGCTGGTCCACGAGGCCGACCCGCAGGGGCGGCCGCGGCGCGACAACCGGGTGCCCCTGCGCTTCCACCACGAGTCGGGGGACCTGGCGGCGGCGGAGCGGGCCTCGCGGCACGTGGTCGAGGGGACGTTCTCGACGCCGCGGATCCAGCAGGGCTGCATGGGCACCGCGGGGTGCATCGCGGAGTTCGACCGGCGCGGACACCTCACGATCTGGGCCAAGACCCAGATCCCGTTCCTCGCCCAGCGCGACTTCACCCGCTTCCTCGCGGATCTGGGCCTCGGCGAGCGGGACGTGCGCGTGATCGTCCCGACCCTCGGCGGAGCCTTCGGCAGCGGCCTCGACACGCACGCCTACGAGTACCTCGCGATCCTGCTGGCCTGGAAGGCGGGGCGAGCCGTGAAGATCGTCTACACCCGCGAGGAGGAATTCGCCTGCCTCTCGCCGCGCCAGTGCACGGTGACCCGCATCGCGCAGGGGTGCGACGCGGAGGGCCGGCTGACCTTCCGCCGGGTGGACGTCCTGCAGGACAACGGCGCCTACACCTCGTGGGGCGCGACCTACCCGTCGGTGATGATGGTGCCGGTGACCTCGCTGTACCGGGTGCCGGCGGTCCACTTCGACGCGCAGATCGTCTACACGAACAACACCTACTGCCAGGCGATGCGGGGCTACGGCAACCCCGAGGTCAACTGGGCGATCGAGAGCAACCTCGACGACCTGGCGCACGCCGCCGGGATCGACCCGCTCGAGGTGCGGCTGCGCAACTGCAACGAGCCGGGCGAAGTCACGCCGATGGGGTTGAAGGTCGGCACGTGCGGTCTGCGGGAGTGTCTGGAGCGCACCGCGGCGCGGCTCGACTGGCCGGCGCGGCGGGCGGGGCCGTCGAAGCCGGTCGCCGGCGTCGGGACCGGCAAGCGCCGCGGCCTGGGCCTGGCCTCGCTCTGCCACGTCGGCGGCTCGGGCCGCATCTACCGCTCCGACGCCAGCGGCGTCGTCCTGCGGCTCGACGACTTCGGCTTCGTCCACGCGCACTACGGGGGCGTCGAGATGGGCCAGGGACTGCACTCCGTCCTCACGCTCGCCGTCGCCGAAGCGCTCGGGGTGCGGCCGGAGAAGGTGATCGTCGGTCCGACCGACACGGCGCACTGCCCGTGGGACGTCGGGACGCACGCCAGCCGCGGGGCGTTCATGGCCTGCACCGCGGTGCTGCGCGCGGCGGACGAGCTGCGGCGGCGGATCTTCGAGCTGGCGCGCGCGGCGTACCCGGCAGAGGCCGAGGCGGCGCTGGCGCGCCATCGCAGGCGCGACCCGGAGTACCGGCCGCCGGACTTCGACGTCGCCGAGGCGGCGCGGAGCGGGACCTTCGAGCTGCAGGACGGCTTCCTGTTCCTGCGCGAGGCGCCGCCCGAGCCGTGGCTGCGCGTGGAGCTGGCGCGTTTCCTGCGGGCCGTGCACTTCCGCGAGGGGGGCGAGATGCTGTCGGCCGAGTCGTTCGTCGACCCGCCGACGCAGCTCCCCGATTTCGAGCGCGGTTTCGGCAACCTGTCGGCGGCCTACGCCTACGGCACCCAGGGAGCCGAGGTGGAGGTCGACGAGGAGACCGGCGAGGTGCGCGTGCTGCGACTGGTCGCCGTCCACGACGTCGGCGCCGTGCTCAACCCGCAGACGCTCGCCGGGCAGATGTACGGAGCGCTGGCCCAGGGGCTCGGCTACGCGCTGTACGAGGAGGTGCTGTCGGAGCGCGGACGGATCCTCAACCCGGACTTCCGCGACTACAAGCTGCCGACGGCGCACGAGCTGGGGATGCCGATCGAGCTGGAGTTCGTCGAGCCGGACGAGCCGGCGGGGCCGTTCGGCGCCAAGGGGGTCGGCGAGTCGGGGCTGGTCCCGACGGCGCCGGCGATCGCCAACGCGATCCACGACGCGGTAGGAGTACGGCTCTACGACCTGCCGCTGCGTCCGGAACGGGTGCTGGAGGCGCTGCGCAAGCGGCGCGTGTGAACAACGCCGTCCCGGAGGGCGGGGCGGCGGCCGCCTGCCCCCCCGGGGCGCGGCCGTCGGCGAGGGAGACCACGATGTACCGGCTGCTCGAGGACCATCCGGGGGCACGCAGGCTGCTGCTGGCGAACGAGGCGATCGCACGCGGGGCGCTGGAGGCCGGCGTGGCCTACGTCACCGCGTATCCCGGCACCCCATCGACCGAGGTTTCCGAGGCGCTGTCGCGCGCGGCGCGAGAGAGCGAGCGACTGTACTTCGAGTACTCGACCAACGAGAAGGTGGCGCTCGAGGTGGCCGCGGGGGCCGCCTGGGGCGGCCGGCGGGCGCTGACGGCGATGAAGCAGGTGGGGCTCAACGTCGCCGCCGACCCGCTGCTGACCCTCGGTGCGGTGGGCGTGATCGGCGGCCTGGTGCTGGTCACCGCCGACGACCCCTCGCAGCATTCGAGCCAGACCGAGCAGGACAGCCGGCACTACGCGCGTCTGGCGGACGTGCCGATGCTCGAGCCCGCCTCGGCCGACGAGGCGCGGCGGATGACCGTGGCCGCGTTCGCGCTGTCCGAGGACCTCGGCTTCCCGGTCCTGCTGCGCACGACGACCCGGCTGTCGCACCTGCGCGGCGTGGTGACGCTCGGACCGCTGGCGCCGGTGCGGCCGCCGCCCGAGGTGGTCGCGCGCGACCCGCGTCGCTTCGTCAACCTGCCGGCCAACGCGCCGGTGAACCGGACGCGGCACCTGGCGACGCTGGCCCGCGCCGCGGCCCTCGCCGACGACTGCGAGTGGAACAAGGTCACGGGCGAGGCGGAGCTGGGCGTCGTCGCCTCGGGGATCGGCCGGGCCTACGTGCGGGACGCCCTGCGCGACCTGGGGTTGGCCGACCGGGTGGCGCTGCTCGAGGTCGGGTGGAGCTGGCCGTTCCCCCGCGGCCTCCTGGCGAAGTTCCTGCTGGGGAAGCGCCGGGTGCTGGTGGTCGAGGAGCTGGAGCCGTTCGTGGAGCAGGAGATCCAGCGGGCGGCGCACGCGCGGGGCGGCGAGCTGCAGGTGCTGGGCAAGGGCACGGGACACTTCGGGCCGGCGTTCGAGTACACGCCGGTGCGGGTCGCCGAGGCGCTGGCCGAGTTGGCCGACGGGCCGCGACCCGGCGCGCCGCCCCGGTCCGCGGCCGTGGCGCCCCCGCCGGCGCCGCCGCCCCTGCTGGCCGCCCTGCCCCGCCGCCCGCCGGTGTTGTGCGCCGGCTGCGCGCACCGCGCGTCGTTCTACGCCGCCGCGGTGGCCACGGGCGGCCGCGCGCTGTTCGAGAACGACATCGGCTGCTACACGCTGGGCTACGGCCCGCCCTTCGACCAGGCGCAGCACCTGATCTGCATGGGCGGGGCGATCAACCTCGCCTCCGCCCTCTCGCGCCAGACCGCCGACCCGGTGTTCGCCTACGTCGGCGACTCGACCTTCTTCCATTCCGGCATCACCGGCCTGATCAACGCCGTGCACAACGGCTACAAGTTCGTCGTCGTGGTGCTCGACAACCTGACCACCGCGATGACCGGCCACCAGCCGCACCCGGGGACGGCCAGCCGCGACGGACGCAGCTACCAGCCGGTGGAGATCGAGGCGCTCGCGCGCGCCAGCGGCGCCCGACTCGTCGAGGTCGTCAACCCGATGCAGGTCGAGGAAACCGTGGCGGCGATGCGGCGGGCGATCGAGACCGACGGCATGGCGGTCGTGATCTCCCGGGCGCCGTGCGCCCTCCTGCGCGACGCGGAGCCGTGGCACGAGCCGCGCTCGTACCGCGTCGTCGAGCAGGACTGCTGTTCGTGCGGCTGCACTCCGGACGGCAAGCCCTGCGCCGTGCCGCTCGACGCCGCCGAGAAGCGTTTCCGTTCCGAGCGGCGCATCCTGTCGGGCAAGGCCGATGACGCCGCACGGGCCCGGCCGGAGCTCCCGGCGCTCGCGCCGTGCAGCGCCGCCTGCCCGGCCGGGATCTGCGCCCAGGGCTACGTCAACCACCTGGCCTGCGGCCGGCCGCTCGAGGCGCTCAAGCTGATCCGCGAGCGCGTGGCGCTGCCCGGCGTGCTGGGTCACGTCTGCCACCACCCGTGCGAATCGGCCTGCGAGCGCGGTCGGACCGAGGCGCCGCTGCCGATCCGCGAGTTGAAGCGCTACGCGGCGACGTTCGACGAGCCGCCCGAGACGCACTGGCTGCGCGCGCGGGCCGCCGCGGTGCCCGACACGGGCAAGCGCGTGGCCGTGGTCGGCTCGGGACCGGCGGGCCTGCAGTGCGCCGCGGAGCTGCGGCTGCGCGGGCACCGGGTGACGGTGTTCGAGCGGGCGCCGGTGGCCGGCGGCCTGCCGGCGCTGGCGATCCCGCCGTTCCGCCTGCCCCGGACCGTGCTGCGCCGGGAGCTGGCGGTGCTCGAGGCGCTGGGGATCGAGTTCCGCTGCAACACCGCCGTCACCCGCGATCCGCGCGGCGACGGTTTCGACGCGGTGTTCCTCGCCGTGGGCGCCGGGCGCACGCGACGCCTCGACATCCCGGGGGAGGACGGCCCCGGAATCGTCGACGCGCTCGAGCTGCTCGAGGCGCTGGCGCTGGAGCGGCCGTTCCGTCCGGGCGAGCGGGTGGTGGTGGTCGGCGGCGGCAACGCCGCCATCGATGCCGCCCGCGCGGCGCTGCGGCTCGGGGCCCGCGAGGCGCGGATCCTGTACCGGCGCGGCGAGGCCGAGCTGCCGGCGCTGGCCG
>JAFGHH010000416.1 GCA_016930215.1 Deltaproteobacteria bacterium
CGCTCGAGCGGTCCGAGGTCGATCCGGCGCAGGCCGAGCCAGAACAGCGCCACCAGCGCGTGCATCGCCGCCAACGTCGCCGCGTACTGCGGCGGCTCGCGCGAATGGGCCCGTCGCGCGACGACCGGCTCGTGGGTGGGAGCCGGGCGCGCAGGACTGGACTCTGCGCCGCTCGCGCGGTCGCGCCGTTGCCCCGAGCACCACCGGATGCTACCATTCCGACCACGGAGGCAGGATGGGCGAATGGCTCGGCGGAAGCCGAACCGGCGTCGGATGCCCTGGGTTCCGACGTTGAGCTGGCGCCGGAGCGTTGATGGCCCGCCTGGGGCCAGGGGAGGAGCCGGATGGTCTACGCGCGACGGATCCCGATCGTATCGATGCTGTCCCTCCTCGCATCCGCCTGCGGGACCGAAGCGGCGGGCAACGACGAGCCGGGCTCTCCGGCGCCCGGCACCCGACCGATGCTCGCCGAACCTCCGGCTGCGGCTGGGCCTTCGGGCGCGCGAGGAGCAGCAGGAGAGAGAGAGAGAGAGAGAGAGAGGACCCGTCGCGTGGGGATGAGCCCGATGCGGCAGTCAAGGAAGGCCCTCGCGCCGACGACGATCCGCCCTACCCGAGGCCGGACCGCTGGCCGTCCGGCGACGACAGCCGCTTCGATCCGCCGGACCGCGACGTCCCCGATGATGTGCGCTACCCTCCGCTTCCCGGCGGGCCGCCCATGGGTTCCCAGGTTCTTCGCGTGTCGTCCCAGGACGCCGACACCATGGACGGCGTCGTAGACCGGATCTGCGTCGACACGCAGCCGTCCGCCGACTCGATGGCGCTTCGCGTCGGTGACGCCGGCGACTGGTTGGCGGAGGTTGCGTGGAGTGATGCCGACGTGAGCGGTCCGCGCGAGCTGCACGAGGCGCGCGGTCGCCGCCGCTGGTGCTTCTTCGGTCTGGGGACCTCCACGACCGACGCCGGCGGGGTTCCGTTCGAGCTGCGGGTCACCGACCGCGAGTCCGGTGCTTCCGAGGTCGTGGCGGGTCGGACGCGCTGCCAGGAGACGCCGTCGCGCAACGTCGGCCTCGACGGCCGCGGCGGGGGGCTCGCCATCGACCTCGAGGGCCGGCCGAGGGCCGTGACCGCGACGCGTCGCGGGCTGCGGTACCACTCGTGGTACGGGTCGGGGTGGCGGGAGGAGTGGATCGACTGCCTGGACGGCGTGAGCGACGCGTCGCGCGGCTGCCCCGCCCGTCCCGACTGGAGCCACGACTACGCCCTCGAGGCGGGCCTCGCGCTCGACTTCCTCGACCGTCCGGTCGTCTGCTTCGTGCGCGGCGAGCGGGCGGCCGAGCCCGAGCCGATCTTCGGGGACCCGCATCGGTACGCGCAGCCCGCCGTTCCGCTGCCGGACGCCCGCGGCACCGCCTTCCTCGCCTGGCGCACGAATCGCGGCTGGCGGTTCGCGATGCTCGGCGAGGCAGGCCGCGCCGGGATGTGGGGTTGTTCGATTTCCTCCTTGCAGCTTGGTCCCGGCCGCGAGGAGTTCGTGGTGGCCTGGGAGGAGGAGGTCGCGGGTCCGGACGGCACGCCGGTCCTGTGGCCCCACGTCCGTCGTTTGATTGGGCCCGAGGAAACCGACGGCGACTTCCGACTCGGCCAGCTCGCCGTGGTCCCGACGATCTGGTCGGAGCCGGTGACCTGCGACGGCGACGCCACCTGCGGGACCAACGCCTGCGAATGGGTTCCGCCGTTCGGGCCGGGGCGGTGCCTAGTGGCCGAGCCGCGACCGACGGACGACTCCGAGCACCCCTTCCACTCGCATTTCGTGTCCGTCGCCGCGGTGCTCGGGTATCCGGCCCGGGTGAACGAGATCTACGTCGCGTTCGACATTGCGGCGCAACGGCCGTATCTCGCGGTGTTGGAGAGCCCCGATTGTCCGTGCGTGGCCGCGGACTCGGTGTGCTGCGCCACCGCCTCCTCTGCCTCCGTCGTCGGCCTCGGTCCGACCTACATGGCGGACCCTCCCGGCAGCGGCCTGGCCGACCCGCAGCATTGGGGCCTCCGGCCGCACTTGGCGATCCAGCCGTCGTGGAACGCCGGGCTGGAGCAGGCCGCCATCTCGTTCTCCGCGCGGCGCGCCGAGACGTTCCGCGGTGGGCCCGCTTCGGGCGGTTCGGCGACCGAGGGCTGGACGCCCGCCCTGCTGCGGCTGGACGAGTTGACGCCGGACGTCTCCCGCGTGCCGGGTTGGCACCTCTTCCTCCACGAAGACGCGATCGCGGCGCACCTGGGCCGAAGCCGCGCCTTCGACCCGACGAAGCGGCTGCCGCAGGCCGGCCTGCCGACATGGGTCGGCTTCGCCCGCGGCGGCGACCTCCGGTTCGCCTTCGCGACCGAGTCGGCGG
The DNA here is from genome assembly GCA_016930215.1 of Deltaproteobacteria bacterium. Taxonomy (GTDB): domain Bacteria; phylum Myxococcota_A; class Polyangia; order DRWM01; family JAAZOP01; genus JAAZOP01. Next base: position 2,394 of record JAFGHH010000416.1, read on the forward strand.
CGATCCCGGCCGACCCGGCGAACCTGATCGCCGCGGCACCCCTCCGGGCGGTCTACGCCGGCCGCGAGCTGGTCGATCCGGCCGACCCCCTGGCCACCTGGACCAGCTACGCGCTCGTCGAGGGTGTCACCGTCTCGCATCTCGGTCTGGCGGCCGCGCTGAGCGGCGCGGACCGGCTGCGGCTGCTGTTCCACAACACGTTGTCGCCGATCGCCTTCGGCTCGCCGCGGCCCCAAGGCGGCGACCCGGTCGACTGGGACCTCGCGATGCTCGGCTCGGTGAGCTTCTTCGAGGAGGAATCCGGCCAGCAACTCGGCAGCGGGCTGTGGGGTTCGCCGAACTACCCGTGCGTCGACCCGCCCTGCCGGACCTCCGAGCCGGTCCCGCCGTCGGTTCCGCCGGTCGTCGCGGAGTGCAAGTCGAGCGGGCTGTTCGAGGCGACCGGAGATGCCGTCGTGACCGACGAGGAGATCGCGTTGACCCCGTCGCTCGCGCCCACGCTCCGCCGGCTCGCGGAGACGTCGGATTCCTCCGCCGCGGCGGTCGTGCCGCTGTTGATGGGCGATCCCGCCTTCGACCCGGACGAGACGGCGTGCGGCGGCTCCGCCGGCAACGGCCTGCTGCAGGACCTCGAGGCGCTGATGGGCGACGACGCCCGCAAGCTGCTCTGCGATTCCATCACCGAGGAACGACTCGCACGTCGGTCTCTCACCGGCTTGGGAAACATCCTGCGGCACGCCTCCGCGGTGGCGCTCAAGTTCCAGGACGGCGGCGCGCTCCCGGGAAGCTTCCTTGCGGGTGGGGGTGCGCTGCGTCCCCGCGTGGGTCTGTCGGCGTCGGAGGTCGCTCGAGAGGTTCCGCCGAAGACCTCCCTCCCGCGCTGGTTCCTTTCGGGAATCACCGTCGCGCCGAACAGCTCCGTCCAGGCGTCCGACCAGAAGTACGTCTGCGTCAACGACGATGACACTCGCCGCACCGACAACCTCCGGATCCTCGCCGCGCCGCAAGGCCCACGGACTACCTACGCCGCC
>JAFGHH010000417.1 GCA_016930215.1 Deltaproteobacteria bacterium
GCGACCCGGACAACTGCGGCGCCTGCGGCGCGGCGTGCGAGCTCGGCGTGCCCTGCGTCGACGGCCTCTGCCGTGCGCCCTGTCCCCCCGGCACGACGGACTGCGGCGGCACGTGCGTCGTGCTCTCGTCCGACCCGTCCAACTGCGGCGCCTGCGGCAACGTCTGCGGCGCGGGCCAGGTCTGCCGCTCCTCCGCGTGCGTTCTGGACTGCCCACCGGGCCTGACGGAATGCGGCGACGAGTGCGTCGACCTGTCGATCGACCCGCTCCACTGCGGCCGCTGCGGACGGGCCTGTCTGCCCGCCGAGTCCTGCTTCGCGGGGACCTGCCTCCTGGACTGCCCGGACGGCTACACGCCGTGCAGCGGCTCGTGCGTCGACCTCACGAGCGACGCGGACCACTGCGGGGCCTGTGGGCGGGCCTGCATGAGCGGGATCTGCGAGGCGGCCGTGTGCAGCGAGGCGGTTCCCGGCCACCTCGTCGTGGTCGGGCACAACTTCGCGCGCTTCCGCCGGGCGCAGCTGCTGCTGGTCGCGAACGCCGTCTTCGCCCTGGCGGGAAGCGACCCCGTGCGCGTCGCCGCGCTGACGGCCTGGGCGCCGACCGAAGGCGGCTCCGCCGCCAACAACGTCGACCTGGCCGTGACGCAGGCCGCGCTGGAGCGTGGCCGGACGTGGGAGCGCACCGCGTTCACCGACGTCGGCGCGCTCGGCGCCGCGCTGGAGACCTTCGACCTGCTGTTGATCTACGAGCAGTCGCTCGCCGGCGACGCGGAACTCCGGGCCGCCGGCGCGGCACTCGCCGGGGCTGTCGAGTCGTTTCTCCGCCGCGGAGGCGTCGTACTCCTGACCGATGCCCGCACGGGCAACGGCGGCACCTGGCAGTTGCTCGACGCCGCAGGACTGTTGACGGCATCCGGATGCACCGACGTCACCGAAGCCCGCCTCAGCGTTCTCGCGCCGGGCGACGCGATCGCCTCGGGCGTTCCCCTGAGCTACGTGGCCGAGCGGGACTCGGTGCGTTTCGAGTCGTCGGAGACGAACCAGGTCGTCGGCGACGGCACGGGGCCCGTCGTGATCCACAAGGTGGTCCGGCCGTAGGCTTCGCGGCGCCGTCGCGCCCGGAGCGGTCGGTCGGTCTCACGGCCCGACTTGGACGATCACGAATTCCACCCGGCGGTTGCGCCGGTTGGCCGCGAGGCTCTGCCCCTCGGCGATGGGACGCGTCTTCCCGAAGCCGCGCGTCTCGAGGCGCTCCGGCTCGACCCCCATCCGCACCAGCACGTCTCGAACGCGCTCGGCGCGCTGCTCCGAGAGGCGCAGGTTGAACTCCGCGCTGCCACGGAAGTCGGTGTGTCCCTCGACCGAGACGCGTGCGTACTCCGGATGGGCCAGGATCACCTGCGCCACGGCGTGGAGGATCCGGTCCGAACCCGGGCGCAGGACCGCCGTGTTGAACTCGAAATGGACCATCTCCTCGAGCACGATGCGGTCGTGCTCCACCCGGACCAGGGCCTGATCCGGGCAGCCGTCGTCGTCGTCCACGCCGTTCACCACCTCGGCCTCGTTCGGGCAATCGTCGTCGGCATCCGGGATCGTGTCGCCGTCGTTGTCGGTGTCGGGGCAACCGTCCTCGTCCTGGAACCCGTCGGCGTCCTCCGCCTCCGTCGGACAGCCGTCGTCCTCGTCCAGGATCGTGTCGCCGTCGGTGTCGATCTCCGGTTCGGGACAGCCGTCGTCGTCGCGGTGCCCGTCGAAATCCTCCGGCTCGTTCGGGCACGCGTCGGTCGCGTCGGGGATCGTGTCGCCGTCGTTGTCCGGCTCCGGGCAACCGTCCTCGTCCTCGAACCCGTCCGGGTCCTCGGGCTCCTCGGGACAGGCGTCGACGCGGTCGTGGATGCCGTCTCCATCGGTGTCCGGCGGCTCGACGTGCACCGAGCAGGTCGTCAGGCAGAAGGTGCCGGCCAGGCCGAAGGCCAGCGCCATGGCGTCGGCGGGGTCCAGCGGGTCGTCGTCGGGCTGGATCACCTGCAGATAGCGGACGTACGGCCCGACGGAGAAGCCGTCGACGAGCGACAGCTCGTAGCCGAGCCCCGCGTCGAACCCGAGGCGGTCCAGGCCGCCCGTGCGGACGTAGCCGACGTGGGCCGACACCCACAGGTCCCCGTGCAGGTTCCCCTCGTGCCAGTCGGCGTGGTCGCCGACGTGCAAGGCGAACCCCGCGGTGTCGTTGAGCAGACGCAGCCGGACACCGCCGCCGATCAGGTGCAGCAACCCGTCCGGTCGTGCGTACGCGCCGGTGCCCTCGGAGAAGCCGCCGAACAGGTACGCGATCTCCAGTCCGACGAAGTCGATGATCGACCACTCGAAGGCGACCGCCGCGCTCCCGCCGAAGCCGAAGTAGCCGGTCTGTGGTTGAGTCAGGAAGGTGGCCGCCCCGCCTTCGAAGTGGAGGTTGAACGTGCCCGTTTCGGCCTCTGCGGCCCCGGCGGCCAGGAGGACCACCAGGCCCGCCGCCACGAGCGACGCGCCTGTGAGGCCGTCAGACGGCCGCGACGGCCCCGTGCGACCGGACTGGTTGGAGGCGACGTCCATCAACGACGACTCTATCATGGACGCGTCCGGAGATCGTCCCCCCGGGTGTTGGACGTGCAGCAAGGACGTATGGACTTCGCCGCCTACGGCTCCACGGACGTTCGACGATCGAGAACCGCAGCCCGGGGCCGGCCGGCCCGCACGAGCTCCGCGAACGCGGTCGCGTTGCACGCGGGGCCGGTCCAGTCTCCGGAGACGGTGCGGCACCCGGCGCGCTCGAGCGCCCGCGCCTGTGCTTCGCCGGCGACGTCGTCGGCCACGACCCGGAGCGTTCCCAGGCGGTCGGCGAGGGCCGCCGTCGCCGCGACGAGCGCTTCGGCTGCGCGATCCGTCGCCACCTGGCTCACGACCTCCGCGCCGAACGACAACTCGTCCAACGGCAGCTTGCACACCAGCTGCAGGCAGGCGCCGCGGCCGGCACCGAAGCCCTGGAGCGCCGTGCGCAGGCCCAGCCGCTTCAGGCTGGAGAGGGTCTCGGCCGTCGACGAGACGTCGGCCGAGGCGGCCTCCGCCGGCACCGCGAGTTGGAGTCGCGCCGCCGCCGGACCGAGCGGGGCGACCGCGGCCCGCACGCGTTCCAGCGTGTCGCGGCGTCGCAGCCGCCGGGCGCAGAGCGGCAGGATGATCGTGCCTGGTTCGAGACCCGCCTCGAGCCAGCGCGCGAGGTCCGCAGCGACCGTTCGCAGCATCCAGTCGCCGACGTCGTGCGCCAGCTCCGAGTCCGCGACCAGGCTCCGCAACTCGACCGTGTCCTCCGGCGGGCGCCGCCGGTCGGCCCAGCCGAGCAGCGCGCGGGCGCCGACCAGCCGCCCGGAGGGCAGGACCACGACCGGGCGGTAGGTCACCGCCAACTCCCCTCGCGGCACAGCGGCGGCGATCTCGCGGAGCAGCGTCGTGCGGCGAACGGCCTCGGCGTCGGAGGTCGGCGAGGCGAAGGCCATCGCGCCCCTGCCGGACTCCTTCACCCGGTACATCGCGGCGTCCGCCGCCCCGAGCAGCGCGTCCTCGTCGGCGCCGTCGCCCGGGAAGAGCGCCACGCCGACGCTGCCGCCGATGCGGACGGTGTGCGAGTCGATTTCGAAGGGACGACCGAGCGCCTCGACCACACGCTGCACGACCGCCGACGCGCCGGGCACGCCACCCACGTCGGGCAGGACCAGCACGAACTCGTCGCCGCCGGTCCGGGCCACCGTGTCGCTCTTGCGCAGCAGCGCCACCAGCCGGGCCGCGACCTGGCGCAGCAAGGCGTCGCCCGTCGCGTGTCCGAGGGTGTCGTTCACCGCCTTGAAGCCGTCGAGGTCAATCTGCGCCACCGCCAGCGGCAGCGCCGAGCGCACGCTGCGGGCCAACGCCAGCCGGAGGCGGTCGAGCAGCAGCTTGCGGTTCGGCAGGCCGGTCAGCGTGTCGTGATGGGCGACGTGCTCCAGATGCTCCTGCAGCAGCTTGCGTTCCTGGTTCTCGCGCTGCAGCTCCGCGCGCTGGGCGAAGTAGCGTCGCAACAGCCCGGCCAGCTCGCCGAACTCCGAGCGGTCGCGGCGCAGCCGGTCGAGCTGCCGCGGGTCGTTCCGATCGAGCGCCCGGCTCAGAATCCGGACCGGCCGACCCACCCACCAGGCCAGCGCCAGGGCGGCGAACAGCACACTCGCGGCGCCGCCGGCGATCAGCAGCCACAACTGGCGGCGGGCGGAACGTTGCAGGTCCTCGAGCGCCCGCGTCGGCATCCGCACGTGCAGCCGGGCGACGGTCGTGCCGTTCGGTCCGGGCAGCGGCCGCTCGAACGAGCCCGGCGATGTCGTCGGAACCTCGGAAGCCGGGCCCGCCTCGAGCCGCAGCTCGGCGTCGGCCAGTTGGCCGAGGCGCGTCATCCGTGCGTCGTCGAACGCACGGCCCGCATACAGGAAGCCTCGCGGGGGCGACCGGCGCGCCAGGTCGGTATCCGGCTGGATCGGCGCCCCGAACACCTCGACCGGCCCGTCCGGCGAGGCGGCGAAGAACCCGCGGAGCGGCGCATCGGGGGCGAGCGGCGGTGGAACGGTCCGGGCGTCCCACGGCGGCGTCGCCAGCGCTTCGTGCCCTTCCGCCGTGACCGCGTAGGCCACCGCTCCGTCCGTCCGCAGGATCCAGATCGCGTCCGCGCCGTAGGTCGCCAGCGCCGTGTCGATGTTCTCCGCGGCCCACGCGGCCGTCGGCGCCTCGACGAACGCCACCATGTCGTCCCAGCGCGTGTAGTCCAGCGCGAGCGTCCGAAGCGCCAGGGAGTTCAGCTCCAGGATCCGCTCGACCAGCAGCCGCTTCTGCTCGCGCAGCTCGTGAGTGGTCGCCGAAGCGCGCTCGCGCTCCAGCCGGTTCGACACGAGGAGCCCACCCGTCGTCAGGGCGAGCAGGGCGAGGGTGAGCAGGGCGATTCGGCCGGCGACGCGGTGGAGCAGGCGCATCACGCGGCACCTCCGCGGCCGCTCGCCCACCCGCCGCCTGCGCTTGCGGCGCGAATGCCGACGGTGGTTGGACCAGCCATTCCAGTCATGCCGTTCCGTCGCCGCCCAGCTCCGCCCGGATCCTGCGGAACGGCCCGGCGACGTCCTCGAAGGCCGCCACCACCTGGGGGTCGAACTGCGTGCCTCGCCCCTCGCGGATCATCCCGCAGCTCCGGTCGTGGTCGAAGGCCGGGCGGTAGCAACGGTCGGAGGTCAAGGCGTCGTAGAACGAGCGGAAGCGCTCGGCCTCGGACGTCGAACTCGTCGGCCGCTCCTGAAGCGCCCCCCCGGGTTCCGGCGGGTCGTTCCGTGTGCTCGCCTGCTCGCTCATCCGTGGTGCCCCCAGGGACCGGCAGTCAGGGACGATGTCGGCCCCGCCGTTGGGGGCCGACGGCCACCCTCCGACCATACCGACGGTCATGGTCGGCGATCCAAGTGTTCAAGTCAACCGCCGGCCGTGCGTCTGGGATTCGGAGTAGCCGTCAGCTACCAGACTTCGGGCTTCAGGCGGGATCCGGCGCCCGACCCGTAGACCCGATGGCGCCGTCCGTGGAGGTAGCGACGCGGCGCTGGCCCGCGCGCCGCGCGGGCCGAGCCCGCCGGCCCCGCCGGCGAGGCGGCATCGAACGGCTCGCGGCGCCATCCTGCCTGGCGGCGTCGGGGGGGCCGACGCCATGTCAGCGGCGAGGCGCAGCCGCCGGAGACGGCAAGCCCGCCGACGGCGAGCGGTGCGAGGGTGTGCAGGCGGTGGGAGGATGTAGGCCCCGGTTTCTTGGTCGTGGGCCGTTGCGGTTGCATGGTCCTGGTCCATGGCGGGTGGGATGAGGGACGGGGATGGGTTGCGGGCGCGGCTGGCGGAAGTGGCCGGCTGGGGCACGGCGACGCGGGACGACGGGAAGGTGGCCGAGGAGTTGTACCGGACGCGATCCGTCGACTCCGTGTACGACCTGAACGAGGCGGCGTTCTTCGACGAGTTCTTCGCGCACCTGCGAGAGATCGGGGTGTGGCCGTTGCTGGAGCAACTGGATCCCGCACAGCGTACCGGGGAGAGCTGCCGCTTCATCAAGTTCGCCTTGTTCACGCTGATGCGGTGCGTGGGCGGGGTGGAAAGCATGCTGGCGACGCACGACGTGCTCCTGACGGACGAAGCGCCGATGGGTGTGTTGGGCTTCAACGCCGTGCAGGTGCAAGGAGGGTGCTCGGCGCGGGGCCTGGACCGGCGCACGACGCCGGTGGAGATCCGCGGACCGTTCTCCTTCGAGACGATGGCGGACAACATCGTGACCATCGGTCCGCAGAAGCTGGCCGCGATGCTCAACGGCGCCATCCGCTGTCTGGCGAAGCAGGGCATCTTCGCCAAGAAACTGGACGTGGTGCTGGATTGCACGGACGACGAGGCGACGCCGACCTACCGGACCGACGACGGTCGGGAGGTACCGCACGTGCGGCGGGAGAAGCGGCCGGACGTGCGGGCGAATCGTCATGCGACGAAGGTCGAGGTGACGGTCTTCGGCTGGAAGGTATGGGTGGTGTGGGAGGCCGGGGCGAAGGTGCCGTTGGCCATCGTCATCGACGGCATCAACGAGCCGGACAACAAGCACGCGCTGGGGGTGTTGGAGCAGGCACAGCGGAACGTCGAGGGGTCTGCGACCATCCGGTCGGTGGCCCTGGATCGCGGTTTCCCGGACGGCAAGCTGCTCTCGGCGATCGATGACCGGCAGATCTACGTCTACATCCCGGCGAAGTCGGACATGAACGTCACGAAGGACGCACGGGAGATCTCGCGGCGGGCGGAGCGGGAGGCCGCCCGAGGGCGCACGCTGGAGGGTTGCGTTCACCGCGAACGGCACGAGAAGGTGACGGTCGGGACCGGCGCGAAGGCGAAGCGAGAGACGCGGACGACGACGGTGGTCGGGATCTCCGAGTTGCCCTGCGACTAGTGGAAGCCCGAAGGGTCGTCGTCGAAGGCCCCTTCGTCTTCCTGTGCATGGCGCTGGTCGTGGGCTTCCGCCTGCACCAGGCGGAGAGCGACGAGGCGGAACGTCGTGGACACGAGACCGGCATCACGCGCTACCGGCGCGAGCTGAAGCCCAGCAACCGCGACAAGGTGATCGTGTTCCTCGGCGCGCACTTCGGCATCTTCCCCAACTACGAGTTCGCCCTGCTGTGCGGACTGGTCGTTCGCGAACGGGCGATTCTCGCCGAGACTCCCCAGACCGTCCTTGGCCGCCACGGCGCAGTGCTGCCGAACTCTCAAGCGGGCACTTCGTGAGGTCCGCCCGCTTCGCGTAGATCGGAGGATCTCCCCACCCGATTTCAACGGCGTCACCCTCGAGGCTGCGCCCGGCGCTCCGTCACCACGCCCGCACCAGCAACGGGCGGTGCGCCTCCAACGCAACCCGGGCGCGCAACCACGCCACGTCGCCCGATGCTGTCCCCGCTCGGCTCGCCCGCCGCGCGCGCCCGGGGAGTCGGCGGGCTTGCGGCGACCTGCGTACTCCGAATCCCAGGAGACCCCTGGACAGTGATGACCCCTGGACAGTGATTGACATCGCGATCCGGTGAGACCATCCTATGCGAGCATCGGGTGAGGCTTGAGCAGGCGGTCCCGGTAGGGGTTGTTGGCGACTGCGCTGGGGAGGCGGTACGTGATCGATTCGGAGACCGGCGGGGAACCGGATGGATCGTCCGCGGGCGCGACCGACTCGGCGGCTCGGGACGCAGACGCTCCCGGTAGCAGCGCTGCGGACACGCAGGCGCTGGTGGTCTTCGCGCTGGACGACGGGCGCTACGGGCTCGCGCTGCCGAGCGTTCGGCGCGTATTGCGCGTGGTTGCGATCACCCCGCTGCCGGAGGCTCCGCCGATCGTGCTCGGAGTCGTCGATCTCGGCGGAACGATCGTCCCGGTGATCGACCTGCGCCGGCGGTTCGGCCATCCGTCGCGCGGGGTCCGGCTTTCCGATCAGCTCGTCGTGGCGCACACCGGCCGTCGGACGGTCGCGCTGCTGGTGGACGAGGCGCGCGGGGTGCTGGAAGTCCCGGAGGAGGAGTCGGTGCCGGCGCGTCACATTCTGCCCGGCCTGGAACTGGTCGAAGGGGCGGTGAAGCTGCCGGATGGGCTGGTGCTGATCCACGACCTCGAGCGGCTGCTGTCGCTGGAGGAGGAGGCGGCGATCGATCGGGTGCTGCGCGCCGCCGCGGAGCGGAACGGTGGGGTCGGCGGCGGCGGTGAGGAGCCTGCGGGCGGGGTGCGATAGGCGATGGGGGCGGGGCTGGACAGGGCGCTGCTGGACGCGGTGAGCGGTTTCGTCGCCGAGCGGCTCGGACTGCACTTCCCGGAGGAGCGATGGCCCGACCTGGCCCGCGGCCTGGCGAACGCGTGCCGGGAGCTGGGCTTCGAGGAGCCGGATGCCTGTGCACGCCGGTTGGCGACCTGCGAGCTGACCGTCCGGCAGCTCGAGACGCTTGCGAGTCACCTGACGGTGGGCGAGACATGCTTCTTCCGGGACCCGGCGAGCTTCGAGGCGCTCGAGCGGCAGATCCTGCTGCCGCTGGTGGCCCGCCGTGCGGAGGCGGGTCGGACCCTGCGCCTGTGGAGTGCCGGGTGCTGCACCGGGGAGGAGGCCTACTCCCTGGCGATCACCTGCCTGCGCGTGCTGCCGGACCTCCGGTCGTGGAATGTGTCGATCCTGGCTACCGACATCAACCCGAAGTTCCTGGCGAAGGCGGAGGCGGGTGTCTACTCCGAGTGGTCGTTCCGCGGCGCTCCGGCCTGGCTTCGCGAGCGGTTCTTCTCTCCGGCGGGCGGGAAGACGGTCTCGATCGATTCGGCGGTCAGGAGCCTGGTCCGGTTCGGCTATCTCAACCTGGCGGAGGACGCGTACCCGTCGTTGCACAACGGCACGAACGGGATGGACGTCGTTTTCTGCCGCAACGTCCTGATGTACTTCACGCCGGAGCACCAGCGGCGGGTGGCGGCGTCGCTGCATCGTTGCCTGGTCGACGGCGGCTGCCTGCTGGTCAATCCGGCGGAGGCCGGCACGTCGCTGTTCCCGATGTTCGTCGCGGAGCATGTCGGCGACGTCTGCTTCTACCGCAGGACGTCCGAGGCGGGGAGGGTCGCTGCGCGCCTGGTGTCGGTCCCGCTGCCGCCCGGCGCGGGCGGGTTGCCGGGCGCCATGGCGGCCGGGATGGTGGAGCTGCCCGTGGCGGTGGATCCGCTTGCGTCGGCCGCACCGATGGTCGCGTCCGTGCCGGTGCCGGCGGTCGAGGAGCCGGGCGCGCCGGAGGCGGTGGCCGGGGAGTCGGCCGCATCTCCGCTGGTCCTGGCCCGGGCGCTGGCCGACCAAGGGCGGCTCGAGGAGGCGCTGGCGGCCTGCACCGGGGCGCTGGCGGCCGATCGCACCGACCCGACGGCGCACTTCCTCCACGCGACGATCTGCCACGAGCTGGGCCGGCTCGAGGAAGCGGTCGTCGCGCTGGGCCGGGTCCTGTACCTCGACCAGGACTTCGTTCTCGCCCACCACGGGCTGGGCGGCCTCTACCGGCGGCTCGGCAAGCGGAAGCAGGCGCAGCGCCACCTCGCCGTGGCGCTCGAGCTGCTGGCGGCGCGGGACCGCGACGCGGTGGTGCCGGAGTCGGACGGGATGACCTGCGGACGGCTGCTGGAGTCGGTCCGCGTGTTGGCGGGAGTCTAGGCCGAAGTTCCGCCACACAACAACACTCAACGGGCCGTGATGGCTATGGAAAGGTGGATTTCGACACGACATGTGTAGGCATGTAGGA
>JAFGHH010000418.1 GCA_016930215.1 Deltaproteobacteria bacterium
GTTGGGGCATCGGGGTCTGGGGCGCCCTGGGGTACGCCGGCACGGCCCACGTCGGCGACGACGAGGTCCCGGCCGCCGCCGGCCGCGTGGACCTCGGCGGCACCGCGACGGCGGTCTGGGCGGCCGCGCACAACACCTGCGCCAAGCTCGACGACGGCACGATCAAGTGCTGGGGCCTGGGGGACCTCGGCGCCAACGGGTACGCAGACACCGAGATGCTCGGCGACGACGAGACCCCTGCCACGCTGGGGCCGGTGAACGTCGGCGTCGAGCTGCTCGACCTCACGGAGGGCGACGGCGAGCACTGGTGCGGCACGGCCGACGGAGGCTTGAAGTGCTGGGGCCCCAACAACTGGGGCCAGCTCGGCCTTGGCCGGTCCGGCACGGTCGGCGACAACGAAACCCCGGCCGACGTCGGCTTCGTACCGCTGGAGTGACCCGTTGTCGGCCGGAACACCGTGCGCGGCGGGCGCGATCGTCGGGTCGTGCGTCCGTGCGAGCGTCCCCAGTCGGGGGCCTGCCTGGACGAAGCGGACGGTCAGGCGCCCGCGCTCGAGGCCTTCTCGAACCGGCGCTCGACGGCGGCTTCCGTGTCCCCGAGGGCCAGCGCGACCTCGCGGACCAGCACCGGCGCGGCGCGTCGAGGAGTTCCTGCCGCCCGAAGGACAACTCCTTCCGCGACCGCAGCCGGAGCAGGTCGTGCAGCACGCGTGCGACCTCCGCCGGCGAGCCCGAGGTCAGGAGCTGCTGGCAGTTGCGCCTGCCACAAACCCCGTCCACCGCAGAATCGTAGGGCTTTCCGCCGGCCTCCGTGGCAGGGAACCCGCCCATGTTCGGCATCGTCCGGGACGCGCTTGCCGACGACGAGCTCGAGGTCGCGGTGCTCATCGACTCGACGTCGGACCTGACCATGACGCTCTTCATGACGCACGGACGGAGTCTCTGGCAGGGAGAGGCCTTGGCCGCTCCCGCAGCTCATCGCTGTCCCCCCCGCGGTACCCTCACCCTGCCGCTGGAGGGCAACCGAACCTGGGCTCTGCCACACGGCAAGCGTCGCGCCACCCGACGGCGGGAGACGCGCGACGATGACGCGGTCCATGACGGACGAACGGGGATTCCGGCATGGACAGGCGAGGGCTGCGCTACCGCGTGCAGTCGTCGGCGCGTTCGTCCCGGCAGACCCGAACGGTCCCGTTGCAGTTCCAGTCACCCCCGTTGAACAGCCCGAGCACGGAGCAGTATGGACGCGCGGACTCGCAGCAGTCTTCGTTGCTGCTGCAACGGATGTACATCGTCAGGTCCCCTTGTTGTTCGCACGGCGGAGGACCTGCGTCCACGGGCAGCCTCAGGCACATCAGGTCGTCATACAGGAAGTCGCCGGGAGCGCACGCGGCGTCACGAGTCTCGTCGCAACCAACGAATGCGAGGACGAGTGCCAAGCCTCCAGTCAGGACGGATCCGCCTCGTGTCATCGCAGCCTCCCACCGACGTTCCGACATGGCGTACGGACATCGTCGAGGCCGCGCACGCCTCTCCCTGCCAGGAGCGTAGAATCCGACGCCGGTTTGGTTTCCGGCGGGCCAGCCGCCCATCCGGTCTCCACGGTCGGAACGGTAGCATCCGGTGGTGCTCGGGGCAACCCGCGCCCACCGCGAAGGTCGTCTCGCTCCCGCGCGGCGGTGGACTTCACCACCGCTACGTCTGGCGGGACGCGGCGTCGCGTCGCGTCGGCCCGCGTACCCCGATCGTGGCCCTCGACAGGTCGGGGTCCCGATCTGTCGGCAGCGCGACGGACGAACCGGAGACGGCCGCGATTGACGGCATGCACGCGACGGGGACGGAGGAGGTCGCGAGACCGGCCCGGTCCGACCCTGCGCGGAGGTTTGGTGGACGACGGCGTGTCGATGGCACGGCACACCGCAAGGACGACGATTCTCAAGCGGACGGGTTCGCCACGACGCGGACGAGGCGCTGGCGAGGGACAAGTGGCGGGCGGAGCGCGCGGTCGTGCGTCACGGCCTGCGCCAGGCGTGGCGGAAGTCGAGGTTGGTGGAATCGCGGTAGACGATGTGGACGGTCCCGGCGGCATCGACGCCGATGCCGGTGTAGGCGCCGACGTCCTCGAGCCAGTCGACATTCTCCATGCCCCAGGTGCTGGTGGGGTCGACGCGGACGGCATAGCGCAGGTCCCGTCGCGGTGTGGCGCCCGAGAGGTCGTAGTAGGCGATGTGGACCTGTCCGGTCGCGGAGGCTGCGATCGAGGCGTACTGGCCGCGTCCGGTCGTGGCATCGGCGGTGACGGTCCTCCACAGACCGGACGTCTCGCGCCAGCCGTACTTCAGGGTGCGGTGGCTGGCGTCGTAGTAGGTGACGTGGACGACTCCGGCGGGATCCACGGCCAGCGAGGCGTACTCTCCGACGGCGTCGAGCGCATCGATGGTGGAGATCGCCCAGGCGCCGCCGACCGCGCGGGTGGCGTACTTCAGGTCGTCGTTGGTGTTGTCGTAGTAGACGACATGAACGGTCGTGTCGCCGTCCACGCCGATTGCCGAGTAGCGTCCGACGTCGGCCGCGTTCTCCACCTGTTCGACCGTCCACGTGCCGCCCGCAGGGCGGCAGGCGTAGCGCAGGGCCGTGTTCGAGGAGTCGAAGTAGGCGGCGTGGGCGCCTCCCGAGGCGTCGACGGCGAGTGACGCCCAGGTTCCGACGTTCGCGGAGCGGTCGACCTCGACGACGGTCCACGGTCCGGCGGCCGGTTGCATCGCGTGCTTGAGGGCGGCGGTGGTGGCGTCGCGGTAGACGATGTGGACGGTGTCACCGTCCAGTGCGATCGCCGAGTACTGTCCGACGTTGTTCGTGGTGTCGACGGGTTCGACGACCCACAGGCCTCCGGGCGCGCGACAGACGACGCGCAGGTCGCCATTGGTCGCGTCGTAGTGGGCGACGTGCACGCCGCCCAGCGGGTCGACGGCGAGCGAAGCGTACTGGCCGAGGTCCCCGGCCGTATCGACGGGGACGGTGGTCCAGGTGCCGCCTGCGGGGTGGTAGGCGTACTTGAGATCGGCGCGCGTGAGGTCGCGGTAGGCGACGTGCACGCCGCCCGTGGCGTCGACGCGCAGCGCGGCGTTCCGGCCGACGTTGTCCCGGGCGTCGACGGTGGTGGTGACCCACGCGCCGGCCGCCGGCCGCTCGGCCACCTTCAGGTTGAGGTCGGTGGCGTCGTGGTAGGCGATGTAGACGCCGCCGGTCCGATCGAGGTCGATCGAGGTGTACTGGCCGACCGTGCCGATGGCATCGACCGTCTCCGTGTCCCAGGTGCCGGAGGGTGTCAGCCACGCGTGGCGCAAGTCGCCGGTGGTGACGAGATGATAGGCGAGGTGCGGAACACCGGTCGTGTCCAGGGCGATGGACGCGTACGAGCCGACGTCGCCCGCGGTGTCGACCGCCGCCGTCATCCAGGTGCCGCCGTTCGGCTTGTAGGCGTAGCGCAGGTCGAGGTTCGAGGCGGTGAAGTCCTGGTAGGCGACGTGCACGCCGCCGCTCGGGTCGACCGCCACCGAGGTGTAGCGCCCGACGTTGCTCGCGCCCTCGATGGTGTAGACGCTCCACGAGCTCGTCCCGTGGGCCTTGTAGGCGTACTTGAGGGCCGTGTTGGTCACGTCGTGGTAGGTCACGTGCAGGCCCCGGTCGGCATCGATGGCGATCGAGGCGTACTGCCCGACGTTGGCCGAGGCGTCTACGGTCTCCAGCTCCCAGGCGAGCCCCGGCACGCGCCAGGCATGGCGCAGCTGGCGGCCGGTGGCGTCATAGTACACCACGTGCACCGCGCCGAACGCGTCGACGGCGGTGGCGGTGTGCTGGCCGACCATGGCGCTGCCGCTGCTATCGACGACCGACGGCGCCCACCAGCCGTCGGGCGCGTGGCGGGCGTAGAGCAGGTCGCCGTTGGTGGTGTCGTAGACGCTGGCATGGACGCCGCCCGAGGCATCGACCGCGAGCGCGCCGTAGGTGCCCTGGTCGCCGGGAGCGACGACCGGCTCGGTCTGCCAGCCGGTTGCGGGGCAGGTGTCGCAGTCCTCGTCGGTCAAGCCGTCGCAGTCGTCGTCGAGGCCGTTGCACTGCTCGACGTCGTCGGGCGTGTCGTCGCTGCACGACGTCGTCCCGCCCGCCTCGCAGACCGCGTGGCCTTCCGGGCAGGCGTCGGTGTCCGGGCCGTCGCAGGTCGCCGACGTGTCGAAGTCCTCGTCGGTGGCGTCGTCGCAGTCGTCATCGACGCCGTCGCAGGAGCGGTCGATGGTCGCCGGGGCCGTGCCGGCGCGGCACGTGACCTCGCCGCGGTGGCAGGCCGCGATGCGCAGGCAGGCGCCGGTCCCGCAGCTCTCGGTCGGGCTCCAGTCCTCGTCCGTCGCCCCGTCGCAGTCGTCATCGACGCCCGTGCAGGCCGACTCGTCCGGAGTCGGGCTCGGCACGCAGGTCGCTTCGCAGCCGTTGTCGAGGTCGCCGTCGAGGTCGGACCAGCCCGCCTCGCAGGCGAGGTCGCAGGCGGCGAGGATGCAGGCGGCGACGGCGTGAAGGCGGGGCGGGCAGGGGGTTCCGCACGCGCCGCAGTTGAGGGAATCGAAGTCGAGATCGAAGTCCTCGTCGGTGAGGCCGTCGCAGTCGTCGTCGAGGTCGTTGCAGAGCTCCGGGATGCACTCGGCGCAGTCGCCGTCCTGGGCGTCGGTGCGGCCGTCGCAGTCGTCGTCGGTGTCGTTGTCGCACGTCGTGCCCGGCTGTTCCCGGGTGTCGGAAGCGACGCAGGCGTGCTCGCAGCCGTCGTACGGGTTCCCGTTGGCGTCGACCCAGCCCGGGTCGCAGGCCACCCGGCACGCGCCCTCCGAACAGGTCCCGGTGCCGTGGGCGGGCCGGCAGGGCACTCCGCAGCCTCCGCAGTGGTCGGGGTCGAGCGCCGGATCGACGCACGTTGTGCCGCACAGCAGCTCTCCGGGGCCGCAGCCGGTGTCGTCGTCGTCGGTCCCGGCGTCGTCGGTCTCGGCGTCGGCGTCGGCGTCCGGCGCCTCGCCCTGGAGGCACA
>JAFGHH010000419.1 GCA_016930215.1 Deltaproteobacteria bacterium
ATGAACCCGGGGCCGTTCGGCATGGCCCAGACCGGCGTTCCGTTCGGCGACCCGGCGATGGTCCGCGATTGGCTGCGGCTCGAGGGGACGGTCGGACGGCCGCCGCGCGAGCACCCGAAGCGCCCGGTGCTCGGGCTCCACAGCCCGCGGCGGGAAGTGAGCGGCGCGCGGCTATGGGGCTGGGCCCGCGACCGGTTCGGCACGCCGGACCGGTTCTTCCAGGAGTTCTTCGTCGCCAACTGGTGCCCGCTGGCGTTTCTCGACGAGGGCGGCCGGAATCTCACGCCGGACAAGCTGCCGGGCGCCGAGCGCGCGGCGCTCTCCGCGCCGTGCGACCGGGCGCTGCGCGCCGTCGTGGCGGTGCTGCAGCCGCGCATCGTGGTCGGGGTCGGCGCGTTCGCCGCCGAGCGGGCGCGGCAGGCGCTGGGCGACACCGGGGTGGTCGTGGGCACGATGCTGCACCCGAGCCCCGCCAGTCCGCGGGCCAACCGGGGCTGGGCGGCGCAGGCCGAGCGGGACCTGCGGGCGCTCGGCGTCGCGCTGTAGTCCGGTCACGGTCCGCAGCGCGCCGGCAGCTCCCACCGCGGCCGGCCCACGGCGTCCCAGGCACGCAGGCCGTCGGGCGACAGGTGCACGGTGAGCGCGCCGTCGCGACCGGTCCACCACGGCTCCGACCCGGCCGAGCGCAACCGCTGCAGCACCGACGCGTGCGGCGGTCCCGGCAGGCCCGGGCGGTGCGAGGCGGCCGAGACCACCGACCACAGCGGGCGCACGAGCGCCAGGAACGCCTCGCCGCTCGCCGTCCGGCTGCCGTGGTGGCCGACCTTGAGCACCTCGGCCTCGAGCGGCGCGTTTTCGGCGAGCAGCTCCTCTTCCGCCGCGAGTCCGGCGTCGCCGGTGAGCAGCAGGTCCGCGCAGCCGACGGAGAGCCGGACCACGAGCGAGTTGTCGTTCTCGTCGAGCCCGGGGTCGTAGCCGCGCGGGCCGCAGGGGGCGAGCACCTGCAGCGTCGCGGGACCCCACCGGTGCTTGCCGCAGAGCGTGGGGGTGCGCCGGACGCGCGTCCCGCGCCGCTCGAGCTCGCGGACGAACCGGGCGTAGGCGGAGTCCGGCTGCTCGACCTCGCCCTGCGGCTCGAGCCACAGCTCGCGCACGCGCAGGCCGCGGGCGACCGCCGCGGCCAGCCCGGCGAAATGGTCGGGGTGCGCGTGCGTCACCACCGCCAGGTCCAGCTCGTGCACGCCCAGCGTCCGCAGTTGTTGCGGCAGTCCGTTCCGGGCGTCCGCGTCGTAGGTGCCGCGGGACAGGCCGCCGTCGACCAGCGCCGCCCGGCCGTCGGCCCGCCGCAGCAGGATCGCGTCGGCGTCGCCGACGTCGAGGAACGTCACGACCACGGCTCCCGGCGCCGGCGGCGGCGGCCCGGCCGTGCCGCGCGCCCCGGCGGCGGGGTCGCCGCGGCCGACGGCGACGAGCAGCAGCAGCGCCAGGGCCGGCTTCCGGGGCGCCGCGTGCCGCAGGAGCAGCAGGCCCAGCGCCGCCGCCACCACGGCGCAGCCGAACGCGCCGTCCGGACCCACCTCGATGCTCCCGGGCAGGAACCGCGACAGCCGCTCGCACAAGCCGACGAACGCCTCCCACGCCAGGCGGGACAGCGCGCCCGCGGCGGCCGCCACCGCGTCGGGTACCGGTCCGACCGCCAGCAGCGTCGCCAGTACCGCCAGCGGGTAGACCACGAACGTGAACAACGGGATCGCCAGCAGGTTGGCCAGCGGGGCGGCGAGCGACACGGTGCCGAAGTGCCAGGCGCCAATCGGTGCCGTGGCCAACGCCGCGAAGGTGGTGGCCAGGAGTGCCAGGCCGGACCAGCGTCCAACCAGGAACGCGACGCGGTTCCACCAGGTCGCCGGACCATCGCCGCCGGACGTTCGCCGTCGGAACGGCTCGTCCGCCGGGTGGACGTCCCGTCCGCCGGCCCCAAGGCCGAAGCGGGCGGCGAGCAGCAGGCCGCCCACCGCGGCCAGCGAGAGCTGGAAGCCCGGGTCGCCGGCCAGGGCCGGCGTCGCCAGCAACACGGCGAGAGCCGCCGCCGCCAGGGCGTCGAGCGCGGGGGCGCGGCGGCAGACGAGCATCGCGCCGAGCATCGCCGTCGCCATCAGCGCGGCCCGGACCACCGAGGGCTGGCCGGCGACGATCGCGGCGTAGGCCCAGATCGCCGGCAGCACCAGCGCGGCCACCGGCCGGCGCAGGTCCCGGCGGGCCGCGAGTCGCGGGCAGGCGGCCCCGAGAGACAGGAGGGCCCGGCCGAGCAACCAGGCCACCAGCGCCAGGTTGAACCCGGAGATCGCCAGCAGGTGCGAGACGCCGAGGTCCCGCAACACCCGGCGCTCCGCGACGGGCAGCCGCCAGTCCTCGCCGAGAACCAGCGAGCAGGCCACGGGCGCCGCGGCGGCCGCCCGCCGGACCAGCGCCCGGGAGACATGCTCCCGGGCCGCGACCGCCCAGGCGCCGGCCGACGGCGGCCGGGCGACCCGCGCCGCGCCGTTCGCCGCGATTCGCACCGACGGCGCGAAGCCCTCGCGCCCGGGCGGCGGCCCGAGCGCCGCGGCGGCGGCCGCGCGAGCGGGCACCAGCAGCAGGTCGCCGGGCCGCGAGTCGCCGCCGGACGGCACGAGCAGGCGCACCGGGGCGGACAGCGGCAGGGCCCACGGCGGCACGCCGTCGCCGGGCGGCTCGAGCCGCACGCGCCGTCCTTCCGGCACCACGGACACCCAGCGGACGCGGCCCACGGCCGGGGCGCCGGCCGGAGCGGAGAGCGGCGCGAGGCTCGGTGCGTCGAGTCGGCCGGCCGCCGCGGCCGCCGCGCCGACCGCCATCGACAGCGTCAGCACCAGCAGCAGTGGGCGGTGCGGCGCCAGACGGGCCGCCGCCAGCGCCAGGAGCGCCGCGCCGAGCAGCAACTCCGCCGGCGCCTCCGCCGGCACGAGCCAACGGGCGAGGAGGGCGGCGGCGGCCAGCGGCAGGAGCAGCGACACGCTTCGGGCGTGGCGGGCGCCGTGCCAGCGCCAACGTTGCGGGATCGCACGGGTCCAGCGGCGGGGTGGCGGCGGATCGGCGGCGGACCTACGGGACGGAGCCGAGGTGGAGCAGGGCGCGGCGGATCGCGCGCGCGACCCACTCGTCCTGCTCGTCGTCGAGCGCGCGGCGCAGCAGGCCGGCGGCTTCCGGACCGCCGAGCTGCGTGACGGCGCCGACCGCCGCCTCGCGCACCGCCGGCGACTCGTCCCCCAGCAGCTCGCGTAGTGGCTCGATCGCCGCCGGGTCCTCGCTGCGGCCGAGCAGCCGGGTGACGAGCTCGCGGACCGCGGGACGCCCGTCCTTGCGATAGCGGCCGAGCGTCTCCGCCGTCACCGGCAGGTCGAGCCCGTCGAGCACCTCGAGGGCGACGGGGCGCAGGCGGTCGGACGCCAGCGCCTCGACGGACGGCGCGAGCGCCGGGCGGCCGAATGCCGCCAGCGCCTCGACGACGCGACCGCGGTCGTAGGCCGACAGGCGGGCGCCCGCCTCGAGGATGGCGCGGACCGACGCAACATCCCCGAGCGTCGCCAGGCTGCGGGCGGCCGCGGCCGCCACGGTGCCGCGGGAATCCGCGACGGCGTCCGCCAGGGCGCTGCGGGCCCGGGCGTCGTCGTAGGCGCCGAGCGTTTCCGCCGCGGCCGCGGCGACCGTCTCGTCGGGATCCTCGAGCCGCGCGGCCAGGGAATCCACGGCCTGCGGGCTCCTGGCCGTGGCGAAGTAGCGGGCGGCGCGCCGACGCACGTCCGCGTCGTCGTCGTCCAGCAGCGCCCGCACCTCGTCGGTGTGGTCCGTGTCGCCCAATCGTACCAACGCCTCGAGCGCCCCGGCGCGAACGGCGCGGTCGGTGCTTCCGAGGCCATCGACCAGGGCCGGGACGGCCTGGCGGCCGAAGGACACGATCGCGCGCAGGATCGGCGCCTCGTTGCGGTAGGCGGGCGTGCCGCCGAAGGCGGCGACGAGCGCCGGGAGGGCGCGCAGCTCGCCGATGCGCCCCAGCGCCTCGACGATGTAGTCGCGCAACACGGCGTCCAGCCCGGCCAGCCTGGCGGTGAGCGGGGCGACGGCCGCGGGGGAGCCGATGTCGCCGAGGGTCTCCGCGGCAGCCCAGGCCACGCTCGGCTCGGCCCCGTCGAGCGCCGCGGCGAGCGCGGGGACCGCCGTCTCGCCCATCCGCAGCAGCGCCGCCTGCGCCGCCCGGACGACCGGCGTCGGCTGGTCGGCGGCCAGCAGCGGGACGAGCTCGGAAGCCACCGCGGGGTCGCGCGCACCGGCCAGCGCCTCGGCCGCCGCGCAGCGCACGCGCGGGTCGTCGTCGACCAGCAAGGTCCGCAGGCGCGGGTCGGCGCTCCGGTCCCCGAGCCGTGCGACGCTCAGCGCCGCGACGGTCGCCAGGGGGTCGTCGCCGCCGGCCAGGCTGCGCAATCGCGGCAGCGCGCCGCGGTCTCCGAGGCGTCCGAGGGCCAGCCAGAGCAGGTTCTCGCCGTCCGGGTCGTCGAGTCGGCGCAGGGCGGCCCGTACGTGGCGGGCCGTCTCGGCGTCCCCGGCCTCCGCCAGCAGCACCAGGCCGGCGCGGGCCACGTGCGGTTCGGCGTCGGTCAGACAGCGCCGCAGCTCCTCCGCCTGGTCCTCGAGCGCGGCCCGGCGCGTCGTCACCGACGACGGGTCGGCCTCGGCCGTGGAGCCGAATCGGCAGGCCGTCTCGCCCGGGGCGACGATCCACGCCCGGTCCGGCGCCGGAATCCCCTCGTCGGTCTCGCCGAGCACCGGCGTGCGGCCCGCGGCCAGCCGCCACAGTCCGTCCAGGCCGGCCAGCCGCAGCTCGGGATCCTCGGCCGTCAGCATCCAGCGATAGGCGTCCAGCAGGTCCGGGTCCGCGGCGCGGGCCAGCGCGCGACCGGCCGTCGCCCGCTGCTCCGGACGCTCGGCGTCGAGGGCCTCCACGAGGTCCGGATAGAACAAGCGGCCGAGAACGAAGAACTGCGATTCGGCGGCGACCGACCGTTCCGCCAGCAGCGGGTCGTCGAGCAGCTCGCGCGCCGCGCCGACCTCGCGGTCCAGCTCGACCTGCGCCCGGGCCTCGATCGCCTGCGCCACGGTGCCGACCAGACGGGCCGAGCGGACGGCGCGGGCGGGCAGGTCGAGCTGCCACTGGACGGCGGGCGGGGCGTCCAGCGCCCGCCGCTCGAGGGTTCGGCGGGCGGCCAGCGTCAGCCCCACCACGTAGGTCGGTTCGGTCACCGCCGCACCGGCGGCCGGCCGCAGCAGACCGACGGTCACCACGAGGAACGGCTCGAGTCCCGTCGAGCTTCCCGACGTCTCGCCGTCGTCGCTTCGGCGTCGGGCGGCCGCCCGGACGGCCGCCTCGGCCACCCGTTCCAGGTCGGGGTCCGGTTCGAACAGCGGTCGCGCGGCCAGCGCCGCGGCGAGCTGTGAGAAGAACACGTCGTCGCGGGGCACCGCATCCGCCTGGGCGCCGGCGGCACCGGGCCGCAGGGCCAGGTGCACGCGAAGCGGCGGCAGCTCGGCGACCCGCGGCGGCCCGGCGTCGGGCGGCCCGGCCGGCACGTCCTCCGCGCCGGCGACGACGTCGGGCGGCCCGACGTCCGACACCGACGCCCGGCGCGACGTCGAGCCCTCCGTCCACGGGATGCAGCCGCCGGAGGCGGTGAGGTCCGGCGGCCGGCAGGTGCCCAGCAGCACGAGCAGCACGAGCGGTACCGGCGGGTGGCGGCGGTGTGGACGAGCGGGTCGAGTGGAGCGGGTGCGCATCGTCTCCCCCGCGCGGCCGGGCGCGGCCGGACGCTACGACGCCGCGCGGGCGCGGGCCGGCCCGTGCGGGTCGTCCCCGTCGTCCTCGAGCGGCGGTCGTTCGTCGGAGGTGCGGCCCTGGATCAGGCGGTCCAACTCCTCGCCGATCGCTCGCAGGGTGCGCTGCTTGACGTGGAACGGCAGGAAGGCGCTCTTGAATCCCCAGATCACGATCTGCCGCAGCTCGTCGAGCGCGAAGCCGAGCTGCTTGTGGATCAGCCACAGCTCCTGCGAGACCGTGGTGTCGGTGATCAACCGGTTGTCGGTGTTGACGGTGACGCGAACGCCGAAGTTGTAGAGGAATCGGATCGGGTGCTGGTCGATCGAAGGGACGGCGCCGGTCTGGACGTTGGACGACGGGCAGACCTCGAGCGGGATGCGGTGGTCGTTGACGTAGTTGAGCAGGTCGCCGTCCTCGCGCAGCCGGACGCCGTGGCCGATGCGGTGGGCGCCGAGGTAGTGGATCGCCTGCGCCACGCTTTCCGGCCCGTAGGCCTCGCCGGCGTGCGCGGTGCAGTTGATGTTGTTCTTGAGGATCAGCTGGAACGCGTCCTTGTGCGCCTTGGCCGGGTAGTTGAACTCGGCGCCGGCGAGGTCGAAACCGACCACGCCGTGGTTCTTGTAGGCAACCGCGAGCTGGGCCATCTCGAGCGAGCTGGCGGGGGAGATCGAGCGGATCCCGCAGATGATCACGCCGGAATCGATGCCGAAATCCTTCTGGGCCTGTCGCAGCGCCTGCGTCACCGCCTCGATCACCGCCGTCAACCGCAGGCCGCGGCGCGTGTGCAGGATCGGCGAGTAGCGGACCTCCATGTAGCGGACGTTCTCGGCGGCGGCGTCCTGCGCCAGCTCGTAGGCCGCGCGGTACAACGCCTCCTCGGTCTGCAGCACCGCCAGGGTGATCTCGAAGGCGCTGAGGTACGACACGAGCGAGTCGCAGATCTGGCCGATGTGCATCGCCTCGCGCAGCCCCTCGGGCGTGTCCGACGGCAGCCGCACGCCTTGCCGGGCGGCCAAGTCGAGGATCGTGGCCAGTCGGAGTGACCCGTCGAGGTGGACATGGAGGTCGGTCTTCGGCAGTTTCCGAAAGAACTCGAGATCCCGGCTTTCCATCTTCGGCATCCTAGCGCCGATGTTTGCGAAGCGCAACGCGATTGGCCTATAATCGGGCCTCCGTATCGTCCGGACGACTCCGGCGACCGCGGAACGAGAGCTCGATGGACTACCAACGCTTCGGCAAGCACATCCTGCTCGAGCGGATCGCCACCGGCGGGATGGCCGAGGTGTTCAAGGCAAAGGCCTTCGGCGTCGAGGGTTTCGAGAAGATCATGGCGATCAAGCGGATCCTGCCGCACGTCGCCTCGGACAAGGCCTTCATCGAGATGTTCATCAACGAGGCCAAGATCCTCTCGGCCTTGTCCCATTCGAGCATTTGCCAGATCTTCGACCTGGGCCAGATCGAAGGCGCGTACTTCATCACGATGGAGTACATCTCCGGCAAGAGCCTGCAGACGATCCTGCAGCTGTTCCGCAAGCACGGCCGGACGATGCCGCTCACCATGGCGGCCTACATCGTGTCCCGCGTCTGCGAGGGGCTCGACTACGTCTACCACAAGGTCGGGATGGGCGCGCAGCCGCTGCGCATCGTCCACCGCGACGTCTCCCCCCACAACATCCTCGTCGGCCACGAAGGCACGGTGAAGCTGATCGACTTCGGCATCGCCCGCGCCAAGGCGCCGAAGGACGACAAGCGGCCGGACACGCGCTCCCAGCAGCTGCAGGGCAAGTTCGACTACATGTCGCCCGAACAGGTCTCGGGCGAGGCGGTCGACCACCGGTCCGACGTCTTCTCCGTCGGCGTCTGCCTCTACGAGCTGGCGACGAACCGGCATCCGTTCACCGGCAACACCGAATTCAACACGCTCGAGAACATCCGCAAGCTCATCCCCCCCGTGCCGTCCTCGATCAACCCCGACTGCACCCCGGAGCTCGACGCGATCATCATGAAGGCCCTGGAGAAGTCGCCGAGCCGGCGCTACGAGCGCACCGGCGACATGATGGAGGCGCTCCAGCGCTTCATCATCTCCAAGCCGCCGCTGTTCAACGCCACCTCGCTGTCCCAGTTCATGCGCCGCACCTTCGCCCGCGATATCGAGGACGAGCGGCGCAAGAACGAGGAATTCTCGAAGGTGAAGTTCGAGTCGCCGCCGGACGAGTCGCCGACGGTCCCCGGCTTCTCCGACGACCTGCTGGCGCGGATGGCCGCGATGACCCGGGGCGAGGAGTCCACCGCGTCCGACGACACCTCCCGCGGGCCGCCGGCACCGCAGGCCGCGGCGACGCGTCCGGCCGTCGCCCCCGGGCGACCCCAGGCCAAGCGCACACTGATCGGCATGCCGGCGATGGGCGGGTCCAAGCCGCCGCCGACCACGCCCTCGGCGCCGGGCCGCGTCGCCCGTGCGATCGCTCCCCCGCCGCCGACGATGCGGCCACCCTCGATACCGCCCCGGCCGCCGGTCGCGCCGGCCGGCCCGCCGAGACCCGTGGCACCGACGGGTCCGCAGCGCGTCGTCTCCCTCTCGGGCGCCCCCGTCGTGCTGGCCGTGCCCCCGCCGCAGGTCCCGTACGCCGGACGAGCCGTGACGCTGACCGGAACCGGCCAGGACGACGGCAAGGTGGTCGCGATCCCGACCCAGCCGCAGTTCCCCGCGGTCCGCGGGGCCGCTTCGGCGTTCGCCGGCCCCTCGGAATCGGACCTCGACTTCGACGACGAGGAGGCCCCCACCGCCGTCCTCGACGACCGGCTCGCCAGCATCGTGCGCAGCATGGCCGCCGGTTCGGGCAGCCTGCCGCCCGGCCAGTCCGCCGTGCCGCCCCCGCTCCCCACCGGACCCGCGATGCGGCTCGACGGAGCGAGCGTCTCCGACGAGGCCGCTCCGCCGAAGGGCGGCCGCGCCTGGCTGGTCATCCTGGTCCTGCTGCTCGTCCTGGCCGGCGCCGCCTTCACGGTCTGGTACCTCGTCCTGCGCGACAAGGGCCCCGCCAAGTCCACGTCGGACGCCGTCCCCGTCCTCGCTCTGGCCGACACCGGCACCGCCGACACCGGAATCGGCGCCGCCGATACCACGTCCGACGCGCCGTCCGACGCGCCGTCCGAGGTGGTCACGTCCGAAACGACGGACGTCGTCGACGCTCCGATCGACGCGGAGGCGGGTGTCGATACGGGCCCCGACGCGGGCCCCGATGCGGGCCCCGACGCGGGCCCCGACACGGGCCCCGACACGGGCCCCGATACGGGCCCCGAACCGGATGCAGCTCCGGGGGAGCCGGATGCGGGGACGACCAGCGTCGAGGACCAGGCTTCTCCTCCGCCGCCGCGGGACACCGCGCGCCCGCCACGCGACACTGCCGTCAGTCCGCCGCGGGACACCGCACGCCCGCCACGCGACACCGCGCGCCCGCCGCGGGACACCAGCACTCCACCTCCAGGGGGAAGCGGCGCCCTGTCCGTCATCTCCAACCCCTGGTCGTGGGTCTCGATCGACGGTCGCGACACCGGCCGCAAGACCCCGCTCGTCAACTACAGCGTGTCGCTCGGCATCCATCGTGTCTGCCTCAAGACCGAGGACGAGCGCGAGTACTGCACCGCGGTTCGCATCGAAGAGGGACGTCCCGCTCGCGTCGTGCACAACTTCTGATCGGACGTCGTCGGGGGGAGTCAGCGCATCGTGACGGCCGTGTCGGCAGAACAGGATCGTCGGGCAGGCGGTCGAGAACCCGGCGCCGGGGAGGCGCCGCGGCGAACGGCGCGACTAGCGCTTCGGCGGCTGCTTCCCGTCGTCGTCCCCGCCGCCCAGGCGGATCGTGCCCACGAAGATCGCCAGGGCGAGCAGGACGATCAGGAAGTTGCCCATCAGGGCCGCGGAGCATCCGGCCTGGCTCAACACCAGGACCAGGGCAGCCCCTACCACGGTCGCGCGTCGCTTCTGCTGTTCGGGTCCGGTCATCCGGTACTCCACGTATCCCACATGTGCTATCTTATACCACCCATGGTCCGGGCTGCAAGTTTCTAACCGGAGGCCTCCATCCGATGCAAGGGAAAACGACCCGGGTCGAAGCACGCATCTACGGAGCTGAGACATGACTTTCGGTCCGGCTATTCGTCGTCCGCTGGTGCTGGCGGTGGCGAACCAGAAGGGGGGCGTGGGCAAGACGACGACGGCGGTGAACCTGGCCGCGGGGTTGGCGATTGCCGGCGTGCGGACGGCGCTGCTCGATCTGGACGGGCAGGGGTCGGCGTCGGCGACGTTCCGGTGGGACGAGCGGGCGGGGGAGTCGCGGGACGCGGCGACGATGTTCGCGCGCGAGCTGCCGCTGACCAGCGTGCTCCTCGACACGCACCTGCCGGGACTGGCGTTGGTGCCGGCGGGGGACAGTCTGGCGGGGATCGACGCGAAGCTGGCGACGTCGTTCGGGCGGGAGCGGATCCTGGCGCGGTGCGTGGCGGCGGCGCGCGAGGGGGCGCCCGAAGCGGTGGTCATCGACACCGCGCCCTACCTGGGTCTCGTCACGCTCAACGCGCTCGTCGCCGCCGACTACCTGGTCGTGCCGGTCTCGTGCGAGTACCTGCCGATGCTCGGGCTGCGCCTCCTGCACCGGACGCTGGAGGACGTGCGGCGGCGGTACGGGGCGCGGGCCGAGGTGCTGGGCTATCTGCTGACGATGTACGACCGGCGCGAGGCGATCACGACGGAGGTCGAGGGGATTCTGCGGCGGACGTTCGGTGAGCTGGTGTTCCCGCAGCCGGCGCGGATCGACACGCGGCACAAGGCGAGCCCGTCGCACAAGCAGACGATCTTCGAGTTCGAGGGCCCTTCCGGGCGCGGGCGCAGCGACTACACGGCGCTGGTCGAGGAGGTCCTGCGGCGGTTGCGGCTGCGCGGCCACCACCCGGGTGCGCCCCCGCCGCCGGCCTTCGGCTGACCGTGCGGGCCCGAATCGGCGCGGGCGCGTGCCTACTCCCACAGCGCGTCGAAGGCGCACGGCAGGGACGGGTCCTTGTACTCCATCGCCCCCATGTCGGCCGCCGGGCTCTCGACGGTGCTGCGGGCGGTCCCTTCGAAGTCCACGGGCGCGTCCGTGCGCGCCTCGGCGCCGTCGCGGGCGGCGGAGCTCTCGCCCAGGCGGAAGGAGGCGGCGGTCGCCGCCGGTTCCGCGGCGAACCCCGGGTCGCCGCTGCGGTCCCCCGGGCCCGACGCCGTCGCGGGCGGCGTCCCGGCCCAGAAGTTGCCGGACAGCTCGAACCCCGCGGCGTCATCGATCCACGCCAGTCGGTCGTCCGGCTGTCCGACGAGGTTGCCCGCGATCGCGATCCCGTGGGCCGGCAGCGCCCCGTGCTCGATCGAGAGGGCGGTCGTCACGCTGCCCCAGAAGGTGTTGTGGACGATCGCGACGTCCCGGAAATCCCCGCCCACGTCCGAGCCCCAGTATCCGAACCCGCGGTCGCAGGACCAGGCGATGTTGTTCCGCACGACGACGTCGTGGAGCTGTGCGCCCCATCCGTCGTAGAACTCCTCGCCGAGGGAGATCGCCGTGGCGCGACGGCCCTCCCGCTCGTACCCGCTGCCCTCCGTGCAGAAGGTGAAGTTGCCCTCCACGGTCACCTCGTACGAGTTGTCGATGTAGATGTTGACGGAGAAGTTGTCGTAGACGCGGTTCTCGCGCACCGCGACGTTGCTGCCCCGCGTGACCGCGATCCCCTCGCCCCAGTTGTGGAACACCCGGTTGCGCACCAGCTCGACCCCGTCGCCGCCCACCTGGACCTTCAGGGCCGAGCCCCACCCGCCGCCCGACCCGCCCTCGTTCTCGAGCACCGTGTCGTGGATGACCAGCCCTTCCGCCCGCACGCGCGTCCCCTCGATCAAGACGCCGTGCGAGACGCAGTCGTGGACGTGCAGCCCTCGCAGGACCAGGTCGCTTCCGGAGGCGACGACGCACTGGTTCTCGCTGCTCCGCACCTCGAACCCCTCGACCTCGACGAACGCGCCCTCGAGGCGCACCGACTGGCCCCCGGGGACGGTCCGGGTATCGATCACCGGGGCCTCGCCCGCCACGGGTAGGACGCGCAGCGGCCGGTCGGCGGTTCCGGCCAGGGCGACGTCGAGGCGCTGTTCGAAGACGCCGCCGAAGGCCCGGATCTCGAGCCCGGGCCGCCACAGCGCGAGGGCCCGGTCGAACGTCCGCACGGGCCGCTCGAACGTCCCCGGGTCGGCGTCGTCTCCCTCGGGGTGGACGTAGACGGCCGGCGGCGGCCCGGCGTCCTCCGGCACGTCGCCGGCCTCGGGAGCGGTCTCGTCGCCGAGGACGTCCTCGCCGTCGTGCGTCGCGTCGCCGTCGGCCCCGCCGTCGTCCTCCTCGCCGTCGTGCGTCGCGTCCCCGTCCGGCCCGCCGTCCTCCGGCGAGCAGGCCGCGACGAGGCCGATCAGGGTCCACGCCGTCCATCGCGTTCCGCTGCACCCCTCGCGCATGGTCGCATCCTCCCGCCCCTTCGGCCCGCGGGCGCCTCGACGACCGCATGTTAGGTCGATTCCGCGGGCGAGCGCGAGGGTGCGGGGTCCGTGCGGCCGGAGGAGGCGCTCGCCGGGGTCGGGGGGACGGCAGGACCGGTTCTGCGCTGCGAGGCTCCCACCGACACGCCGTGGGTCGACCCGGAGACGGGGAGCATCGCCGTCCCGCCCGATGCGGGCCTGGACGGCCTCGCGGAACCGGCCTTCAAGTCGACGACGACACCGTGGACGATCGACTGCGCCTGCCCCTGTGCGCAACGGCTGCCCTATCGGCAGGTGGGGGCGTCGGACCTCGTGACGGAAGCGACCAGGATCCGGTGCGAGTGCAACAGCGGTCCGGGCCCGGCCCGGATGAACACGACGCTCGAGATGACCTTCGAGGTGCAGGGGACCGTGGCGCCGGCCGCCGAGGGCACCGGGGCCTGCGAGGCCGTCGTGATGCTCAAGTGACCGCCCTGAAGCTGGGCGCCGACCCCTCCGCGATGGTCGACCAGGGCAACGCAGACTCGGGTTCGGGAAGGCCCCCCGTGAACCTCGTGCCGCGCGACGCCTCTATCGGTCGCGGCGATCCGGTCGTGCTTCGAGAGCGGGTACGACGTGGTTTCGACCCAGTCGGCGGCGAACGCGGTCGAGGCGCGGCGGCTCGTGCACGAGGCGCGCGGCATCTCGCCCCCGTAGGTCCGGTCGCGGTCCCCTCCGCCGCCCGCTCGTCGCCCGGTCGGCCGCGGGGGGCGCGGCGCAGTCCATCGGACGGAGCGGGTCGAGCGCGCCCTCCTCGGCCAGCGGGTCCCAGCGGAACGCGGCGACGGCGAGCAGCAGGGCGAGCCAGGCCAGGACCAGCGCCCGCGCGACCCGGTGCCGCACGACCGCGGGTCGGCCGAACCGCGAGCGGAACAGGTCGAGGCCCATCAGCCAGAGGAGCACGTTGAGCGTGGCGATGATCCAGCCGAGGGAGAGAGCGCCGGAGGATTCCAGGTGTACCCGCACCGCCGCCGGCGCCCGGGAGCTCGCCTGGACCGACGCCTTGTAGGTTCCGGCGCCGACCTTCGGGAGGGCGCCCCATCGGTGGCTGTCGTCCGGACGCACGATGAGGGAAGTCTGCCTCGCGCGGTCCCCGCGGCGGAGGCGGACCGCGACGCAGACCGGCTCGTCGGCCTTCCCGAGCAGCTCGTAGCGCAGCCGCACCGTGCCGGATCCGAACGACTGCGGATACGAGGGGACCTCGAACGACCGCCGGGCGGAGACCGGCTGCGGGCCGGTCTCCATCTCGACGACGCAGTGCTCCCTGCGTTCGTTCCGCCAGACCGTCAGAGGGGTGACGACGAAGAGCCCGAGCACCCAGACCGCCGTCCAGAACAGCACGCCCCGTCGCAGCCGCGGCGGAAGCGCGCGGGGCCGCGTGGCCGCGACGCGCAGCACGGCCAGGATGCCGGGGGCCAGGCGGGCCCGGTGCCCGCAGTACGCGCAGCGGACCCGGCGCGGCTCCGCGCGGGTCGCGGCGTCGGGCAACGGCGCGCCACAGAGCTGGCAGGTCAGCGCCGTGGTCCACGCCTCGGGGGTCAGCCGCGGCGCCTCCGCGCCGACGGCCCGGCCCAGGGTGCGGAGCGTGGCGCCGTGCACCACGACCGTCCGGCAGTACGCGCAGGTCTCGACCGCGGTCTTCCCGGGGGCGGGAGGCGTCAGGTCGGCGCCGCACTGCGGGCAGCGGACGCGCTTCACGGGCGGTCCCCCGGCCGCGCCGACGGTCGGATGCTGTCGGCTCGCCCGTCCATCGGCCCAGATTGGGGCACGGCGTCCCCACGGTCAAGCGGCGGCGACGAGGCCCGTCGCGCACGAGGCGCTTGCCCTCCGTGCCGCGCGTTGTTACGGATGCGGCGGTCGGGGGCGGACGAAGGAGCGACGCGCGATGACGGAATCCCAGGCGCATTCGGAGACCGAGTACTTCAACGCGGCCGAATGGTTCATCGACCGGAACATCCGGCAGGGGCGCGGGCACAAGACGGCGATCTTCACCCGGCACCGCAACTACTCGTACAACGACCTGCAGAAGATGGTGAACAAGACCGCCAACGCCCTGTGGGACCTCGGCGTCCGGATCGAGGACCGCGTCGTGATGGTGATGCTCGACGTGCCCCAGTTCTACGCCCTCTTCTTCGGCGCGATCCGCATCGGCGCGGTCCCGATCCCGGTCAACACGATGATGACCGCCAAGGACTACGAGTACTACCTCAACGACAGCCGGGCCCGGGTGCTGGTGATCAGCGAGGAGCTGCGGCCGGTGATCCACCAGATCGCCGGCGACCTGCCGTACCTGCGCGACCTGATCGTCATTTCAGAGACCGACGGCGCCCGCCTGCCCTTCAAGCAGCGCTACAAGCGCGCCCCCTCCGTGCTCAAGACCGCGCTCACCACCCGCGACGACCCCGGCTTCTGGCTGTACTCCTCCGGCTCCACCGGCTCCCCCAAGGGCGCGGTCCATTCGATGTACGACATGGTCGTCACCTCCCGCAACTACGCCCAGGGCATCCTCGGCCTCGACGAGCACGACGTCGTCTTCTCCGCCTCCAAGCTGTTCTTCGCCTACGGCCTGGGCAACAACCTCTACTTCCCGCTCTCCGTCGGCGCCTCGGCCGTGCTGTGTCCCGAGCGTCCCATGCCGGAGACGGTGTTTTCCTACCTGCGCGACTTCAAGCCGACCGTGTTCTTCGGCATCCCGACGCTGTACGCCTCGATGCTCGAGTGGATCGACCGGCAGGACCGCGCCGCCGGCCGTGCGCCCGACCCCGACGCCGACCACGAGCTGTCCTCGGTCCGGCTCTGCGTCTCGGCCGGCGAGGCGCTTCCCGCCGAGCTGTTCCACCGCTGGAAGCGCCGCTTCGGTCGCGAGATCCTCGACGGCATCGGCTCCACCGAGATGCTCCACATCTTCCTCTCCAACCGGCCGGGCGACGTGCGGCCGGGCTCCACCGGCAAGCCGGTGCCCGGCTACGAGCTGAAGATCGTCGACGAGGCCGGGCAGGCGGTGCCGCCGGGCGAGCTGGGGAACCTGATGGTCAAGGGCGACTCCGCCGCCCAGGCCTACTGGCACAAGCGGGAAAAAACCCGCAAGACGATGGTCGGCGAGTGGATCGACACCGGCGACAAGTACTACGTCGACCCCGACGGCTTCTACTGGTGCTGCGGCCGCGGCGACGACATGCTCAAGGTCGGCGGCATCTGGGTCTCGCCGGTGGAGGTCGAGAGCGCCATCGCGAAGCACCCCGCGGTCCTCGAGTCGGCCGTGATCGGCCATCCCGACGAGCAGGATCTGGTGAAGCCCAAGGCCTTCGTCGTGCTGCGCGAGGGGCACGAGCCGTCGGGCGCCCTCGCCGAGGAGATCCAGGCCCTCGTGAAGAAGGAGCTGGCACCCTACAAGTACCCGCGCTGGGTCGAGTTCGTCGAGTCCCTCCCCAAGAGCGCCACCGGCAAGACCCAGCGGTTCCGGCTGCGCGGGTGAGCCGGACGACGCAACCGGCCTCCCTGCTCACTTGGCACCCACTGCCGTCAACGAGCACGCCGTTCACGTTCCACCTGCCGGCTCGGGCAGGTCGCAGTCCCAGAGGCGGTAGATGCTGTAGAGGTAGTCGATCTCCTGGATGAGCAG
>JAFGHH010000001.1 GCA_016930215.1 Deltaproteobacteria bacterium
CGCCCGCCGCTCCAGCGGCTCGCACAGCGGCACCTCGAGTCCCGCGGCGCGGAAGGCGTCGGCGCACAGCCGTCCGGTGCTGGCCGAGAGCGAGACGATGCCGACGCGCGGGCCGCGCGGCGGCCCGCGGCGGGCCAGCAGCACCAGCGCCTCGCCCAGCGCCTCGAGCGTCGGGACCTCGACGATGCCGTGGTGCGCGAGGAAGCCGGAAAAACGGGCGTCGAGGCCGCCGGCGGCGAGCGCGGTCTCGGCGCGGGTGGCCGGGAGGGGCAGGGCGGATTGCTCCTGCGGCGCGACGCGGCCGCGCAGCGCGACCACCGGCTTGCCGGCCCGCAACGCCGCCTCGGCGGCCCGCGCCAGCCCCGGCGGGTCCTCGAGCGTCTCGAGATACAGGCCGACGACGTCGGTGTCGGGGTCGGCGGCGAGCGCGGCGAGCAGCGCGGCGGCGCCGGGGGCGCGGCCGACGCCGACCGAGACCACGTGGCTCCAGCCGAGGCGCCCGTCGAGCGGCGCGCGGACCAGCTCGACCGCCAGCGCGCCGCTCTGCGAGACCAGCGCCACGCGCCCCGCCGGGGGCGGCTCGAGCAGCCGGCCGACGAACGGGAAGGCGCCGCGCGCCGGGGAGAGGAGGCCGAGCGAGCTGGGGCCGAGGGCGGCGATGCCGTGCGCCGTCGCGGCGCGGGCGAGGTCCGCCGCGAGCGCCCGACCGGCGGCGCCGGCCGGCGGGTCGCCGACGACGATCGCGGCGCGCGCGCCGGCGGCCGCGCAGTGTCCGAGCAGCTCCGGCGCCGCCTCGACCGGCGTCAGCAGCACCGCCAGCTCCGGGTCGAACGGGCGCGCCTCGAGCGACCGGACGGCGGGGGTGCCGCCGGCCTTCCGCGCCTCCGGGTGGACCAGGAACGTTCGCGGGGCCCGGCGGGCCAGCGCCAGGTTGCGCAGGAGCTGCGTGGTCCAGTACGAGGTTGGGGAGCCGCCGAGCACCACGACCGAGCGGAACGAGGTCCACGCCTCGAGCGGCGACGGGGTGGACGGCGCCCTCCGTTTCCGTGCGGTCATGGTCGTTCGGACCCCTGCACCGGTTGCTTGCCAGCCGGGCCAGCGGCAGTATACTCGCTTCCGCCGTGGCCGTGCGCTTCTTCATCTCCCAGGACGTGCTCGACGGACTCGTCGCCGAGGAGCAGGCGACGATCGACGGCGAGCAGCTGGTCGTCTCGTCGCGCAACCTGCAGGCGCGCGTGGAGCCGGCCGTGTACTTCCTGCGGGAGGTGGAGGGCAAGCCGGACCCGAACGAGCTGGTGGGCAAGGTCAAGACCGAGGAGGCGCTCGCCCTCCGCGGCGCGGACCACTTCCGCAAGTCGGTGATCCTGGGCGACTCGGCCTACGACGTCGTCGAGGGGTATCTCGGGACGGCCGTCGAAGGGTGGGCCTGGCCCGCGGGCGCCGCGGAACCCCCGCCGGTCGCCGTGCCGGAAGCGGTCGCGCCCGCGCCCGCACCGGTCGCCGCCGCCCATGCCGCGCTGCCGCCGACGTGGGCCCCGCCGCCGCTCGAGGAAGACATCCCGGTCGATCTCGAGGTCGATGTCGTCGCACGCGAGCCGACGGCGGAGGAGGTCCGGGCCGCGGTCTTCGACGACGGCGCCCTCGCCAAACGGCCGTCGCTGCAGCCCGACGTGCTGCGGCGGATCGAAGCGTCCCCGGGATTCCGCGCGCCGTCGGCCCCGCCGCCCGAGTCGGCGGAGGACGCGCCCGCACGGCGACCGCCCACCCGCTCGGCCGGCGGGCGGTCCAAGCTCCCGACCCCCGCGCCTGTCGGCGCGCGCGGCTCGCGTCCTCCTCCTCCGCCCGGCGCACGGGCCTCCCGCCCGCCGCGGTCGCCGTCGGTCAAGCCCGGCGGCGAGGGGCTCGAGTCGCCGAGCAGGACGGCCGACGAACTGGAACGATTGCTGCTCGAGACGATCAGGCCGACGCGAGGGAAGAAGCGATAGGCGGAGGCGGAACGCAGGTCGTGCGGCGCAGGATGCGGCAGACCCCGCGCATCGCCCGCGTCAGCACCAGCGCGCGGTGCGACACGATGCCTCCCAGCCCGACCAGGAACAGCCGCGACCCGTCGTGCTCGAAACACTGCACCGACACGTCGTCCCGTTGCGCCAGCTCGCAGTCGGGCTGCAACAGCTCCGGGTCCAGCACCAGCGGACCGTAGGCCGCGATCTCCTCCGGCCGCCGGGTGCTCGGCGACGAGGCCACCAGCAACCCCTGGTCGTCGGCCAGCACCAGCCCTTCCATCCCCGACTCCACGGCGGAGAAGGCGAGCTGGTAGGCGAGGGCGGTCCGGGTGTCGTCACTCCGAAGGCAACGTCGCTCGTTCTTGCGCGGCATCGTCATCCTCCACGCTGCCTACTTTATCCTACATCTGACTACCCGTCAAGGAACCCGGACTCGAGCCCAAGGAGCGTCGGACCGCGAGGTCTACAGGGCCGTGGCTGCGGAGGCGACTGGATCGGAAGGGTGAATTGATCGTATGGATGTCGCGTCGTGCGGCGGAACCGAGGGTGGTGGGGCCGGGCGACGTGCGTAGGGAAGGAGGATTGCGAGGATGAGGAACTGGTCGAGATTGGGGCTGGCGGCCGTGGCGGTTGGGGCGATGCTGTTGCCGGCGACGCTGGCGGGTTGTCGGAAGAAGGCGGAGCAGCCGCCGCAGGTGGCGTCGAAGCTGCCGGTGCAGCGGGTGGTGTTGTACCGCAACGGGGTGGGGTACTTCGAGCGAGCGGGGAAGGTGACGGGGGACGAGATCAAGTTCAAGGTGCGCGAGTCGCAGGTGGGGGACTTCCTGGCTTCGCTGGCGGTGGTGACGTTGGACGGGAAGCCGGTGGAGTTCGTCAGCTTCCCGGTGCCGGAGAAGAAGAAGGAGAAGAAGAGCGAGACGGCGATGCCGCCGTATCCGTGCTGGCCGTACATGCCGCCGGGGGCCTATCCCGGGATGCCGCCGACTCCGCCGGACGACGGGGAGGAGGAGGAGGAGCCCGAGGCGCAGGTCGAGGTGGTGGTGAAGTTGAAGGGGGAGGGTACGGGCCACGACGTGATCATCGCGTACGTGGTGGAGTCGCCGATCTGGCGGCCGACGTACCGGATCGTGGTCAACGAGGAGGGCGGCAAGGCGCTGCTGCAGGGCTGGGCCGTCGTGCAGAACCTCTCGGGCGAGGACTGGGAGGACGTGCAGATGACGGTGACCGAGGGGGCGCCGTTGACGTTCCGCGCGGACCTCGGCAACCCCTTCATCCCGGCGCGGCCGCTGGTGACGGACCGGGGCGAGGTGGTGCAGGCGGCGGTATCGTCGTCGGTCTCGGTCTCCGAGGAGACGCGGCGGGTGCTGGCCGAGATGCAGGCCGAGGAGAAGGCGGCGTTGCCGGTGGCGGCGGCCGAGCCGTCGTATGACGGCTCCGCGCTGTACGACTCGCTCGGGTACCTCGGCGGCGAGGGAACCGGCGCCGGCTACGGCGGGGTCGGCGGCCTGGCGCGGCTGGAGGAGGCCGAGGCGCGTCCGGACCGGGCGCGTCGTGCCACGACCGGCGAGCGCAACATGCCGAGGGGAGGGGCCACGTCGACCTCGACGGCATACCCCGGGGCGCCGATGGAGCAGCCGATGGCTCCGCCGCCTCCGCCGCCTCCTCCGCAGGGGCTGACGGCGACGGGCGCGCAGGCCTCGATGGCGTTGCTGGCGCTGGGGAGCCAGGAGGGCGGGATCACCTCCTACAGCTCGCTGGCGCCGGTGACGATCCGCGACGAGGCTTCGACGCTGGTGGCGATCTTCAACCAGACCGTCGATGCCAGCGACACGCTGCTGTACCGGCCGGACGCCGGGGTGTCGGCGTCGTACCAGCACCCGTTCCGGGTGGTGCGGTTCACCAACCAGGCCGGCGTGACGCTGGAGCGCGGCCCGGTCGCGATCTTCGGCAAGGAGACGTTCCTCGGACAGGGGCTGCTCGAGCCGCTGCCGATGGGCGCCACGACCTCGATCCCCTACGCGCTCGAGCGCGGGCTGGCGATCTCGCAGGAGAGCGGCAACGACGTCGAGGAGGCGGTGCTGGTCAAGGTGGTGCACGGCACGCTGACGATCAAGCGCTACTCGGTGCGCAAGACCAAGTACGTCGTGCAGAACCTGACCGAGCGGTCGGGCAAGCTGTACATCCAGCACTCCCGCTGGTCCGGCTGGGAGCTGAAGAACCTGCCGGCCGGCTCGGAGGAGGTCGACGCGCTGACCGTGATCGTCCCCGTCGACTTCGCGGCGCAGGCCAAGACCGAGATCGAGATCCTGGAGCGTTCGCCGATGGTCCAGGAAGTGCAGATGCTCAACCCCGACGCGCGGGCGGCGGTGCGCCTGTACCTGGCGGGGGCGGCGGTCGACGGCGCGATGGGGCCGACGCTTCGCCGGGCGCTGGAGATCGGTGACGAGGTCGGCACGATCGACACCGACATCCAGCGCTTCACCGAGGAGCGCCAGCAGGTCCAGACCTGGACCTACGAGGTGCAGAACAACCTGTACTCGATCGAGGGCATCGCGCGGGCGGGCGAGCTGCGCACGCGGCTGACCCAGCGGCTCAGCGAGCTGCAGAAGCGGTTCGACGAGCTGCAGACGAAGATCACCGACCTGACGGCGCGGCGCGGCGAGATGTACGTCGAGCTCACCGAGCTGCTGCGCGAGGTCGACTTCGAGGTCCCGGAGCCGGCGGCCCCGGCTCCCGCCGCCCCGGCTCCGGCCGCGGCGGCTCCGGCCGCGGCCGCCCCGGCCCCGGCGGCCGACGTCGAGGTCGCCCCCGCCCCCTAGTCCCGCGACCCGAACGCCCGCCGCACGGTCTCGAGGTCGAGCTCGGCGATCATGCCGTCCTGGTCGAGGTCCGCCTGCTGGTTCCAGGACGGGGCGTAGTCCCAGAGCATCGCCCCGTTCGACCAGGCCGCCTCCAGCAGGTCGAAGCCGTCGACCTCGCCGGAAAGGTCGACGTCGCCCTCGAGGTGGGAGACGACGCGGTGCGGGAAGCGGTGGTCCGGGTCGACCCGCACGCGGGCCGGCCGGCCGGTGCAGTCGAGCAGCAGGTCGGCGCGGTCGGCGGCGCCGAACTCGACCCGTTGTTCGCGGCAGGTCGCGCCGGGACCCTCGCCGCGCACCAGCACCGGCATCCGGCCGAAGCGGGCCGGGTCGTCGAGGGCGAGCGACACCGACGGCGGGTCGGCCGCGGTGTACGCCTCGACCGTGTAGCGCGGGTAGCCGCGCCCGTGGACCCAGGCGTCGAAGAACCAGTCCAGCGAGCCGGCGCCGCCGTGGACCGTCTCCAGGGCGTCCTGGAGGTCGGCGGTGTCGACCGGGTCCTCGCGGTGCGTCGTGATGTAGCCGCGCAGCGCCTCGAAGAACGGCTCCTCCCCGACCACCCAGCGCAGCGCCTCCACCACCTGGGCGCCCTTGTGGTAGGTGACGATGCCGTAGGCGCTCGGGTCGGCGGTGGCGATCTCGGGGGAGCTGAGCGGCGGGTCCTCGAGGGAGAACAGCGGCAGGTAGACGTACAGGTCGCCGTGCAGGGCGCGGAAGGCCGCGGCCTCTTCGGGCGAGTAGGTCCGCGGGCCGCCGGTCGCCCGCTCGACGTAGTACATCGCGTTGAACTCCGCGAAGCCTTCGGCCAGCCACGGCGCGTCGGCCTGGCCGATCGGGAGCATGTTGCCGAACCACTGGTGGCCGATCTCGTGCGACAGGGTGAGCTGGCCGTAGGTCGTCGTCGGGTCCCCCGCCCGGTGCGGCTCGACGTACCAGACCAGCGACTCCAGGCCGTAGGCCAGGGCCGTGTCGGAGTACGCGATTTCGGCCACGTCGAGATGGTCGTAGAGCATCGGGCCGAAGGCCGCCTCGTCGAGCCGCAGCGTCTCGCGGGCGATGTCGAGCAGCACGTCGTTGTAGACGTCGTGGCCCGGCAGGGCGGCGACGCGGACCGGACGCCCGCCGACGTCCTCTTCGACGACGACGAACCGGCCGGCGCTGACGCCGAAGTACAGCCCGGGCCAGCTCTGCACGAAGGTCCGCGCGGTCCAGTCGTCGGGCAGGGCTTCCTCCGGGCCGGCGACGCCCGAGGCGAGGGTGACGAACCCGGCCGGCAGGGCGACCCGGCACGACACGAGGAACTGGTCGTCGTAGATGCCGTACAGGGCGTCGGGGTCGATCGGCATCAGCTCGGTGGTCGACAGGTAGACCAGGTCGGAGTCGATGCCGCACCAGCCCTCGCACCACGGCCACCCGGCCGTGTGGAAGGTCAGCGACAGCTCGGCCCCCGGCGCCAGCGGCGCGAGCAGGTAGACCGTCAGGTCCCAGGAGGACGGATCGTAGGAGAAGGACGCCGCGCCATCGACCGCGGTGACGTCGAGACCGGAGTAGAAGGTCAGGCGGGACAGCGGGTGGGTGGCCTGGGAGCAAAGGCGCAGCGTCGCGACCGACTCGAGCCGCCCCTCGTCGGGGTGGATCCGGGCATCGATGCCGGCGGACAGCAGGTCCCAGTCGCCGGTGGGCAGGGCGAAGAGCGGGGGGCGCACGGGCCGGGCGCGGCGCAGCTCCGCCTTCCGGGCCAGCCGCTCGAAGTGGGCGCGCAGGTTGTCGTGGGCGGCGTCGGCGCGGGCGGCGGTCGGTGACGACAGGGCGAGCAGGGCGGCGAGGGCCGGCAGCGGGGCGAGGAGGCGGGGCGCGGTCATCGCGTCACCTCCAGCGTTCCGCCGCCGACGGAGCGGGTGAGATACCGGGTGGGGGGCGAGCCGACGGCGGCGCTGCGCTCCCCGGCCAGCTCGAGGCGCGAGGTGCCGGGACCGAGAATCTCGAAGTCGGCGAACACCGCGCAGGCGCCGCCCCGGACGTCGGCCGGCATCTCGCGCGTGGGCGAGGCGAGGCCGAACCACACCTCGTCCCCGGACCCGACGACCTTCCAGTCGAGCAGCGCGACGCCGTCGCGGTCGAACGTCCCGCAGGAGCGGATGCCGTGCAGCGCCAGGCGCGCGGCGTCCCAGCGCAGGCGGGCCGCGACGCCGAAGGCCGGCTCGTCGGCGTCGACCATCAGGCGCAGGGTGATCGAGGAACCCGTCGCGGACTCCTCCTCCAGCCACAGCGTGCCGGGGGCCGGGGCCTCGACGTCCGGGTCGAAGCGGACGCCGGGGAACCCGCCCGCGTCGTCGCGCGCGTCGGGGACGTCGGGACGGTCGCCGTCGAGCGGCGTCGGGTGGGAGTCGTAGCAGCCGGCGAACAGGGCGAGGCCGGCGGCGGCGGCGGCCGGGAGGGACGGGAAGCGGTGCCGAGGGGAGCGACGGGTCAGATGCATGGGTTGCAGGTAGCCCGGACCCGGGGGGCTGTCAAACGACGGCCGTCAAACGACGGCTTGCAACGGACCCGGAGTCCGGCGAAAGTATGTCTGTGCGCCGGGACCGCGCGCCGCCCCGGGGCGGGGTGCGGCGGCGGAGGGTTCTCCAGGAGGTGGCATGCGGACGCCGAGCGGAAAGCACATCGTCAGTTTCGACGAGGACGAGATTGCGTTTCTCAACGCGCTGAACGCGATCCTGCCGGCGGTGCCCGATTTCCGGCTGGCGGTGCGGCGGGCGGTGGCGGAGGCGGTGCAGGTGATTCCGTTCGACGCTTTCGCGGTCCTGCGACCGCTTCGCGGCGTCGTGACGCTGACGGTCTACGCGATCGGCGCGCCGTCCCAGCCGTTCCTCGCCGCCGTGCGGGCGGAGCTCGAGGCGGCGGCGGGGTTGGCGCCGGGGCCGGAGTCGGGGGTCGAGGTCGAGGTGGTCGAGCTGCCCGGGGAGGCCCGCGCGGAGCACGCCGTGGGCATCGGCTCGTCGC
The DNA here is from genome assembly GCA_016930215.1 of Deltaproteobacteria bacterium. GTDB lineage: Bacteria > Myxococcota_A > Polyangia > DRWM01 > JAAZOP01 > JAAZOP01. Next base: position 7,862 of record JAFGHH010000001.1, read on the forward strand.
ACGTCTGCGGTCCGGAGGACCTGCCGTCGTTCCGCTGCGGGATCTTCGCCGCAACGCCGCGCTCGATCCAGCGCAAGCACGCGCTCCTGCTGACGATGGTCGCCACCTGGCTGCGCTCGTACCACGCCTTCAGCGAGGCGTACCGCCAGATGGAGGAGATGTCGTTCACCGACCCGCTGACCGGCTGCCTCAACCGTCGCAAGTTCCTCGAGGAGTCCGAGCGGGAGATGGAGCGCGTGCGCCGCTACGGCTACGACCTGTGCCTCGGCGTCATCGATGTCGATAACCTCAAGCAGGTCAACGACCAGCACGGCCACCCCGCGGGCGACGCCCTGCTCAAGGCGCTCGGGGAGGCCTTCGGGCGGCGACTCCGCAAGGTCGACGTGTTCGCACGCTACGGGGGCGACGAGTTCGTCGTCCTGCTGCCGCACACGCCCGTGGCGGGGGCGGTGCTGGCGCTGTCGCGGGTGATGGCGGCCGCGCGGGATCTGCTGACCGAGCGCGAGCACGGCCGGCTCGGCTTCTCCGCCAGCGCCGGGGTCTCGGCCTTCCGCAAGGGGGATGACCTGGACGGCCTGCTCAAGCGGGCCGACGACGCGCTCTACGCGGCCAAGCGGTCCGGGCGCGGCACCGTCGTGGTCGGCGAGTAGCCCGGCCGGTCCGCGCGCGGCGGCCCGCGGCCGACGCGCGGCGATGACGACGCCGGGGGACGACGGCCGGCGGTCGTCGGATTGGAGGTGGGGAATGGCACGGCAGGATCGATGGTGGGCGGGTGCGGCGCTGGTGTGTCTGGCGGCCGCCGGGTGCCCCCGGTCGGGGTCCGGAACCGGCTCGGCGAGCCCCCGGGCCGACGAGGGGAGCGAGGCGGCGGCGGGTCCCGGGTCCGGCACGGCGCGGGGCGACCCCGGGCCCGGCGATGCGACCGCGCCCTCGACCGAGCTGCGACTGGAGCTGCGGACCTCGAAGACGAGCTACGCCGCGGGCGAGCCCCTGGCGTTCACGGCGTGGCTCGTGAACGGCGACTCGCGTCCCGTCGTCGTGTTGCGGCGCGCCTCGCACGTCGACCTCGGGCTGGACGCCGCCAACGAGGCGCGCGAGTTCATCACCAGCCTGCTGCCGCCGGAGCCGCCGGAGCCGCCGACCGCGGACGACCTGGCGACCGTCCCGGCGGGCGGGGAGCTGGAGCTGGCGGACTGGGAGATGCTGGCGCGGGTCAACGAGCAGATCCTGGCCGGGAACGGACGGACCGGCCATTTCGAGGTGAAGGCGTACTACCATGCGGGAGCCGGCCTGACCGAGAACCTCACGACGCTCGACCCGGCGGTCTGGACCGGCTCGCTGGTCTCCAACACCGTCCCGATCGACGTGCGCTGAGCACCGGTCGAAGAACGGGAGGGAATCCGATGTCCAGGACAAGCACGCTGTTCGTCGGTTGCGCCGCCGGTCTGGCCCTGCTGGCCTCGGCGTCGTGCGAGGAGGAGTACCAGGGGCCCTGGGACACGGGGTCCGACGCGGACGCGGATGCGGACGCGGACGCGGATGCGGACGCGGATGCGGATGCGGATGCGGATGCGGATGCGGATGCGGACACGAGCGGCTCCTGCACGCGGAACGGGTTCGTGCCCGAGATCCAGTACACGGCGGTGGAGGACTTCGGCATCCAGCACCAGGCGCGGACCTCGCAGACCACGCCGTTCGACCACCTGCGGATCCAGGTCTACGACAGCTACGGCGGGCCGACGGCGCCCGGCTCGTACGTCCTGGACGGGATCAACTTCAGCGACTGCGGCCTGTGTCTGCTGGTGTTCGCGGACTGCACCGCGGACGGCTGCGGGAAGACCTTCTACGCGGAGCAGGGCACGGTGGAGATCACGGCGATCGGCCGGACCGAGGGGCAGCGTTTCGCGGTCACGACCCGCGGGGTCGTGTTCGAGGAGGTCACGATCGACTGGGAAGGCGACTACACCTCGACCCCGGTCCCGGGCGGCGAGACCTGGTGCCTGGACGGCTACGCGTTCGACGAGCCGATCGAGGACGCGATGGCGGCGCTGTGCGGGCGGTCCGACATCACCTGCGTGGGCGAGACGGTCTCCGACTTCAGCCTGACGAACTGCGAGACGGGCACGGCCACGAGCATGCGGTCGGTGGCGGCGGGCCGCCAGGCCCTGTGGTTCGTGCTCACCTCGGGCACCTGTCCCGCCTGCAGCTCGTACGTGCCCACGGCGGTGTCGCGTGCGGCCGCCGACGCCTCCCGCGGCCTCGAGCTGGCGGTGGTGGTCGGCGAGGACGCCGCGGGCGGGCCGCCCAGCCTGGACTACTGCCGTTCCTACGCGACGCGCTACGGGGGCGACCCGGGCCAGTTCTACATCGACAACGTGGGCGGCGACAGCTTCGCGACGACGTTCACGTATCTCTGGCCGTACATCGATGCGATGGGCAACATCGGCCTGCCCTGGCAGGCCGTCCTCGACGCGGAGACCTTCGAGTACGTCCACGGCGACGGTTCCGGCACGAACCTGGACACGGCCATCAACTCGCTGCTCGCGCCCTGAGCCGGCCGGCCGGCGCTCAATCGATCGTCGTCAGGGGGTGGGGATAGGTGAACGGCTCGTAGCCGTAGTGCCGGTCGCCCGGCCGGTCCGGCGGCCGCTCGAAGTAGTCCCGGTCCCGCCGGATGAAGTACGCGTAGCCCGGCGCGGAGACGCTGCCGCCGCGGAGCTCGCCGTTCAGCGTGTTGTTCCAGACGTGGTAGTCGTGGATCCCGTCCCAGCCGGGGTAGGAGTTGCCCCAGGCGGCGAAGCGGTAGGCCTCCTCCTCCCAGAAGTGGACCATCGTGTTCGGCTCGCCGGTGACGACGTTGTCGAAGATCACGCCGGTGCCGCCGCGGATGCTGAAGTAGCGCCCCAGCGCGTTGCCGATCTCGATCGTGTTCGCGTAGACCTCGATGCTGACGGCGCCGCGGTGCTGGTCGTCGTCCGCACAGCGGGTGCCCGGCACGAAGGTCTCCAGGCCGAGGTCCTGCTGGCCGCAGACGGGGGCCTGGTTGCCGTGGGCGTCGACCTCGCCGAGCGTCACGGTGTCGAACGGGCAGGAGATCGTGTTGTGGCGCAGCACGAACCGGCCGCCCTGCCCGCCGCTCATCATCGCCCCGAGGTCGACGGCGCCGCTGCAGCTGTAGTGGTTGTCCTCCCAGTAGGTCTGGTTGGCCTTGCCCAGGACGACCGGGTGCTGCCAGCCCGCGTCCATCTCGCCGAAGTAGCGGCCGAGCCGGCTGCAGTCGATCATCGTGTTGGAGTCGATCACGCCGTGGACCCAGGCCGCCGAGGTGGCCAGCGGCGACAGCTCCCAGCTCGTGAAGCGGTTGTGGTCGATGCGGAACTGCGTCGCATGGCGGACGGTGATGCCGTAGACGCTGCCCGGCGACCCGGAGCCGTCGAAGCCGAAGCCGGTGATGCGGCAGAACGCGTCCACCGTCGGGGCGAGCTCGAGGCCGCTGGCCTGTTCGGCGAGCCCGACGAAGCGGATCGCCGTTCGTTCGGCGCCGGCGCCGCGCAGGGTGACCGCCCGGTCGATCGTCAGCGGGGCGGTCCAGTCGCACGCGCCGGCGGGCACCTCGACGACGTCGCCGACCGCGGCCGCGGCCAGCGCGGCCTCCACGTCCGCCCGCTCGCAGCTCGTCGCCGTCACGACCGCGCCGGTCACGCACTCGCCGAGCTCGTAGTCCGCGCAATCGTCCCGGCAGGCGAGCCGGCCGCCGGTGAAGCTCCCCCGCGTGGGGCAGGCGTGGCCGTCGAGGTCCAGCCCGTCGCAGACCTCGCCGTCCTCGGTGACGTCGTTGCCGCAGACCGGCGCCCGGTCGGGCACCGGCAGCGTGCGCGCCGTGTCGCTCGCCCCCGCCGCGTCCGTCGTCCCGTCGCTCCAGCGCGCGCGCACCTCGAGCGTGTGCTCGGTGGACGGGTCGAGGTTCGTCGCGGTGAAGCCGTCGTAGCGCAGCGTCCGGTCGGGGTAGTCGTCGCCCAGCTCGTGCGGGTTCCACGACAGCGACTCCGCGTCCCCGACCAGCTCGCCGTCCAGGTAGACCACCGACGCCTGGAAGCGGGAGGACGACGGCACGTCCCATTCCCAGTAGAGCCAGGTGGGGCTGGCCTTGACCAGTCGCAGCCCGGTGATCTCGCTCGGGCCGCCGTCGCCGTCGTTCCCGCATCCGGTGCCCGCACCCAGGAGCAGCGCGAGGCCCGCGGCGGCCGGGCTCAGCCCCCGCACCACTCGTCCCCGGCGCAGACGGCGAAGGTGTCGACCAGCGGCGGCCACGTGCCGTCGGCGGCCACCTGTACGCAGATCAGCGGGATCGTCCGGTCGCACGTACACCCGTCCTCGACCGGGGCGCCCGCGCGCGTCGTGAGCGTCAGGCAGTCCATCGGCTGGCAGGAACGGCCGCCCCAGCCGAAGCTCGAATGGAACCCGCGGTAGTGCAGCTCGCCGAGGTCGAACTCGAGGGAGTCGTTGTTGTGGTTGCCGCCCCAGTCGTACACCGGATTCTCGACCGGTACCACCGAGCCGCCCGAGGAGGCGAAGGCGCGGACGTCGTAGATCGGGACGACCGACATCCCGGCCGACGTGCAGGAGACCGGCGTCGCCTGGACGTAGATCGTCGTCTCGACGTCGTCGCGCGTGAACGAGCACATCCAGTCGGAATCGCCGTAGGTCACGGGCCCGCCGAACCCCTCGCAGTCGAGCACGTCGTCCCGCGGGAGGCGGACGTCGAACTCCCCGCCGCCGCCGTCGTCCCCGTCGGCATCGGCGTCGGCGTCGGCATCGGCATCGGCATCGGCATCGGCGTCGGCATCGGCGTCGGCGTCGGCATCGGCGTCGGCATCGGCGTCGGCGTCGGCGTC
>JAFGHH010000420.1 GCA_016930215.1 Deltaproteobacteria bacterium
CACAAGGCGGCCGTCGTCGGCGACACGGTCGGCGACCCGTTCAAGGACACCGCCGGCCCGGCGCTCAACATCCTGATCAAGCTGATGGCCGTCGTGGCCCTGGTCCTCGCCCCGCTGCTCAAGGCCTTCCACGGGATCTAGTGTCGTCGGCCGGAACTCGTGATCAGCATCCGGTAGAGGAGCCACGTAGGCCCGAGCCTGCAGGGCGAGGGCCGAGTGCTCCTGCGGGCACGCTCGGCCCTTCGACTGCGCTCGGGGCCAGCGTGGCGCCCCTTCCGGATCAGGACGTCCGGCCCGTCGGACCAGCCCGATCGGTCACGGCTCCGTCCCCGTCAGCTCCCGCACCAGCGCCCTCGCGTCCAGCGGCCGCCCGGTGGCCTCCGCGATCAACTCCCGCCAGTCGCGGGCCTGCCCGTGCCGCCAGAACGCCTCCCGCAGGAACGGTCCGACGCCCGGGTCCGCCGTCGGGTCGGGGGCGAAGCGCCGGCGCAGCGCCTCCCAGACCTGCGCGGCGATCAACTCGGCGATCACGTAGTTCTGGACGTAGATCTGCGGCTGGGCCAGGAACATGTCGTCCGCCCACAGCGGCCGCTCCGGCCCGGGGACCCCCAGCAGCTCCTCGCTCAGCCGGGACTCCAGCGCGGCGAGATCGGCCGACGGGTCGTCGAACGCCGCGTAGTGGAACCGGCACTTCGCGACCAGCGAGCGCAGCCGCCGGACCTTCCGCCACCGCTCGACCCCCGCGGCGCGCTCGATCGTCGCCTCGTCCAGCCCCGCGACGCGGCGTTGCCACTCCCGCATCCCGGTCAGCCGCTCGACGGTCACCGCCATCCCCTCGCCGAACTGCCCGGGCCGGTCGCTGCGGAACGTCCCGACGTCCTGCGCGATCCCCGACTCGTGCAGCGCGTGCCCGTACTCGTGGAACAGCGTCGAGTAGAACGGGAAGCCGTCGGTCGGGTTGAGCACCAGCCGCACGTCGCCGGGGATCCGGACCGGGATGTTCCAGCCGCTGTTGGACAGGTTCGCCTCTTCGATCGTGACCGGCAGCGCGTCGGGGTCGAGGCCCCAACCGCGGATCGTCGCCTTCAACCGCGCCACCGCCTCCGCCTTGGGGAAGGCCGACGCCGGGTAGCTCCCGGCCTGCTCGAGCCAGTAGTCGAGGTCCCAGGCCTCCACGCGTTCGACACCGAGCTCCGCGCGGGCCCGCTCGAGCAGCTCCGCGTAGGGCTCCCGCGTCGCCTGCTCGACCTCGGCCAGCCACGCCTCGACCTCGTCCCGCTCCAGCCCGCTCTGCGCGAGCCGCCCCTCGACGGTTCCGGCGAAGCCCATCTGCCGATGCAGGGCATTGGAGACCTCGAGCAGCTCGCGCATCCGCTGGACCAGCGACGCCGAGGCTTCGGCCCGGCTGAGGTAGGCCTCGCGACGCCGCGTGCGGTCGGGTTCCGTGCGCAGCAGGATCGAGACCTGCGCCCGGGTGGTTCGCGACCCGCCGACCTCCGGCCGGAACGCCACCATCGCCGCGTCCAGCTCGTCCTGCAGCGCCGTGAAACGCGTGCGCGTCTCGAGCTCGGTCCGCGCCAGCCGGAAGGTGTCGTAGAGGAAGTCGAGGTACCGGCCGAGGTACAGCTCGACGCGATCGCCGCGGCCAGGGCGTCCGGGTCGCCGGCCCCGCCCGCCGCGGCGTCGGCAGGGCACGGCGGCGACGGCGGGCACGACGGGGTCGGCGGGGCGTCGGAGCGACGCGAGCAGCCGGAGACCGCGACGAGCGCCGCGAGCGCGACGCGGGCGAACCGACCGATCGGGACCAAGCGGTGGCACGGCATGCGCCGATTCTACAGCGCCGAGTCCGGTTCGGGGACCATGTCGGAGGCCGGCGCCTCGATCACGGACGCGCCGGGCAGGGGCGGCACGTCCCACCCCTCCCCCTCGGCCAGCACGCGGAACGTCCCGGACGAGACCCCGGCCTCCGCCAGTGCCTCGCCCAGCAGCTCGACCGGCTCCTCCTGGCCGTCGTCGGCCAGGCCGAAGGTGCCGAAATGGATCGCCACCGTCGCCTGGGCGTCCAGCCGGCGGTGCGCCTCGACCGCGTCGTCCGGGCCCATGTGCACCACGCTCATGAACCAGCGGGGCTGGAACGAGCCGATCGGCAGCACGGCCAGCCGCGGGGCGCCGAAGCGCTCGCGGATCTGGGTGAAGTGCGGGCCAAGGCCGGTGTCGCCTGCGAAGTACACCACGCCCGCCGGCCCCTCGACGACGAAGCCGCCCCACAGCGTGGCGCCCTGGTCGCACAGCCCGCGCCCCGAGAAGTGCTGGGCGGGCACGAAGGTCAGCCGCACCCCGCGGGCCAGCCGGACCTCGTCCCACCAGTCCAGCTCCAGCACGTCCCAGACGCCCTCGCGACGCAGGAACGCGGCGTTGCCGAGCCCGGTGTAGAACACCGGGTGATGCTCGTCCTGCAGGCGTTGCAGGGTCGCGACGTCCAGGTGGTCGTAGTGGTTGTGCGAGACCAGCACGGCATCGATCGGCGGCAGGTCCTCGAACCGCAGGCCGGGCGGTCGGTGGCGCCGCTGCCCGGCCCATTCCACCGGCCCGGCGCGATCGGACCAGATCGGGTCGGCGAGCAGGTTGAGACCGTCGAGCTGGAGCAGCACGGTGGAATGACCCACGAAGGTGACGCGCAGCCCGCCCTCCCCCACCCGCTCGGGCGGCGGCGGCCCCGGAACCGCGTCCGTGACGTCCTGCCACTCCGGCTGTTCGCGCTGCGTGAAAAAGCGCAGCAGATCTCCGATCGAGTGGCGCGCGGACGGGACCTGGTTGTAGAACCGGCCATCGACGAACGGAGCGCGCGTGGGGCCCTCGTACGGGCAGGAGGAGAAGGCGCAGCAACCGTCGGCGGCGAGGGCCAGCAGCGCGAGCAGGGCCGGCGGCACGGAAGAAGGCGTGGAACGAGCGGCGCGCATCGCCGGACATCCTAGGGACGCCGGGGACTGCAGGCAACCCGGCAGGCCGTTCGACCTCGAGCCGTCGACCCGCTACAGGTAGGTGCCGCGAATCACCAGCGCCTCGGCGCCGGACAGCTCGAACCGCTCCCCGGCGGCGCGCGTCTGTTCCGACAGCCGCGTCCCGCCCAGCGGCTCGAGGACCTCGAAGCGCATGGCGCGCCGCGGCTCCAGCGTGACGCTGCCGAGGATGCCGATCGGGTGGACGAGGAACTCGTCGCCGTTCACGTCGGCGTAGGCCCGCACGCAGCCGCTGGTCGGGTCGGAGAGGTCGGGCCACATCGTGTCGGGGTGCAGGGAGCCGCCGGCGTCGCCGGCGAAGACGACGAACGGGGCGTCGGCCCAGTGGGCGTTCTTGCGGGTCCACGAGGCGAGGTCGCCGGGTACCAGCTCGTGGAGCTGCCGGAAGGCGTCGAACCCGGCCATCTCGTAGAGCTCGGTGTCGCCGCGAACGCCGGCGTTGGTGTGGTAGACGTAGAACGGCAGGTTCGAAACGTACGTCGTGATCGCGGCGGCGACCAGGCGGATCGGCTCGTTCTCGGAGGCCACGGAGGCGCCGGGGCCGATCGGCTCGTTGTTGCTGCCCACGGGCACGTCGGTGCAGTACTCCAATTCCCACGGCTGGCGCACGGGGCGCCAGGGCCCGTCGGCCAGCGAGCTGTTGCGGTCGAAGTGAATCGTGGCGATGTCGGCCACGTCGCCGCCGTAGACCAACTCGTAGTCCTCGCAGGTCACGCCCGCGGGCGCGGAGGCGGCGACGAGGATCTCGGTCCGCTCGCGCAGGTAGCGCGTCAGCGCACGGAGCTGGGCGATCCCCGCGTCGCCCTCGAACCCGTTCTGCCACGCCTCGTTCGCCAGCTCGAAGTGGATGATCTTCTGCTCCCGGCCGACGGACATCGCGAGGAAGCGGTCGACCAGGGCATAGCGGTCCGCCTCGTCCGGGATGTTGAGCTGCCCGTCGCCGATCAGGGTCCATTCGAGGCGCAGCCCGTACGTGTCGTAGGCCAGGTCGGTCAGGCCGGCGATCACCGCATCGTAGTCCGGCCAGTGCCAATCGATCTCGCGGCCGTCCCAGTAGTCCGCCTCGTCGTAGTCGCCGACGACGCCCAGCGCGCGGACGTAGTGGAAGCCGGCTCCGGCGACCGCCTCGAGGTTCCGCGCGAGCTTGTCCCGGTCGAACTTGTAGGCCCAGGCGGCCCACATCATCGTGGTGCCGAGGGCGTTGAAGGTGCCGGTGTCGTCCTGCAGCGAGTTGCCGGCCAGGCGCACGCGACCGGTCCGGCGCGGGGGCGCGTCGCAGGTCACCTCGACGGTCGCCGAGGCGACGTCGCCGAACCAGCCGACCCCCTCGCGGACCATCTGCCAGTCGGTGACGTGCGAGCCGGCCGTGCGCGGTCCGTTCAGCGTGAACTCGAACGTCCAGCCGGCGCCCGGGGCCACGGCCTCGCCCTCGGGGAGCCAGATCCGGGTGTCCGCGGCGTAGAACGGGTCGGAGTCATCGACCATCCCGAGCTTGTAGCCGTCGGCGCGGGTCCAGGTCGTCGTGCCGGTGTTGCGAAGCGTGACCGAGGCGGCGAACGTCGCGCCGCACTCGAGGCCCCGAGGCAGGACCGAGGTCACCAGTTGGGCGTCGTCCTCCGCCGGACCGTCCGGCGCGAGGTCGGGCGAATCGAGGTCGGCGTCGGCGTCCGCGCCGGCGTCCTCCGCGACGGCGTCTTCCGCGACGGCGTCGTCGGGACCGCCGGAGTCGTCGCCGCAGCCGGCCGTCGCGGCCAGCAGCGCCAGGAGCATCCAGGACGGGACGTTCCCTCGCATCGCAGCCTCCCCGCCCGCGGCCGGTGCCGCGAGCCGCACGGGAGAGCCTAGCCGGTTTGCGGGCGGCGCGCAGCCCCCGGGCCGGGTACGCGCCGGGTCAGCCCGCGTAGTCGGTGTGGAGGCGGGCTCGTTGCGCGTGTCGTTCGAGCGCCAGCTCGACCAGTCGGGCGACCAGCTCGGGGAACGGCACGCCGGAGGCGGCCCAGAGCTTGGGGTACATGGAGATCGAGGTGAAGCCGGGCATGGTGTTGATCTCGTTCAGCAGCACCCGGCCGCCGGCCCGCTCGAGGAAGAAGTCGACGCGCGCGCAGCCGGCGCAGTCGACGGCGCGGAACGCGGCCACGGCCGTTCGCCGCAACTCGTCGGCCAGCGCGGCCGGCAGCGGCGCCGGGATGCGCAGCTCGGTGCGGCTGGCGGCGTCGTACTTCGAGTCGTAGTCGTAGAACTCGCGGTCGGGGACGATCTCGCCGGGCACCGACGCCCGGGGCTCGTCGTTGCCCAGCACCGACACCTCGACCTCCCGCGCGTCGACCCCGTGCTCGACGATCGCCTTGCGGTCGAACCGGAAGGCGTTGTCGAGGGCGGCGCCGAGCTCCTCCGCCCGCTTGACCTTGCAGATGCCGACGCTGGAGCCGAGATTGACCGGCTTGACGAACAGGGGCAGGCCGAGCCTCGCGACGAGGTCCGCCTCCGCCGCGGGGTCGCGGCGGCGCAGCACCCCGTATTCGACCTGCGGCAGGCCGGCGCGCGCGAACAGGGCCTTCATCAGCTCCTTGTCCATCGAGGCGGCGGACGAGGCGACGCCGGCGCCGACGTACGGCAGGCCGGCCAGCTCCAGCAGCCCCTGCACCGTGCCGTCCTCGCCGTAGGTCCCGTGCAGCACCGGGAACACGACGTCCGGCCGAGCCAGCTCGACGGCGTCGGCCAGCCCTCGCAGGCGCCCGCCGTCGTCCGGGCCCGGCGCGAGAAAGACCGGCACGCCGCCCTGCGGCGCCGGCCGCGGGCCGGGCTGGAGCCGCCAGCTCCCGTCCTTGCCGATCAGCACGCACGCCACATCGTGGCTCGGCAGCAACGCCTCGACGACCGACACCGCCGAGCGCAGGCTCACCTCGTGCTCGCCCGACCGCCCCCCGAACAGCACCGCGACCGTCCGCCGTGCGCTCATGACCGTCGAATACAGCAGAACGCGGACCGAGGCAAAAACCCGGGGGTCAGCCGGCTGCGGGCTCGCGGGGCGGGTCATCGCCGGCGGTGTCGAGCAGCGCGCGCAGGCGGGCGGGATCGCTCCGCACCCAGAGCCGGCGCTGTTCGCGCACGGTCACCTGGCCGGGCGAACCGCCGCGGACCCGCCGCACGTCGGCGCGGCGGGCGACGTACACCTCACCCTCCCCGCCCGCGCCGAGCTTCGAGTAGTGCAGGGCCAGCAGGGCGGCGTCGCGCAGCGCCGTCTCGCTGGCCGCGCGTCCCTTGGGCAGCCGAACCACGACGTGCGAGCCCGCCGCGCCGGCGACGTGCAGCCAAGCGTCGAACCCTCGCGCGACCTGGAAGGTCAGCCGGTCGTTGTCGCGGGACGACTTGCCGACCAGGATTTCGTGGCCGTCGGCGGACGCGAACCGCCGGAACGGCACGTGCTCCGGCGGGCCGCGGCGGCGGCCGAGCGGCCGGGCGGCCGGGGAGCTCGGCGGCGGCGACCAGCGCTGGCGCACGGCGCGGGCGG
>JAFGHH010000421.1 GCA_016930215.1 Deltaproteobacteria bacterium
CCCAGCCCGGCTGCGTCGGCTCCGTCGGCTGCGTCCCCCAGCCCGGCTGCGTCGGCTGCGTCCCCCAACCCGGCTGCGTCGGCTCCGTCCCCCAGCCCGGTTGCTGGGCAGCGGCCGTCGCCGCCACCGTCAGAACGATGGCCATCAAGGTGATGCGGATTGTCGTCACGGTGTTCCCTCCTTCCCCTGTCGGAACGGAATGCTACCGGGCGTCCGCGCTCCGGGCAAGTTCGCGGTGCGACAGGACCCGACGGTCGCCCCGAACGCCGAAGACGGGAGAGTCCCGGTTGCCTTCGACCCGGCGGATCGTGCTAGCTTCCGGAGACCGAAGCGGATGCGAAAGGAAGTCAGCCGATGCGAGACACCCTGTGGGCCGGGATCTTCGTCCTGGTTGCCCTGACCTTCGCGCTGGTCAGCCAGGCCGGAACGGAGGGGGCGCAACGCCCGCTCGACACGCCCTTGGCCGTCTACACGGCCGCGTGCTCGTCCTGCCACGGCGACGACGGTCGGGGTCGGTCCCGGGAGCGCGTCGGCTTCGATGTCGAGCTGCCGGATTTTTCCGACTGCAGCTTCGCCACACGGGAGCCGGACCCGGACTGGTTCGCCGTCGCCCACCAGGGCGGCCCGGTGCGGGGCTTCGACCACCGCATGCCCGCCTTCGGCGAGGCGCTGTCGGAGGACCAGATCGAGCTGGCCGTCGAGCACGTCCGCACCTTCTGCGAGGAGGACCTCTGGCCCTCGGGCAACCTGAACCAGGCCCGGCCGATGTTCACGGAGAAGGCCTTCGTGGAGGACGAGTTCGTCTTCACCTTCGGCGCCGCCGTCCAGGAGCCGTACGCGATCGACGCCGAGCTGCTCTACGAGACCCGCTTCGGGGCCCGGAGCCAGCTCGAGGTGGTCGTGCCGTTCGCGGGCCTGGACCTGGCGCCGGTCCCCGGGGAGCCGGACAGCGGGGGCTGGACCGGCGGCATCGGGGACATCGCGCTGGGGCTCAAGCACGTGTTCCTGGCGGCCGAGTCCACCGGGAGCATCCTCAGCGGCATCGCGGAGATCATCACCCCCACGGGCAACGCGGACCGGGGCCTGGGCAAGGGCGTTTTCGTCTTCGAGCCGGCCCTGGCCTTCGGTCAGGGCCTCGGCCCCGCCGGCTTCCTGCACCTGCAGGTCGGCATGGAGGTGCCGGCGGAGAACGACCCCGGGACCGAGGCGTTCTGGCGGGCGGCCTACGGCTACACCTTCACCCAGGGGCTGTTCGGCCGCTCCTGGTCGCCGATGCTCGAGGTGCTCGGCAACATCGACATCGAGGAGGGCGCCTCGCCCCACTGGGACCTCGCGCCGCAGATCCAGATCTCGCTCAACACCCGGCAGCACATCGCGCTCGGTCTGGCCACGCGCATCCCCCTGGAGCCGGGCCACGACCGGACCATCGGCGTCTGGGCCTACCTCCTCTGGGAGTGGTTCGACGGCGGCCTGGGAGACGGGTGGTAGCCATGCGGATTTTTGGGCGGAACCCGGTGACCGCGCTGGCGGTCTTCTTCGGCCTGTCGCTGCTGGTGCTGCGGGTCGCGGTGGGCGAATCGCCCTCGGACGGCCCCGCGCCGCCGCTGTTCGACACGGCCGACAACTGCCTGGCCTGCCACAACGGCCTGGTCGGCCCGTCCGGCGCGGACGTCTCCGTCGGGACCGATTGGCGCTCGACGATGATGGCCAATTCGGCCCGCGACCCCTACTGGCAGGGGACGGTCCGGCGCGAGACCCTGGACCACGCCGACGCGGCCGCGGGCCTCGAGGCCGAATGCTCGATCTGCCACATGCCGATGGCCCGCTACACCGCCCACGCCGGCGGCGGTCGGGGCGAGGTGTTTGCGAACCTGCCCGTCGGCCGGAGCACGGCGCCGCGGGCCGCGCTGGCCGGCGACGGCGTCTCCTGCACCCTGTGTCACCAGATCCTGCCCGACGGCCTGGGCGGCCGCGAGAGCCTGGTGGGCCGGTTCGTCATCGACGAACAGACCGCGTGGGGCGAGCGGAAGATCTTCGGTCCGTTCGAGGTGACCGACGGGCACGCGCGCGTGATGCGCTCGGCCGCGCGGTTCGTGCCGCAGGAGGCGGACCAGCTCCGCGACTCCGCCCTGTGCGGCAGCTGCCACACGCTGTTCACCCACTCGCTGGGCCCCGAAGGCGAGGTCCTCGCCGAGTTCCCGGAGCAGGTGCCGTACTTGGAATGGCAGCACAGCCGATACCCGGCGACCACCGGCTGTCGCGACTGCCACATGAAGCCCGTCGATGGCCCGGCGCTCATCTCCAGCGTCTTGGGGGAATACCGCGAGGGCGCCATGGCGCACGTGTTCCGGGGCGGCAACTTCCTCATCCCCCGCCTGCTCAACGCCCACCGGGCCGAGCTGGGAGTGACCGCCCAGCCCTCGGAGCTGGAGGCGACGGCCGAGCGGACCCTGGTGAACCTGCGGGAGAGCACCGCGCGGCTCGAGCTGGCTGCCGAGTGCAGCGACGGCGTGCTGCGGGTCCGGGCGACCGTGCGCAACCTGGCCGGCCACAAGCTGCCGAGCGCCTATCCCTCGCGCCGGGTCTGGCTGCACCTGGCGGTCGCGGACGGCGGCGGCCGCGTGCTGTTCGAGTCGGGCGCGCTGCAGCCGGACGGCTCCATCGCCGGCAACGACAACGACGCCGATGCCGCCCGCTACGAGCCGCACCACGCGGTGATCGAGAGCGCGGACCAGGTGCAGATCTACGAGCCGATCCTCGGCGACCCGGACGGCCGGGTCACGACGGGCCTGCTGACCGCGACCCGGTACCTGAAGGACAACCGGCTGCTCCCCGAGGGCTTCGACAAGACCGCGGCCGGCCCCGACATCGCCGTGGCCGGCGCCGCCGCCGAAGACGACGACTTCACCGCCGGCAGCGACACCGTCGAGTACCGCGTGGCCCTGCCGGACGGCACCGGAAACGTCGTGGTTCGCGCCGCGCTGTACTACCAGCCGATCGGCTACCGCTGGGCGCACAACCTGGGCGACTATCCGCAGGCAGTGGAGCCGGCGCGCTTCGTGGCCTACTACGAAGAGGCCGCCCACCGCTCGGCCGTCCGCCTCGCGGCCGCCGAGGCGGGCGTCGTCGATATGGGCGTCGTCGACATGGGTGATCGACCCGGCGGTCCCCAGGGGTTGCCCTGACGCGCCCGGCGGGTCCAGACTCCGGCGCCGATGGAGCTGCCTTCGTCGCTGTCCGTGCTGTCGTTCAACGTCGAGCTGGACCCGCGCTCGTCCCAGGCCAACATCGCCCGGCTGCAGGAGGCCGCCGCGACCGCCGGTGAGGCCGCCGACTCCGCCGACCGCCGCATCGCGCTCCTGCCGGAGCGCTGGTGGCGGGACGACGACGAGCCGGCGTACCGGGCCGCCGTGCAGGAGCTGGCCGGACGCTGGAGCTGCTGGGTCGTCGGCGGCTCGATGCACGCCGAGCGGCACGACGGCACGACCCGCAACCTCGGACTGCTCGCCGCACCCGACGGCTCGGAGCACGGCACCTACGAGAAGCGCCACCCGTTCGCGGCCGAGGCGCTGGCGGGCGTGACGGCCGGGACGGGCCCGGCGGGGTTCGACCTCGACGGAGTGCGGATCACGGTCGCGATCTGCGCCGACCTGTTCGACCCGGCGCTGTTCCGCGGCGCGGGGCCGGACGACCCGGCCGCGATCCTGGTCTGCGCCGCCTCGACCAGCCGCAAGCCCGACCCCGCCTTCGCCCGCGCGCTGTGGACTCACGTCGCGACGGCCCGCGCCTGGGAGCGCAACGCCCATGTCGCGATCGCCGACTGGGCCCACGCACCGCACCTGCCCGGCGTGCGGACCTGCGGCGTGTCGGGCCACGCCGACCCGACGCGCGAGACGCCGCCGTTCTTCGCGCCGACCCCCGCCCCCGCCGCCTGGCTGCACCTGCCGCTGGGGCCGCTCGCGCGCCTGCGCCGCGACCGCCTGTCCCGCAACTTCCTCTGGCCCGCCGACCCCGCCGGCGAGGCGGCATCGAACGGCTCGCGGCGCCATCCTGCCTGACGGCGTCGAGGGCCGACGCCACATCAGGGGCGTCACGTGGGGCCGCGAGCAAGACGAGCGGCCCGAGTGCGCCCGCGGGAGCACTCGGGCCTCGCCCTGCGGGCTCGGGCCTGCGCGGCTCCCTCTACCGGATCCGGACCACGACCTGTGGCGGACGGCGCTAATCGCGCCGCAGCGTCGACCACCAGATCAGGTACAGGAGGACGACGCACGCGGCGCTCGAGCCGACCACCCACAGCGACGGCAGGTGCGCGATCGCGGCGTCCGCGGCCGGCGTCCACCCCGGCACGTCCGCCAGCTCGGGCGGGAACAGGAACGGCACCGCGTTGTACGCCGCGTGCGCCCCGATCGCCGGCAGCACCGAGCGGCTCCGGTCGACGACCCACCCGAAGGCCAGCCCCAGCAGGACGTAGGGCAGCAGCCCGCGCAACGAGAGGTGCGCGACGGCGAACAGCACCGACGAGCCGAGCAACGCCGGGAGCCGCCCGTAGGAGCGCCGCAGCCAGCGCAACAGGATGCCGCGGAAGATCAACTCCTCGCCGATCGGCGTCACCACCGCGATCGCGAACACCTTCGCGAGCTGCGACGCCCACCCCTCGAACGACATCATCCGCAAGAGCTGCCGCCGTTCCTCCGGGTCCTGCGGCACCAGGTACTGCAACAGGTTGTCCAGCTCGGCGACCGGCAGCACCGCCGCCAGGCCGAGGAGCAGGGCGAAGACCGTGGTCGAGGTGCGCGCCGGCCCGAGCGTCAGCCCGTCGCGCAGGCGCGCGAAGCCGTCCGGGTCGATTCGCAGGCCGACGAGCACGGTGAGCGGGAAGATCGCCAGCCCCACCAGCAGCAGGTTGACCGGGTCCAGGATCCCGCCGGGCCGCAGCCACTCGACCAGCGCCGCCAGCGTGAACATGCCGGCGAGCAGGAACGCCACCAGCGCCACGCTGACCAGGACGGGCCAAGCGCCGCCGGGGCCCGGCGGCAGCGGCGGTCCGCTCTCGCGACGCTCGCGCTCCATCGGGCGGCGAGTCTACCCCAGCCCGGCGTCGGGCCGCACCCCCGTTGCACGCCCGCCCCCGCCGTGGCAGTCTCCGGCCCGGCGGGCCCAGGCGACGAGGCGACCGCCGGCGACGGGCTCCGGCCCGCCGCGGGAGGAAAGTCCGGGCTCCACAGGGCAGGGTGCCGGGTAACACCCGGTGGGGGCGACCCCGAGGAGAGCGCCACAGAAAGCGTACCACCCCAAGCACGGCCCGCGAGGGCCGTGCCTGGGGCCAGGGTGAAAAGGTGCGGCAAGAGCGCACCGGAGGTCCGGCGACGGACCTCGCATGGCACGCCCCACCCGGAGCAAGACCGAATAGGGGGCAGCCGGGGAAACCCGGCCTAGGGTGGCCCGCCCGAGTCCCCCGGGTTGAGGTCGCTGGAGCCGGCCGGCAACGGCCGGCCTGGAGGAATGGCCGCCGCCCCCGCGGACGCAAGCCCGCGGGGGAGACAGAACCCGGCTTACGGTCGCCTGGGCCCGCCCTCTACCTGCCGGTCATCGGCCGAAGTCGAACGAGACGTGCACGACGAACGGCCCGCCTTCGGGCGGCGCCTCCGAGAAGTCCAGCCTGTCCAGCGTGTCGCGCACGCAGTCGGCCACCCCCGCCCCGACGATCGGCCCGTCGGCGCGGCCCAGCTCGACGGTCACGGCACCGTCCGCCTCGACACGCACCTGGTACACGGCTCGACCCGACAGCCCCGGAAAGCTCTCGCGAGCGCCGCGGTCGCAGGCTTCGATGTCCGCCCGCAGCGCGAGCAGCGCCTGGCGGAACTGCGCGGGGGGCAGCCGGCCCACGTTGGCCGGGTCGGGGATCAGGTGCACCAGCACGTCGCCGAACGTCTCCGTCCCGGGCTCGCCCGGCGCCGTCGGCGGACCGCCGGCTGCCGTCCCGGCCAACGCCTGGTCGTAGGTCCGCAGCGCCTGCCGGCACGAGCCCTCGCTGCGCAGCTCGGCCGCCGGGGTCGACCGGCACTCCGGCTGGCCCGGCCGCAACACCATGCACAGCAGCTCCTGCGCCGCGCCGCACGGATCGAGCAGCGAGCGGGTCAGGTAGCCGCGGTAGGCCGCCGGCAGCTCGCGCGCGAGCATCGGCTCCACCTCGCCGAGCCAGGCGACGTCCTCCTGCAGGTTGGCCTCGCCCAGTCGCCGCTCGCAGGCCGCCCCGTCGGCCGTCACCACGCCCGCGCGCAACGCCGCGCAGGCCCCCGGGTCCTGCCCGACGGCGAGGCACAGCACGCCGGCGAGCTTCCCGCACGGGCCTTCGGGCTGGCAGCGACCGCCACGCTCTACGTAGCCCGCGGCGCAGCGGCAGGTCTCGCCCCCTTCCGCCGAGACGCACTCCGCGTTGGCCGCGCAGGCGACGCCGCCGCACAACGCCGGACCGCACCCGGAAGACCCGAGCGCGAGCAGCAGTGCCGCCGCCGCCCCGGCCGTCCATCGGACCACCGCCCGTCCGCCGCCCGTCCCGGGCGTCCCGTCCGTCCCGCGTCTCCGCCGTCCGCTCACCGTCGTACCGCCTCCCGGTGCCGCCCCGCGTGGAGCGACCGCACCGTTCCCGACCCTGCCACGGACCGCCGCGGAGGTCAAAACGCGCACGACCGGGTCGGGCTAGAACGCGAAGTACACCCCGGCGTCGAGGTCGATGTTGAACGAGAACTCCGGGAACATCGGGTTGAACGCCAGCTCGGCCGCCAAGCCGAACCAGTCGGTGAACAGGTAGACGTACTGGACGCCGAAGCCGACGGTGCCCCAGCCCGAGGACCACCAGTAGGGGGAGAAGGTCTGGCAGCGCACGCGCGTGTCCGGCGGGCAGATCATCGCCCCCGGAAACCCCTCGGTGAGCTGCACGAAGCTGACGCGCTTGAGGCGGTGCGCCATCCGCCCCGCGCCGCCGCCGAGGAACACCCCGAGCCGATGGTCGTCGCCCGGTCGGAACCACCACGTCCCGCGCAGCTCGACCAGCCACGGGAACTCGTCGCCGAACGGGAACGACAGGCGGCCGAGGAGCGACAGCGACAGCTCGGGGATCGGGAACCACCCCAGCTCGACACGCACCACGCCGCCCGCCAGCACGAGCTGCGTGCCGGCGTCGAACCGCTCGACCACGTTGTCCGGCCCGGGGGTCAGGGTCCCGGTTGCCGGGTTCGTGTACCACGCCCACTCATCGACGATGCCGTGGATCACGCCGGTGCCGATGCCGCCCGCGAGGCGCAGGAACATCCCGACCGGCTCGTACGGCTCCTCCGGCGGCGGCTCCACCGGCGCCGACGCGGGCCGGCAGCAGCCGGCGAGGCACTCCTCGCCGGGCGCGCACTCCTCCGACACTTCGCAGCCGAGGCACTCCACGCCGTCGCACACCATCCCCGGCGGGCAGTCGGGGAGCCGGACGGGCGCCGTCCCGTCCGGGTTGCACATCTCGACCCACGTTCCGTCGGGACGCAGCGGCGGACGGTCGACCCGCTCGGCCATCTCCACCCGGTGCGGCCGCCGCGCCGAGGCCGACGTCGCCAGCTCCTCGTTGCCGGCACCCCAGACCACGATGTGGTACTCCCAGCGGGTCGGCTGCTCCGTCGAGCACGGGATCTCGGCGTACCAGCCGCCCGTCGGCCACGGCGCGAAGAGCAGCGACTGGTAGTCGCTCTCGCCCCGCGCGCGGTAGAAGAGCTGCACCGAGATCGGCGCCAGGTCCTCGCGCACCGTGAGGAACAGCGGCACCGGGTGGTTCCGGATCTGCTTGCGCACCCGGGTGTGCTCGATCGCCGGCGGTCGGCGCGACCGCCGCCGCAGCAGGCGGCCGTCCGCCTCCCCGACGCTCGCCGCCTCCTCGATCGGGGCGGCCGACGCCGCGACGCCGACCGGAATCCCGAGCCCCAGCACCACCATCAGCAACGTCGCGCGCATGTTCCTCCCCTGCCTCGTCGGTCCCGGCCACGGTAGCGCGAGCGGGAGGGGCGAGGGAAGAGGGAAGAGGAAACAAGGAACAAGGAACAGGGAACGTGGGACGGGGACGGGACCGGCCTGCCGGCAACGCAGGGGGCGCACCGGGGCGGGCGGGCTTGCGGTCGCGGGAGCCGTGACAGGCTGGGCGGCATGAGCGAGGCACACCCGTTCGACGTGACGACGTTCCGCGCGCGGCTGGACGAGGTGGTCAACCGCACGCCGGCCCGCGGCAGCCTCGTCGCCGCCGCGCGGCAGGTCTGCATGTCGCTCAGCACCGTCGCACTCCGGGGCAAGTCCGAGCCGATCCGCCTGTGGGGCGCCGCCGACCCCGACCCCGCCGCCTGAGCCGCCGCCCCGCGCGCCGCACCGGGCATCTGATCCTGCACGGCGGATTCTGAGGGGCACGAGCACGGAGGACACGCGACACGCTCGACGCGACACGCTCGACTGTGACACGCCGTGACACGCTCGGCTGTGACACGCTCGGCTTGACAGAACCGGGAGCCCGGAACACCGTTCGGAACATGAGGCACGGGGGACCAGGTCGGAAGACGACCGGCGACGACGTCCCCGGACGGCAGGAGCCGGGCGGCGACTTCGGGGCGTTCCAGCGCTGGGAGCAGCTCCTGCAATCAGGCAAGGCATCGCTTGCGACGACCTGCTCCCTCTTCTGCCTCGCCGTCCCGACGGCTTCCTGCAGCACCGGGATCGTCGATCGGCCGCCGGGCGACGCGGCGGAGGACGCGGTCGGCGACCTGGCGGAGGTCGTGGACGACGGAGCGGTCCGGCCGGACGGCGAGGTGGCGGATGCGTCGGATGCCGCCGACCTGGATGCCGAGCCCGAGGCGGAGGTCGTCGAGGAGGTCCCGTGCGGCGCCCTGGAGCCCGGTTCGATCCGCGTCGAGACCGGGTTCGCCCACGTCGTGAGCCGCAACTTCGGGTTCCACGGGGACAAGACCGAAGCGCCCGCGCGGTCGCCCCTGCGCCTGTTCGAGGACGGCGTGGAGCTCGGTCCGGCCCACGCGGCTCGCGACACGATTCGCACCGTGGGCCACGGCGCCTTCAGCCACTGGGGGAACGCCCTGTACTTCTCGGCATCGGACAACACGGACCCGGCCGCGAACGGCAGGACGTACACCTTCCTGGGTCCGTGCTGGGAGCCGCTGCCGATCGCGCCGGTTGTGGTGGCCCGGTCGAGCACGAACTACGCCACCTTCCAGAGCCACAACCAGAAGGTGGTCGAGAACGCCCACGGGATCTTCATCACCTACATCACGTCCTTCGGTCCTTCCGCGTGGCATCTCATGCGCTCCACGGACGGCGGGAACACGTTCGGGCCCGTGTGCGAGGCGACGTACACCACCAAGGCGCCGGCCATCGAGACCGACGAGTACGGCAACATCTACATGGTCCACGCCGAGAACGACGAGTCCTTCGGCTCGCCCGCCTACTTCTACCGGTTCGACGCCGCCGCGGGATTCCCGATCAGCGCCTCGTCCCAGATCCCCAACGGGTCGGCGGGCAAGTTCACGACCTTCTTCGACCGCGGACGCGACCAGATCTACTACTTCACCTTCTGGGACTCGCC
>JAFGHH010000422.1 GCA_016930215.1 Deltaproteobacteria bacterium
GCGACGGTCGGCTTCGACACCACGGTGCGCGGCGACCTGTCGGAGTACTGCAGCTTCTGCACCGTGTTCGTCCAGGCGGACTGCACGCTGGACGACGTCGTGCTCTCGGACCGGCGTGCGATCTCGGAGACCGAGTACGTGATGGACCTGGGCTCGGGAGACACCGCGCAGATGTCCTGCAACATGTTCCGCAACACCCCCGTCGATACCCACCCTTCCCGCTGCGAGCTGGTGTTCTCGCTCGCCGAGCAGTCCGCGGCGGAGACCGGCGTGCTCCTCGGTCGCTGGTGCTGGACCGCCGACGGCCGGGTGCGCGAGGGCCGCTGTCCCGGCCGGTAGGGCCGCCGACCGCTTGCCAGGCGCCGGATCGTGCCTAGGGTGTGCCCGAGGAGGCGCGATGCTCCGACGCCCCGGCCCGCTCGAACCCGTCGTCGTCTTGGTCGCCGCGGCGCTGCTGCTTGCCGGGGCCTGCGAGCGCCCCGCCGCCACCGAGAACGGGAGGACCGTCGCCATGACCACCGCCGACCGGCCGAGTTCCGACGAGCTGCGGGCGCGGCTGACGCCCGAGCAGTACCATGTGACGCAGGAGTCCGGGACCGAGCCGCCGTTCCGCAACGCGTACTGGGACCACCACGAGCCGGGGATCTACGTCGATGTCGTCTCCGGCGAGCCGCTGTTCGCCTCGACCGACAAGTTCGACTCGGGAACCGGCTGGCCGAGCTTCACCCGCCCGCTGCGGGAGGGCGCGGTGGTGGAGCGGGTCGATGAGAACCACGGGATGCGGCGCGTCGAGGTCCGCTCGAGCGGCGCCGACTCCCACCTCGGGCACGTGTTCCCGGACGGACCGGGCGCCGGCGGCCGCCGCTACTGCATCAACTCGGCGGCGCTGCGGTTCGTGGCGGCCGAGCGGCTGGCGGCCGAGGGTCTTGGGGAGTTCGCGCCGCTGTTCGGCGGCGCCGCGTCGCGGAAGCAGGCCGCCGGGCGCGAGACGGCGCTGCTGGCCGGCGGCTGTTTCTGGGGCGTCGAGCAGCTGCTGCGCGAGCTGGACGGCGTGCTCGACACCGAGGTCGGCTACGCCGGCGGGACGCTGGACCACGCGCGCTACACCGACGTGAAGACCGGGCGCACGGGGCACGCCGAGGCGGTGCGCCTCGAGTTCGACCCGGCACGTCTGTCGTACGCCGACCTGTTGCGCTATTTCTTCCGGTTGCACGACCCGACGACCCGGAACCGCCAGGGGAACGACGTCGGCTCGCAGTACCGCTCGGCGATCTTCTACTTCGACGACGAGCAGCGGGCGACGGCCGAGCGGATCAAGGCCGAGGTGGACGGGTCGGGGCGCTGGCCGGCGCCGGTGGTGACCGAGATCGTGCCGGCGGGCCCGTTCTGGCCGGCGGAGGAGTACCACCAGGACTACCTGGTGCGGAACCCGAACGGCTACACCTGCCACTGGCTTCGGGACTGACGCGGCGCGGCCCGGCCGCTCGTCGTGCACGTCCGGGCGACTCCCCCTCCGGGGTCCGACGCGGCTTCGGTCGGTCTTGCGCGTCGAACCTCGGGCGATGCAAGATGTTCCGCCGACTTTGGGAACCGAGCGCGAGGCCGATCGTCGCGGCGAGGGGTGTGAACGTGAAGACGGTTGGAATCCAGACCGTGCTGATGCTGGCGTCGCGCCGCCTGCGGCGCAACGTCGTGTTCCTGGTGAAGTTCTGCGTCTTCCTCGTCGTGCTGATCGTGGCCTACGCGCTACTGTTCGACCTGTTCATGTACCTGGAGGGGCGCGAGTACAGCTTCGTCACGGGGCTGTACTGGAGCCTGACCACGATGACGACGTTGGGCTACGGCGACGTCACCTTCCAGAGCGACGCGGGGCGGGCGTTCTCGCTGGTGGTCCTGCTGAGCGGCATGGTGTTCATGCTGGTGCTGCTGCCGTTCATCATCATCCAGTTCGTCTACACGCCGATCGTGCAGGCGCAGGAGGCGTCCCGCGCGCCGAAGGAGCTGCCGCCGGAGTCGCTGGGACACGTGCTGCTCACCAGCTACGACGCCGTCTCGCAGGCGCTGATCACGCGGCTCGAGGCGCAGGGCATCTCGTACGCGGTGATCGTCCCGGACATCAAGGAGGCGGTCGGCCTCCACGACCTGGGGCTGCGCGTGATGGTCGGCGAGGTCGACGACCCGGAGACCTACCGCAAGGCGCGCGTCCACCGCGCGTCCCTGGTGGCCGTCACCGCCGAGAACGACCCGCTCAACACCAACATCGTGTTCACCGTGCGGCCGTTCTCCGAGGTCGTGCCGGTGGTGAGCATCGTGCAGAACCCCGAGGCGCAGGACATCCTCGAGCTGGCCGGCTCGACCGAGGTCCTGCTGCCGAGCGAGCTGCTGGGGACCGCGATGGCCAACTGCGCCGGCGGAGGTCGCGCCACCGCTCACGTGATGGGTCGGCTGGGCGAGGTGCTGATGGTCGAGGCGCACGCGCACGGTACCGAGTGGGTCGGGCGGACGTTGGCCGAGGCGGCGTTCGGCGAGCGGCTCGGGATCGGCGTGGCGGGAATCTGGGAGCGCGGGCGCTTCGAGCTCGCCGGGCCCGACAGCCGGATCACCGAGAACTCGGTGCTGTTCCTGGGGCTCTCCGCCGAGCAGCTCGAGCGCTACAACGCGCTGGTAGGCGGCGGCGAGCAGGCCGCGGGGCGTGTCCTGATCATCGGGGGCGGCTCCGTCGGCAAGGCCACCGCCCGAGTGCTCGAAGCGCGCAAGATCGACTACCGCATCATCGACCAGGCCGACGTACCGGGACACGCGGCCGCCGGGCGGGTCGTGTCCGGCGACGCCGCCGACCTCGACGTGCTCCGCGAGGCCGGTTTCGACGAGGCCACGGCCGTGCTCGTCACGACCCACGACGACGACACCAACATCTACCTCACGATCTACTGTCGCCGCCTGCGCCCGAACGTGCCGATCGTCAGCCGCGCGACCTACGAACGCAACGTGGCCACCCTGCACCGCGCCGGTGCCGACTTCGTCTTCTCCGCCGCCTCGATGGGCGCCAACGCGATCTTCAATCACCTGCGGCACGGCACGACGCTGATGATGGTCGAGGGGCTGTTCGCCAAGCGCGTGCCGGTGCCGCCCGGGCTGCGGGGCCGCACGCTGATCGAGGCCCAGGTGCGCGCCCGCAGCGGCTGCAGCGTCGTGGCGCTGGAGCACGACGAACAGCTCACCGTCAACCCGCCGCCCAACCTGGCGCTGCCCGAGGGCGGGCACCTGGTCCTGATCGTGACGCCCGAGACCGAGCGGCGCTTCGAGAAGGCCTTCGGCCGCGCCTAGCACGACGTGCACCGGCGCGCCGTGCTCCTGGCCAGCGCCGCGGATTTTGCTACACTCCCCCCGAGCGGAGGCGCGAGGAGGAGGTACGGCCATGGGAGTGCTCGGTCGGTCGCTTCTGTTCGGCATGGCGCTGGTCGCGGCCGCGTCGGGTTGCGGCGACGAGAACCCGCCGGTCGGGCCGACCGACGGCGGCGACCTGGGCGACGTCCCGCCCGACGCCGACGCGGCGGAGGACCGCGTCGGGCCGCCGGCCTGCGGTGACGGCGTACTGGACCCCGGCGAGGAGTGCGACGACGCCGACCTCCTGCCCGCGGACGGCTGCGACGAGAGCTGCCGGCTCGAGCCGGGCTGGA
>JAFGHH010000423.1 GCA_016930215.1 Deltaproteobacteria bacterium
CGCCCGGTCGGGCGAGGACCTGTTCTTCATCGATGCCTCGAACGTGGAGAACACGCCGCGCGAGGAGCCGCTGGAGCTGCACGCGGGCGGGGCGCCGTTCCTGGTGCTGAAGACCAAGCTGACCGACTTCCAGACGAGCGACGCGGGGGCGTTCGGGTCATACGCGGTGACGCACCAGCAGGTGACGATGGTCAACCGGGGCTCGCGGCCGGTGACGCTGGTGCTGCGGCTGCTGGTGCCCGGCTGGCGCTACCCGGGCCGCGACCAGGACGTACGACTGGAGCGGGCCTCGGGCTTCGACGGCCCGCCCCTGGTCGAGGACGAGAACGGCGTATGGGAGTGCGAGCGGACGCTGGCGCCCGACGTCGAGACGACGGACGAGTTCGTGTTGCGGATCCGGCGGACGTACTGAGCGTCCGCGGGGAGGCTGGGACGATGCGAAGCAGTGTCTGGATCGCGGGGCTTCTGGCCGCGGCGCTCGCCGCGCCGGCGGCGGCGCAGGAGCCGCCGACGGTGGTCTCCGGCCCGGAGGGCCGGCAGAGCGCCAACGTCACCGTGTACAACAACAACCTCGCCGTCGTGCGCGAGACCCGCCGGGTCGAGCTGCCCGCCGGAACGCTGGTGCTGCGCTACGCCGACGTGGCGAAGCAGGTGCGGCCCGAGACGGTCTACATCCGCGACGCGCAGGACGCGAACGCCCTGCGGGTGCTCGAGCAGAACTTCCGCTACGACCTGCTCACGCCGTCGCGGCTGATGGAGCTGGCGGTGGGGCAGGACCTGACGCTGTTGCGCCGCAACCCGGGGACGGGCGAGGACGAGCCGGTGCGTGCCGAGCTGGTTTCGACCGGCTCGATGCCGAGCACGCCCTACGCCTACGGCGGCTACTTCGGCGGCGGCTACGGCTACGGCGGCTACTACGGCGGCGGCTACGCCAACCCGTACGACGCGGTCTGGCGGACCGACGAAGGGCTGACCTGGGGCGACGTGGGGCGGCCGGTGTTTCCCGAGGTGCCGGAGGACTTCGTCGCCCGCCCGACGCTCGAGTGGCTGCTCGAGGCGCCGCGCGGCGGCGCCCGCACGCTCGAGACGACCTACCTCACCTGGGGCATGGGCTGGAACGCGGACTACGTGCTGGTGCTGACGGACGACGAGAAGCAGGCCGACCTGGCGGGGTGGGTCACGCTGTCCAACGACGCCGGGATCACGCTGCGCAACGCCCGCCTGCAGCTCGTGGCGGGCGACGTGGCGATCCAGCAGCCGTACGTCGACTACTCGGTGTACTCCCGCGGCGACTTCGGGCTGTACGGGGTCGGGGCCGGCGGCGGCGGGTTCTCGGAGCAGGGGATGTTCGAGTACCACCTGTACACGCTGGAGCGGCCGACCGACCTGGCGGACCGCGAGCAGAAGCAGCTCCAGCTGCTGTCGGCCGACGATGTGCCGATGGAGAAGAAGTACCGCCTGCGCGGGCAGTCGTACTACTTCGTCGGTCAGTACGGCTCGCCGATCCAGAACCTGCAGGTCGACGTCTGCGTCGAATTCCAGAACGCGCGGACCGGCGGGCTGGGCATCGCGCTGCCGGCGGGCGTGATCCGCGTCTACAAGGCCGACTCGGCCGGCGCCCAGCAGTTCGTCGGCGAGGACCGCATCGAGCACACGGCGCGCGAGGAGCGCGTCAAGCTGCGCCTCGGCAACGCCTTCGACATCGCCGCCGAGCGGCGGCAGACCGACTACGACGTGCTGTCCGGGAACCTCTACGAGACCGAGTGGGAGGTCAAGCTCCGCAACCGCAAGACCGAGACGGTCGTCGTCGAGGTGCTGGAGCCGATGGCGGGCGACTGGGACATCCGCTCGAGCAGCGTGCCGTTCGTCAAGGAGTCGGCGCGGCTGGTGCGCTTCGACGTCACCTGCCCGCCCGACGAGGAGATCGTGCTGACGTACCGGGTCCGGACGCGGTATTGAGGAGGCGACGATGCGAGGAACGTGGATCCTTCTCGGCGTGCTGCTGGGGACGAGCGCGGCGACGGCGCAGGAGCGCCCGCGGGTCGACGTGGGAGCCGACGCGCGCAAGGCGGTCAACGTCACGGTCTACAATGCCAACCTGGCGCTGGTGCGCGAGGTGCGCGAGGCCCCGCTGCCGCGCGGCGTCGCCACGGTGCGCTGGCAGGACGTGGCGGCATTGATCCGCCCCGAGACGGTGTACGTCGGCGAGCCGCGACCGGCCGCGCCTTCGTTCGCCGTCCTCGAGCAGAACTACAAGTACGACCTGCTCACCCCGACCCGCATGATGGAGCTGTACCTCGAGCGCGAGCTGCAGCTCGTCACGGTCAACGAGCGCACCGGTGCGGAGCGGACCGAGGCGGCGACGCTGCTGTCCACCGAGGGCTCCCAGTACGTCTACCGGACGGAGCAGGGGATCACCTTCAACCACCCGGGCCGGGTGGTGTTCCCCGAGGTGCCGGCGAACTTCGTCCAGCGCCCGACCCTCGAGTGGCTGCTCGAGAGCCGCCAGGCCGGCCGCCGCTCGGTGGAGGCCGCCTACATCACGGGCGGGATGGGCTGGAACGCGGACTACGTGCTGGTGCTCGCGGCGAACGACGCGGAGGCCGACTTCACCGGCTGGGTGACGCTGCGCAACAACTCCGGCATCGGCTTCACCGACGCCGCCCTGCAGCTCGTGGCGGGAAACGTCAACATCGTCTCCCCGCCCGCCGACAACTACCTCTACGAGTACGCGACGCGCTCGGCGAACCTGATGCCGATGGAGGAGGCGCCGGCGCAGTTCGTCGAGGAGGGGATGTTCGAGTACCACCTGTACTCGCTGCAGCGGAAGACCGACCTGGCGGACCGCGAGCAGAAGCAGATCGAGCTGCTCGGCGCGGAGAACCTCGCCGTGCAGAAGAAGTTCCGCCTCGATGGGTACTCCTACTGGTACACCAGCGAGCTGGGCGGGCCGCTCGAGGACCTGCCGGTGGACGTGTGGGTCGAGTTCGCGAACAGCGAGCAGAACGGGATGGGGATGCCGCTGCCGGCGGGGGTGATCCGGGTCTACAAGGCCGATTCGAGCGGCGCGCAGCAGTTCGTCGGCGAGGACCGGATCGAGCACACGCCGCGCGAGGAGCGGGTCAAGCTGCGCCTGGGGCAGGCGTTCGACGTGCGCGCCGACCGCCGGCAGACCGACTTCGAAATCCTGACCTCGACGCTCTGGGAGAGCGCCTGGGAGATCAAGATCCGCAACCACAAGGACGAGCCGATCACGGTCGAGCTGCGCGAGCCGATGGGTGGCGACTGGGAGGTGCTCGACTCGTCACACGAGTGGATCAAGGAGACCTCGTCGCTGGCCGTGTTCAAGGTCCCCGTCCGTCCCGACGAGGAGGTCGTGGTCACCTACCGCGTCCGGTCGGGGTACTAGGAAAGCAGGAGACGGCATGGGGCAAAGGGTGCGGGTCCGGACGGATCCGACGGGGCATGGACCAGCCGCGGCCTGGACCTGGGCCGTGCTCGCCTGCTGCGCGTGCGGGGGAACGCGCTCGGCACCCGGCGCATCGGCGCCGGGAGAGGCGGGGGACGGAACGGCGGCGACCGGCGAGGCGGCGGCGACGGAACCGCCGAGCCCGACCGCCCGGGAGACCGCGGAAGCAGCCGCGACCCGGCCGGTCTTCGACCTCGACGCCTGGCTAGCCGCGGTGGAGCGGGACGGCCCGACCGATCCGATGGCGCTGCGCAAGCGGCTCGAGGAAGCCGAACTGCGGCTGCTTTCGGACGCCCCGGTCGAGGAGCAGCTTCCCGAGCTGTGCCCCGGCGTGCCGACGACCTTCGGCGGCGTGCGCCGGATCGACGGCCAGGTCGACGGCGACCCGGAGATGGAAACCGTGGTCCGGATCCTGGTGGAAGTCGCACCGCAGCCGGGGCCGCGCCAGCGCTGCGAGGAGGTCTGGCTCGGCCTGTTCGACCCGGCTCCGGGCGGCCCCGAGTTGCTGTTCGTCACGCACCGGCGGCTTCTGCACTGCCTGCTCGACGAGCGCGACGCGGCGGTCACCGCGGGGTTCACGACGACCGAGCCGGCGGCGGACGCCGCCTTCTGGATGGAGCGCCAGCAGATCGATGCCTGCGGTACGCTGGTCGACTATCGCTACCAGCGCTTCGTCGTCCGTCCGGGCCGCGACGGCCTCGCGGTCGAGCGTTCCAACACCGAGAGCACGACCTACGACCACGCCGGCGACCCGTAGGGCGCCCGGCGCGGGGCACCGGAGACCTCGCGCGCCGGACTCCTCCCGGCCGAACTGGCGTCTGCACGGCTCAGGTCGTAAGATTGCATGGAGACGGGGCAAGGGAAGACGATGGGGTCGTCCGTCGTGACTTGCCCCCAGGATCGCAACGGGGCCGTCCCGTACGGGGACGGTCGGAGGAGGACGAAATGGGTAGGCTGACAGGGATTCTGGCCGCCGTGACGCTCGCATCGGTCGTCGGATGCAGCTCGTCGAACCCCGACTATGAAGGCGACGGGACCGACGGCGACGTTCCCGGGCCGGACGGGACCCTGCCGGACGGAACGCTGCCGGACGGGACCCTGCCGGACGGGACCCTGCCGGACGGGACCCTGCCGGACGGGATCGGGCCGGACGGGCCGATCCCGGACACCGGAACGGACTGGGGCCCGACGCCCGACGGCGGCTTCCTGGAAGTGACCTGCCAGGGACACCTCTACGCCTGCGGCAACCTGCTGGACGACGACGGCGACACGCTGACCGACTGGGAGGACGGCGACTGCCTGGGGCCGTGCGACAACAACGAGGGCGGATACTACCTCGAGATCCCGGGCGGCGACTCCGCCCCGTGCAAGCTCGACTGCTACTTCGACCAGGACCAGGGCTCCGGGAACGACCAGTGCTACTGGGACCACCGCTGTGACCCGCTGGAGCCCGATTGGAACCCGGCGTGCGCCTTCTCCGACCCGCCGCCGCCTTCCGCGACCTGCCCGGAGAACCAGACCGTGCCGTGCCTCGACTTCTGCCTGCCGCTGGTGCCGAACGGCTGCGACTGCTTCGGCTGCTGCGAGCTGCCCGGCGGGAGCGGCAACTGGGTGTTCATCGGCTCGCTGAACGGGGCCGGGGAACCGACCTGCACGCTGGCCGACGGGGACGACCACGAGCGGTGCCACCCCTGCACGCCGGTGGAGGACTGCCTCAACGGTTGCGGGCCGTGCGAGCTGTGCCTGGGCCGGACCGAGCTGCCGCCCTGGTGCTTCCCGGACGACCCGGACGGAGGGACCGACGCCAGCTGGCCGGACGGCTACCCCGACGGCTGGGGGGACGGCGACACGCCTCCCGACCGCTGCGCGCCCGGAATCCAGCCGTGCGGGCTCCCGGGCGACGACCCGTGCCCGGCGGGCTACTACTGCATCACCGGCTGCTGCCAGATGACCATCATGTGACGAGGCTGACGCCTCGGGCCGACGAGGCGCGCGCCGGCAGTCGCAGATCCGAACCGCGCCCCCTTCGGAGTGCGGCCCGCGGGCGGAAGCCCCTTGACTCCGTGCACCAAGCGACTACGAAGGCTCCCTGAGCACGGGGCTGGAGGCTTGAAGCCCCTGAGAAGACAGGCGATGACGACGAACGGCACGAACGACGGGGCCGCCGGGCGGGAGATCCTCCTGGTGGCGGCCGCCCGCCCGAACTTCATGAAGGTCGCGCCCGTCTGCTGGGAACTGCGGCGCCGCGGACGCCCGTACGCGCTCGTGCACACCGGGCAGCACTACGACGCCAACATGAGCGACGTCTTCTTCCGCGACCTGGAGTTGCCGCCGCCCGACGAACACCTGGGGGTCGGCTCGGGCACGCACGCCGAGCAGACCGCGCGGGTGATGCTGGCGCTCGAGCCGGTCCTGCGGCGTCGCCGACCGGCCTGGACGGTCGTCGTCGGCGACGTGAACTCGACGCTGGCGGCGACACTGACCGCGGTCAAGCTCCGGGTGCCCACGGCGCACGTCGAGGCCGGCCTGCGCTCCG
>JAFGHH010000424.1 GCA_016930215.1 Deltaproteobacteria bacterium
AGGCCGGTGGACTGCGACGACGGACGGTTCTGCAACGGCGTCGAGTCATGCACCGCCGGCACGTGCCGCCCCGGATCGGACCCGTGCCGCGACGGCCTGGACTGCACCGCGGACTCCTGCGACGAGGCGGCCGACGCCTGCCGCCACGTGCCGGTGGACCGCGACGGCGACGGCTTCGGCGATGCCGCCTGCGGCGGCGACGACTGCGACGACGGGCGGAACTGGGCTCACCCCGGGGCGCCCGAGTCGTGCGCGGGGGGCGTCGACGAGGACTGCGACGGCCGCACCGATTGCGACGACGAGACCTGCGCCGGCTTGCCCGAATGCTGCGTCGCGAGCCCGGAGGTCTGCAACGGCGAGGACGACGACTGCGATGGGGTGCAGGACGACGGGTTGAGCTGCTTCTATCTCGACGGGATCGTGATCCGCCCGTTCGTGGGCCCCGCCTGCGCCGCCGAGTTCTACGACTACGACGCTCCGCGCGCTGACTCGGCCAACCTCGCGCCCGATCGCACGCAGCCCGACACGCTGATCGTGCTGGCCCACCTCGGCGCCGGTCCGTGCGACGGCCGCGCCACGCTGATCGCCGTGGCGGACGCCGCCGACGGCACCGGCGGCAGCGCGCGCTTCGAGTGGACCTCGGACCCGATCGAGGTCTCCCCCATCGTCGTCGAGGACGACCGCGACGACTGCTCGCACAGCGACCGTCTGGACGCGGGCCGCTGCGATTGGGACTGGACCGCGACCACCACCGACGGGATCGCGCTCGGCGACTATGCCGGCGACTTCTGCCTGTTCGTGCGGGTCCGCACGCCCGTCGGCCTGACGGCGATCCGGGTGCTCGACGCCGCCGGCCCGGCGCGGGCACGCGACTTCGAGACGGTTTTTTCCCTCTGCCGCACCACGGTGCCCGCCGTCTGATTCCTTCCCCCATCCCCCCGATTCTCGCCGGGCACCGGCTGCAAGTTCGGAGGGCCCGGGCGGCATGTACGATCAGGAGGTGTCGGATGTCGACGCGACTCGGCAGTTCGGTCATCCAGACGCGGGCCGAGCCGCCCGGATCGGTCGGGCACGGGGAATCGTGGCCGCCCGGGCCGATCGCCGGCCCCCTGCGCCGCGCCTGTTCCCAGGGAGCGCCGGCGACCCTCATCCTCCTCGACCTGGATTGGTTCGGCGAAATCAATGAAATCCATGGTGATGCGGTCGGCGACGCCCTGCTGCACCAGGTCCGGGACCGGCTGGCCGAGTGCCTCGGCCCGGAAGACGCGGTGGCGCGGCTGTACGACGACGAGTTCGCGATCGTCCGGGTCGGCGGCGACGGCCTCGCCTCGGCGGTGCGCACTGCCCAGGCCGTTCTGGCGGCAGTGGAGCGGCCGTTCGACGTGTTGGGGCGGACTGTTCGTCTCTCCGCGAGCCTCGGAGTGGCCGTGTTCCCGCTGCACGCGGAGGATCCGGTCGCGCTGTTCGGTCTTGCCCTGCACGCCATGCTCCGGGCGAAGTACGCTGGGCGGGGCATGTACGAGGTGGCCCGGCCGCGCTCACGGTGGTAGATAGCGCGCCATGCGAACGGCGGAGCGCGGCCTGACGGCGATACCGAGCCCGGGACCGTCGGGCCCGTTCGGGTGTTTCGATCGCGCCGGCCGGCCGGCCGTGGCGATGGGCCTGCTGCTCGTCATTGCCGCGGTGTGGGCCCGGCCCGCGCGGGGGCAGGGGCCCGAGGCGGATGCGCCGGTGGTGCTGGTCCTCGCCGTGGCCTCCGACCCGCCGGCGGCCGCGGAGGAGCGGCTCTTCGTCGACGAGTTGGCCCTCCTGCTGGCCGATTTCCGGGTGGAGGCCGTGGACCCGGAGGACGCGGAATTCCCTCGACGCCCCTTGAACGAGCAGCTCACGGTGGTGCGCGAGCTGGTGGAGACGCGGGACGCGGTGGCGGCGATGTGGCTGGCGCACGTCTCCGACGACATGCTGCTGCTGCATCTGGTGGCGCTCAGCACGGGGCGGGCGCTGGTCCGGCTGTTCGAGCAGCGGATGGGGGAGGGATCCGCGGCGGACCTGGCGGTGACGGCCGGGGAACTCCTGGGGACGGCGTACATGTTCGAGCCTCCAGAACGCCGGCCCGCCCCCGCACTGGCCCGCGTTGCCGATGACGCCCGGGTCCTGGCGGCCGTGCCGTCGCCGGAGGCGCCCCCATCGACCGGTTCGCCCTGGGCGGTAGACCTGATGGGAACGGCCTCAGGGGGCGTTGCGGGTTCCTCCGGGCCGACGCTCGGTGCGGGCGGTCTGCTGGCCTTCGGACGGTTCCTCCGCGACCGGCTCTGGCTCGGACTCGCCGTCGGCGGTCACGCCTGGCCGCTGGACGAGCGGGCCGGCCTGGCCGCCTCCGGATTCGGCCTTCTGACCCGGCTCGAGGTCGGCTGGGCCTTCCTCGACGGCGACTGGCGGCTCGGACCGCTCCTGGGCGTTCAGCTCGAACGCTCGGAGGTCGACCTGTCCTGGGAGGACGGCCCGCGGGTGCGGGATTCCTGGTGGGGCGGCGCCGCCGTGGCGGCCGCGGATCTGCGCTGGCGCGCCGCCGACTGGCTGGCGCTCTGCGTCCAGGCGGGGTTCCGGATCGGGTTCCAGCGGCACGCCGTGGTCCGCCGCTCGGACGGGGCCGAGTTGCTGGCCGAACCGTGGCTCGGCTGGTGGGTCGGCCTCGGCCTGCAGTTCCCGTTCGGGTCCGGCGTGTTGTAGGTCGAGCGGTTTCGCCCGGTACCGTGCAAGATCCGGCTTCGCCCGCGGCATCTGGCTGCGGGGGGAGGGACCGGGTGGCGTTCGAGGGCGGCGAGCGATGCAGGCACCGGCGGACAACGGCCCTGATTCCGAGGCGGCGGACGAAGCGGACGCCGAGGCGATGCGCCGGCTCGCCGCGGGGGATCCGGACGCGCTGGGCGAGTTGTACGTGCGTCACCGGCGTCTGGTCGCCACCGTGGTCCTGGGCATGGCGCCGGGCTTCGCCCGGGGAGAACTCGAGGACGTCATCCAGGACGTGTTCCTCGCCCTGCGCGACACGGCGAGACGCTACCGGGAGCAGGGGCGCTTTCGCGGCTGGCTGGTGGTGATCGCCGGCCGGATTGCTCATCGCCGGCTTCGCGGCGACACCGTACACCGCCGAGCGCTGTGCCGGTACGGCGAAGAACTCCCGAAGCCCGGCCCGGCGGCGGCCGCGGAGGCGGGCGCGGCGCCCGACCTGCGGCTCGACGTGTGCCGTCTGCTGGACGAGCTGCCGCCGATCCAGCGCCGCCTGCTGTTGCTGTTCGAGGTCGAGGGCTTGTCGGGGGAGGAGTTGGCGGAGGCGTTCGACCTCCCCCCCAACACCGTCTGGTCCCACCTGCGCCGCGCCCGCACCGCGATGCGACGAGCGCTCGCGGCGGACGACGAGCCGGAGGTGCCGCGATGAACTGCGGAAAGCTCGAGGTCTACCTGGAACGACGCTTGTCTGAGCTGGAGCGGCACCAGTTCCGGCGCCATGCCGACGGGTGTCCCGAGTGCCGGGAGGCCGTGGAGCGGCACGCCGCGCAGGCGGCGCTGCTGCGGTCGTTCGTCGAGGACCGGCTGGATTCCACTCCCGAGCCGGAGCGGCTGCGGGCGTTGCGGGAGCGGTCCGCGCGGCGTCGAACTCGGGCGCCGCGCCGTTGGGTGTGGGGGGCGGCGGCCGCCGCCCTGCTCGCGGCGGGGCTGGCCGCGGTCCTGGTGGTGCGAACCCAGGGAACGGCGAGCCGTTCCGTCGCGCCGCAACGGGAGGCGCCGCCGCCGGCACTCGGCCTCGCCTGGATCAGCCCGTCGGGAGAGGCCGGCCCGTCCCGGGCGCCGGAGGTGGGCCGGACGATCGCGGCGCCGACCGCGGTGCCGGTACGGCTGCAGGCGGGTCCAGCGCGGATCGGGCTGGAGCCCGAAGGCCGGCTCGGGCTCGAGCGCGCCGACGCGGAGCGGCTTTCGCTGCGCCTCGACCACGGCGCCGTGGTGCTGGACGTCACGCCGTCCGGCGCCGGGCCGCGGGTCGAGGTACGGGCCGGCGAACACCGCGTGTCGGTGGTCGGCACGCGCTTCCGCGTGAGCCGCTCGGACGACGGCGGGGTGCGGGTCGAGGTCGATCGGGGAACCGTGCGGGTCGATGGCCCGTTCGCGGAGGGTCGCCTCGTCCGCGCCGGCCGGTCGCTCGCCGTGGCCGGAGCGCGGTCGAGCGAGGCGCCGCTGACGCCGTCGGACCGCGCCCGCATCTTGGCGCTGCTGGAGGGGGACACGGTCGCGCCGGCGGCAGCGGCTCCGGCCGTCCCGCAAGCGACGATCGTCGTGACTCCGGACGCCCCGCCGCTCGCCGCGGCGCCGGGCGAAGTCGTCGCGCTCGCGCCGGAGGTCGCCGGGGAGCCGCCCGCGGCGGCGGTACCGGCGGGTCCGGTTCGGGACCGGACGCCGGCGGCGCCGTTCGACCCGGAGGCGCTGCGGGAGCGGTTGCTGGCGGGTGAGACCGGGCCGGTGACCGAAACGCTCGCCGCGCACCTCGCCCGGCAGCCCCGAGATGCGGAGGCGTGGTGGCTGATGGCGGCGGCACGGCGCCGGGGGCGCGATCCGTCCGGCGAACGGGCGGCCTACGAGCGCCTGATCGACGTCGGGTCGCCGGCCGACGCCAACCGTGCCCGGTTCCTGGCGGCGGTGGTGAGCCAGGACCGTCTGGGCGACGCGGCGGCCGCGGCAGACCACCTGACGACCTACCTGGCGCTGCCGGCGGCGCAGCAGACGCACGGCGTGGAGGCCCGGCTCCGGCTGGCCCGCGCCTGGATCACCCTGGGACGCACCGCGCAGGCGGCTTCCTTGTTGCGCGCCCTGGTCGAGGAAGAGCGCGGCCAGGAGCCCGCCGAGGAAGCCGCCCGGTTGCTGGGGGAGATCGAGGGAACGCCGGCGCCGTGAGGCGTGCGGCGAGAACGGAACCGGCAGCAGGTAACAGGTAACAGGTAACGGGTAGCGGGTAACGGGCGGATTCGAAAGCGGCCGGTTGCCGGCTGCCGGTTGCCGGTCGCCTGTTGCCTGTTCGAACCGCG
>JAFGHH010000425.1 GCA_016930215.1 Deltaproteobacteria bacterium
CGGGCATGCCGCCTCCGCCGGAGGACTTCTTGGGCTTGTCGGTGATGACGGCGTCGGTCATGACGAGCAGGCCGCCGATCGAGGCGGCGTTCTGGAGGGCGACGCGGACGACCTTGGTGGGGTCGAGGACGCCGGCCTCGAGGAGGTTCTCGTAGGTTTCGGTCTGGGCGTTGAAGCCGAACGGGCCCTTGCCCTCGATGACCTTGGAGACGACGACCGCGCCGTCGACGCCGGCGTTGTGGGCGATCATGCGGAGAGGCTCCTCGAGCGCCCGGGCGACGATGTTGATGCCGAACTTGCGGTCGCCCTCGGCCTTCAACGCCCGGACGATCGGGACGCAGCGCAGGAGCGCGACGCCGCCGCCGGGGACGATCCCCTCCTCGACGGCCGCGCGGGTGGCGTGCAGCGCGTCCTCGACGCGCATCTTCTTCTCCTTCATCTCGGTCTCGGTCGCGGCGCCGACGCGGACGACCGCGACGCCGCCGTGCAGCTTGGCGAGCCGCTCCTGGAGCTTCTCCTTGTCGTAGTCCGAGGTGGTCTTCTCGATCTGGGCGCGGAGTTGGGCGATGCGGCCCTTGATGTCGTCCTGCTTGCCGGCGCCATCGACGATCGTGGTGTCGTCCTTGGTGATGACGAGCTTCTTGCAGCGACCGAGGTCCTTGAGGGTGACGCTGTCGAGCTTGATGCCGGCTTCCTCGGCGATCAGCTTGCCGCCGGTGAGGATCGCGATGTCCTCGAGCATCGCCTTGCGGCGGTCGCCGAACCCGGGGGCCTTGACGGCGGCGGCCTTGAGCGTTCCGCGGATCTTGTTGACCACCAGCGTCGCCAACGCCTCGCCCTCGACCTCCTCGGCCAGGATCAAGAGCGGCTTGCCGGAGCGCGCCACCGCCTCGAGGACGGGGACGAGGTCCTTCATCGCCGAGATCTTCTTCTCGTGGATCAGGATGTACGGGTCCTCCAGCACGCATTCCATCCGCTCGGGGTCGGTGACGAAGTACGGCGAGATGTACCCGCGGTCGAACTGCATGCCGTCGACCACCTCGAGCTCCATCTCCATCGATTTCGCTTCCTCGACGGTGATCACGCCTTCCTTGCCGACCTTCTCCATCGCCTCGGCCAGCAGCTTGCCGATCGTCTCGTCGCCGTTCGCCGAGATCGTCCCGACCTGCTCGATGTCCTTCTTGCCCTTGGTCGGCGTCGACATCTTCTTCAACTCGGCCACCACCGCCTCGACCGCCTGGTCGATGCCGCGCTTGACGTCCATCGCATTGGCGCCCGCCGCGAGCAGCTTGGCCCCCTCGCGCGCGATCGCCTGCGCCAGCACCGTCGCCGTCGTCGTCCCGTCGCCCGCCGCGTCCGAGGTCTTCGAGGCGACCTGCTTGACCATCTGCACGCCGATGTTCGCGAACCGGTCCTCGACCTCGATCTCCTTCGCCACCGTCACGCCGTCCTTCGTCACCGTGGGACTGCCCCACGACTTCTCCAGCACGACGTTGCGGCCGCGTGGCCCGAGCGTCACCTTGACCGTATCGGCCAGCACGTTCACGCCGGCCAGGATCCGCTCCCGCGCGCTCTGGTGGAACTTCAAGGCTTTCGCTGGCATCTCAGAACCTCCATCCCTTCTCCGCCCGGCTTCCCGCCACGGCGCCCCGCGGCCACGTGCCGCCAACCTCGGCGCCGTGCTCTGTCCCGGAGCGGCGGTCTCGCCGCCTGTCGTCGGGCGCGGGGCACCATAATCACCTGCACCCACTTGTCAATGCCGCCCTCCTCCCCAACCGGCCTCCAAGACTACCCCCGCGAAACCATCGATCCGTGCACTCTTCTCCACCCGTTTTCCACAGCCCCCAGGGGACCAACGGGGGTCGGGTAGACACATGGGAGCCAGACTCCCACATACCGCCCACGGGTGAATATTATGTATTGATTATGTGTGGTTAATCGATCGGCGCTCGTGGCAATTGTTCGAACCCGGCGCCGAAAGCGTCAGGACGTCGCGCCGACCGGCGCCCGCGGTCGACAGGTTATCCACAGGCGATCCCCCGCTCATTCAACGGGGCGCCCGGTCGAGGGCCTCCTGCACCATCCGCGAGGCGCGGCGCTCCATCGCCGACAGGGCCCGCGCCGTTCGATGCTCGTGCCCCAGCAGGTGCAGCAGGCCGTGGGCCAGCAGGTGGGCCAGTCGGCGGTCCGCCGGGACCTGCAGGGTCCGGGCCTGCCGGCGGCAGGTCTCGAGCGAGACGACGATGTCGCCGAGGGGTCGGGGGCGCTGCGGGTCGCGCGGTGCCCGGCGCGGCGCGGCGAACGACAGCACGTCGGTCGGCCGGTCGATCCGCCGGTAGATCCGGTTCAGGCGGCGGATCTCCCCGTCGCCGGTGAGCAGCACGGAGATCTCGACGGCGGCCGACGTCTCGAGGGCCGCCATCCGCCGCAGCCGGCGGGCGAGGGAGGCGCGGGCCGGGCGCCAGGAGCCGCGGGGCAGGCCGGCGAAGCGCACGTCGATCGTGGCGGTTCCGCGGCGCGCGTCGCAGGGGTGCCGGGTCGGCATCACAGGCACGCGGGAGCCGCGCCGAGCGGTCCGTCCACGGGGCGGGCGAGGGCGGAGACGATGGTCGGGGGCGGGCCGACCACCAGCGGCGTGCCCGGTGCCGCCGGCACCACCGGCTCGGGCACCGGGTGGTCCGGGCAGCCGTCGCGCGTCGGCAGCGGGCGGACCCGTTCGCGCAGCACGCCGGAGAGGCAGAAGCCGAAGAAGCCGTCGGTGCGGAGTGCGCGGCGGTAGACGGGCGAGGTGCGCATGTTCTCCATCATCGCCCGCGTCTCGCTGTCGATGCTCTCGTAGACCGTGCTCATCTTGTACATCACGTAGATCGCGCTGGTCGAGGCGGTGACGGGGTCGGCCAGGAGCAGTTGGCCCTCGCCCTTGAACTCGATGTGCTCCGAGGAAGCCTCGAGCTGCGTGATGCGGGCGGCGCCCTGGGAGACGCGGGCCTTGAGGGTCACCGTGCCGACCTTCATCGGCGGCAGGACCACGCCCTGGTCCTCGCGGTTGAGGAACTCCTGCAGCTCGGCATACTGGGGCTTGACCTTGAGCTTGAGCATGGCCTTGCCGTCGCCGACGACGACGCCGCGAGCCGTGACCTCGATCGTCCCCGCGGCCTTGCTGAACCTGTGGTCGCGCAGGGTCAGGTCGAGCCGTCCGGCCAGGCCGCCCTTGATCGGCAGTCCCACCATCTCGCGCAGGAAGCCGACCTCGTCGGGCGACAGCCCGTTGAGGTTCGCAACGATGCGGGTGTCCTTCTGCGCCCGGTAGAACTGGCCTTCGATCTTTCCTCCCATCATCTCGGCCACGAAATCGACATCGATGTCGCCCCCGAACACCGTGCCGAGGGAGGCACGGGCGACGACCCGCTCGGCGTGGATCGTGGTCAGGCGACCCTGGCGGTCCGGCTTCCGGGAGCGCAGCGTCACGTCGCACAACTCCAGGCCGGTGAACCAGCTGGGGGCGATGGAGCCGATGCGCACGTCCATGTCGAGCGCCTTGGCCATCGCCGCCTCGGCGTAGCGGGCGGTGCGGTCCCAGGGAAAGGACAGGTAGAGGAAGACCGTGAAGGAGACGAGGAACAGGAGGCCGTAGCCGAGCCCGAACAGCAGGCGGCGTTGCCAGGTCTTCATGGGCCCACCAGGTCCTTCTCGGTGCCGGCGGAACGACTGTTCGCCCGGCCGCTGCGCGCGTCCTGCGCGGCGTCCCTCTTCGGCTCGGCCAGCCGGTACAGCGAGACCACCAGCTCCACGTTGTACAGGGCGTCCTCGGAGCGGTCGAGGCGCATGTCGAGCTTGGTGACGGCCATCGGCAGGTCGGGATACCGCTCGCGCAGCTTGAGCAGCAGGTCGTAGACGGTGAGCGCCGAGACCTTGCGCAGCGGGAACTTCACCGCGTGGCGCACCCACGGCTTGTTGCGCTGGCCCGGCAGCCCGATCGCCTCGGGCGCCAGCTCCTGGAAGTCCTGTCGCTGCTGCCCCAGCTCGGCCAGCGTCTCGCCGAGGATGCTGGGCAGCGGCTGCATCTCGGTGCCCAGCCGCCGGTTCAGCTCCTCCTGCTCGGCGACCCGGTTGCGGTGGTCCCGCCCCTTCTCGCGCACCAGGCTCAGCACGGAGGCCTGGTCCCGGTTGCGGGCCTCCTTCTCGCCGAGGCTGGACTGCACGAGGTACACGGTGACGGCCACGACGAACAGCACCACGGCGGCGGCCAGCGTGGCCAGCGCGCGCTGCTCGCGCGGCGTCAGGTCGCCCAGGCGTCGTCGCACTCCGGCGGTCAGGTTGCTCCAGGGTCCGGCCATCGTCGTTCGCGTCCTCCGCCGCCCTACGGGCAGCTCGTCGCCGCCTCGATCTGGTACGAGTAGTTGCCTTCCGAGCCCGAGCCCGAGAGGGTGCCGACGTCCCGCACGCAGCGCTCGAATTCCTTCAGCACCTCCGGGATCCGCGAGGCCTCCTCGGCGTTGCGGGTCAGGCCGTTGATCGCCAGCTTCCCGGTCTCGATCGTCAGGAGCGTGATGTTGTTCCGGATGTCCGACGGCATCGTCCGGGCCAGCTCGGCCAGCACGTCGAGCGCATCCAGTGCCGGCAGCGGTCCCTCGACCTCGGCGCCGGTCTTGCCCAGCAGGGAGCGCACGAGGCCGAAGTCGGAGTACTTCTTCCCCATCACCTCGAGCGTCGCCCGCTCGAGCGCCGCGCTCTGCTGGCTCGCCTCCCGGTCCAGCGACCGGCTCTCGGCCCAGGCCGAGAACAGCCACGCCAGGAAGGCGACGCCGGCGACGACCAGCGCGTTGCGCAAGTGGCCGCGGATCGCCATCCGGTCGCCGCGGTAGCGCACGTCGCCCTTGCGCAGGTCGAGTCGTCGGGAGCGCGGGGCGCCCGGCTCGAGGGCCAGACCGATCGCCTGCGCGAACGACGGGATCGACTCGGCGGGCGCCCCCGGCGGCGTCGGCACCGCGTCCGCCAGCCGCTCGACGGGCAGCCCGAGGCGCTGGGTGAGGAACGAGGCGAGACCCGGGATGCGCGAGCCGCCGCCCGCCAGCAGCAGGCGCGTGGGCGGGGCGACGGCTCCCCCCTTGGCCCGCAGCTCGAGCAGCGTGCGGCGGAGCGGCGTGAGCAGCGTGCCCAGGCCGCTCTGGGCCGCCTCGGCCAGCGCCGCCCGCGCCGCGTCGGGAGCCGGGAACCCCGGCTCGGGCAGCGCCAGGTGCGTGCACTTCACCGCCTCGGCCTCGCCGCGCGGGCGCCGCAGGGCCTTGGCCAGCGCGCGCGTCACGTCCTCGCTGCCGGCGCGGAACGAGCGCAGGAACACCGGCCGGCCCCGCCGCAGCAGCAGCAGGTCGGTTTCGGTCCGCCCCACGTCCAGCAGGCACAGCCCCTCGTCCTGCAGCAACGCGTGCCCGGGCGGCACGAGCCGCGCCAGCGGCAGGGCGCCGATCGCCAGCAGGCCCGGCTCCAGGCCCGCCTCGGCCAGCAGCCGCAGTCGCGCGCGCACCGTCTCCGTGCGGGCCAGGGCTACCAGCACCGTCGCCGGGTCCTCGGCCGGCGGGGACAGGACGAGCTGGTCCAGCAGCGCCTCGTCGGCCTCGAACGGCAGTTGTCCCTCCAGCTCGACGCGGATCGCCGCCTCCGCCTGGCGCAGGGCGGCGCGCGGGAACGAGAGCAGGCGGAAGGTCGTGTCCCCGCCCGGCAGCCCCGCGGACCGTGATTCGACCTGCGGCGGCAGCCGCCGCGCCAGCTCGCGCAGCGCCTCGACCACCGCCTCCGGCTCCGCCGGCCCGCCGTCCTCCGGCAGCCGCAGCGGCACCTCGTGCAGCTGCAGGACCTCGGACGAGCGCAGTCCGAGCTTGAGGACGGCGGCGCGCACCGCGCCGGTACCCACATCGATCCCGCAGATCAGCCTCGCCATCCGTCGTCCTTCCCGCGTCCCCCGGCGCCGGGCGCCGGCAAGCTACACCTTCCCGTGCGCGCGCACCAAGTCACAGCTCGCGCCAGTACAGGTACCGCCCGCCCTGGGCGTCCCAGGGCGGGGTCGTGTCGATCACCACGTGGATCCGCACCACCACGTCGCGGTCCGCGGCCGGGCTCTGCGCCGCCGTCCCCCCGTCGGCCGTCGTTCCGGCATCGGCCTCCGGCCCCGGGACGAGGACCGTCCCCCGCTCCTCGGCCTCCTGCTGCTCGCGCTTCCGCTC
This sequence comes from Deltaproteobacteria bacterium, assembly GCA_016930215.1. Classification (GTDB taxonomy): domain Bacteria; phylum Myxococcota_A; class Polyangia; order DRWM01; family JAAZOP01; genus JAAZOP01. The sequence goes on from JAFGHH010000425.1 coordinate 6,222, forward strand.
GTCCACCGCCGAGCCCATGCCGGCCGGCCGCCCGCCGATCGGGGCCCGGCCCTCGACGTACAGCGAGAACACGCGGCCCTGGGTGGTCAGCCACTTGTCGGCCAGGCTGCCGTCGATCGGGATCCCCGGGACGTCCTCGGTACCCATCGACACCGCGCGCACGAAATGGCCGGGGGAGCCGAACCGTCCGCCGCCCAGCTCGTTGATCGAATCGATCAGCAGCAGCACCCGTTCGAAGTTGCGGGGGTCGCAGGCGGTCTGGTCCAGCGCGAGCGCGCAGACCACGGCGGCGCGCACGCGGGGCGGCGCGGCGTTGACGTTGATCTTCCCCTGGCCCCAGACCGTCAGGGTGCGCTGGTCGGGGTCGAAGGGGTCGGGGTCGACGAAGGTGCTCCAGAAGTCCTCGCCGACGCCGCGTACCAGCCGCAGCTCCTCGACCGAGTCGTACGGGCAGTCCTTGCGGCGGTACGGGTCCGGCAGCGACTCGTACTCGTTGTCTTCCGCGCCGCGGCTGGCCCCGGCCCGCTGGTACATCTGGTCGTTGGTGTCGGCCCAATCGATGACGGCGGCCACGAGCTGCTCGCGCGTGGTGATCTTGCCGTCGGCGGTCTCGCGGGAGAACAGGTCCTCGTACTGCTCCGGAGCGATCAACCACGACAGCACGCGGTCGAGGAACTGCTGGGACTCGTCGCCCTGGGCCGCGAGGTTGACGTTGATCCGCCCATCCTCGTCGACCAGCTCCACGGCGAAGTTGCCGTCGAACAGGGCGAAGCCGCGCACCAGCTCGGAAGGGATGCCGGCGACGCCCTCGAGCAGCGTCGAGCGGTTCGACTCGTTGGCGAAGAAGTCGAAGAGCATGCTGGAGTAGGGCGAGATGTCCAGCCCGCCGCTCTGCTTCTGCGCCCCGAGCTGCCCGTTGATCATCCCCTGCAGCACCAGCGCCAGCCGGCCGAGGCTGATCGCGGAGCGGGCGTTGTAGAACGCCACCGTGCGGCGGTCGCCGACGTGGGTCGTCTTCTGGACGATGAACATGTTGGAGTTGAGGTCGAGCACCAGGAAGTTGACGATCGCCACGACCGCCAGCACGACCACCAGGATCACGCCGCGTTGGCCGCGACCCGGAGCGGGCGGGCGTCCCGGGCGCAGGCCGCTCACTGGAACCCTCCCGGCAGCAGGATCGGCTGCAGCAGCTCGAGCTGGACCTGGGTGCCGAGCACGACCTCGCCGCCGAAGCGGTCGAGCAGCGTCAGGACGATGCGGACGAAGCGCGGCAGCCGGTTGGGCTGGGCCGTCGGCTGCGTCGTGTCCCACTCCTTGACCCACTCGTCGCGCTCCGCCTCGTAGTACTCCAGCTCGAGGCTCGCCACGTCGTGCACCACGATCTGCAGCAGGCCGCCCTCGGTCGGCTCTTCGTCCGGATGCGCGGCCTCCCGGCGCGCCAGGTGCATCACCCGGGGGTCCTCGGGGTCCTCCACGCCGAACCAGCCGACCTCGGCCTGGTCCGAGTCGTTGGCGTCCCAGCGGCGGTGGACGTGGGTGAAGGTGTTGAGCGAGATCGAATCGATCGGGTCGTCGTTCTCGCCGACAAAGGCCGAATCGACCGTCGGCTGCAACGGCCGCTTGTGGCCGGAGAGCCAGGCCGAGCGCAGGTCGCGGGCCAGCCGGTCGAGCGCCATCTGCGCCTCGCGCAGCCGCTCGGAGTCGTGCTCCAGCCGGTCCTTGGTGCGGGTCACGTCGCGCGCCGAGACGTAGACGAAGGTGATCACGCCCGAGGCGATGCTGAGGGCCAGCATTACCTCGAGGAGCGTCATGCCGGGAGCGCCGCGCCTCACGGGGTCTTTCCGCCTCCGTCGTCGCCGGTGCCCGAGCCGCCGCCACCGCCACCGCCGAACAGCAGCTCCATGATCGCCGTCGGTCCGCCGGTCATCAGCTTCTGCACCAGGTCGCCCTGGAGCAGGGTGCCGAGCGACCCGCCGCCGGGGTTGGTCACGTACTGGGTCACGGTGAAGTCGAACACGCGGTTGCGGTACTGCCAGACGATCGTCACCTCCACCTTGCGGATGGCCTCGGTCAGGAACCCCTGGACCATCGGCAGCAGCTGCGACAGCGCCTGCATGTTGAGCAGGCCCATCGTCTGCTCCTCGAAGGAGGCCGCCTCCTCGTCGTCGCCGGTGGCGACCAGCGTCTGGTCGGTGACGTCCTGCTGCATCGCCGCCTGCAGGTCGGCCGCCGACGGCAGCTCGATCGCCTCGATCGTCCACGAACACTCGAACCGCTCGTCCTCGTAGGCCTCGCAGCACGGTCCGGAGTCCGCCTCGTCGGTCAGGGGATAGCCGTCCTTGAACAGCGCCTGCTCGATCTCGGCCATCTTGCAGCGAACCTGGCTCGCCGCCGCGACCTCGAGCCGCGCACGGGACTCGAGAACCACGGAGCGGGCCTGCTGGGTGAAGGCCATCGAGAAGAACAGCCCCATCACCAGCACGGCGAGCAGCGCCTCGATCAGGGTGAAGCCCCGCCGCCTCACGGCAGCACCTCCGGCGACTCGGGCACGAACGGGTAGGGGTACAGCGCGCCGCGACCGGTCAGCGGCTGGATCACGATCGAGTACACGGCGCCCCGGTCGTCCTCGATGTGGATCGTCGCCTCGTCCGCCGTCCCGTCCTCCCGGTAGAAGACGTACGTCGTCCCCTCCTCGACCGGCTCCTCGGCCCCCGGCAGGTAGACCCGCATCGCGGCCAGCCCCTCGAGCTGGACGAGCCGCATGCGGGGCTCGTCGATGATCTGGAACGCCGGCGGGCGATACTGCGGGGGCCGCTCGAGCTCGGCGAGGGCGGAGCCCGGGCCGAGCATCGGTCCGAGCATGTCCATCAGGCCGAAGCCGCCGCCGGGGTCCTCCTCGCCGGGGGCCAGCTCGTCGCCCGGATCGGGCAGCGCTGCGCCCGGCTCCTCGCCGGGGTAGCCGGCGCCGCCGTCGGCGAACGGGTCGAGCGTCTCCTCGCTGCCGTCGGGGACGACCATCGAGCCCGACTCGTCGACCAGCGCGGGCGCCGCGCCGGCCTCCTCGAGCCAGATCCGGTAGTCGTCGAGGTCCACGACCAGCCGGACGGTGGTGGCGCGGGACAGCGAGCGGATCAGGGCGTTGCGGCTGAGCCGCGAGATCTGGAACGCCTGGTCCTGCAGGCGGCCCCGTCGGACGCCGCCCAGACCGATGATCCCGGTCAGGGCGATCATGCCGACGATGGCCAGCACGACCAGCAGCTCGATCAGCGTGAAGGCGGACGAGCCGGCCGGGCCGGCCGGCTCGCGGCCCGCGGGAGCGCACCGGCCCCGCACGGCGCCGAGCGGGCGCCGGCCGGCGGCGAGCGCCGTGGGCGGCGCGGCGGGGCCCGGGCACGTCACCTACCGTTCGCTCCTGCTCTCCGAGAAGGAGATGTCGTCGTCGTTGCCCATCTGGCCGTCCTTGCCGGCCGAGGTCACACTCTCGACGACGTCGCCCATGCAGGTGATCTCCAGCGGGTTGCCCCACTGGTCGTTGGTCTGCTCCTCCTTGATCAGGTCCTCGCGGACCAGGTCCTCGAGGGTCGGGCAGCCGCCGCCGGGCGGGGCGATGGTGTAGTACTCGGCCGCCGCGTTGTAGACCTTCTCGACGAGGATCTTCGCGGTGCCCTCCTTGGCCTTGGTGAATCGCGGGATGACGAGGAACGCCACGGCGCCCATCAGGAGGCCGATGATGGCGATCACGACCATGATCTCGATCAGCGTCATGCCCCGTTGCGTCTCGCGGGCGGCGCGTCCGCCGGGCCGCAGCCGGCGGAGCAGGCGCCGGGCGCGGCGCAGGAGGGAGCGGCGGTCGGTTTTCGGATTGCGTTCGTCCATCGGTGCCTCCCGGCGGGGTCGCGCCCCGCCATCCCCGGCCGCCGGCCGAGCCGGCGGCGGCGTCACAGGTTCTCGATGTCGTCCCCCGTGCCCGGCTTGCCGTCCGGGCCGTCCGACACGATATGGAACTCGCCCTCGGAGCCCGGCTCGACGACCCGCAGGTAGCGGAAGTCGTTGCCCCAGGCGTCGCGGGGCAGCGACTCGAGGTAGGGCGGCTGGTCGGCCGGGGGGTGCAGCAGCTGGTCGAACGAGTCCGGCCAGCGCTGGAAGTCGTGCTGGAAGCGCAGGACGGCGTCGGTCAGCTCGGCGATCGTCATCCAGGTTTTGCGGCGGCGGAGCTTGTTGTTCGAGTAGCCGATCGAGGCGGTGAGGAACATCAGGAGGGCGGCGGCGAGCAGGACGAGGCGGACGACGCGCCAGACCGGGCTGCGCCGGGCGGGGCGGCGGGCGCCGCCGCCGAGCAGGGGGGTCGCGCCGCGGCGGGCGCGCCAGCGGTCGAGCAGGTTCATGCCGGCGCCTCCCCGCTCATCCCATGAAGTCCGAGAGCTGCAGCAGCGGCAGCATGATCGAGGCGGCGATGCCGGCGGCGGCGCCGCCCATCACGACGATCATGATCGGCTCGAGCAGCGAGGTCAGGGTGGACAGCCGGGTCTCGACCTGCAGCTCGTAGCTGCCGGCCACCGACAGCAGCATCTGCTCGAGCTGCCCCGAACGCTCGCCGACGGCAATCATGTGGGTCACGATCGGGTCGAAGCGACCGCTGCGCTTGAGCGGCTCGGCGATCGATTCGCCCTCCTGCACCGAGAGCCGGGCGTCCTCGACGATTCCTTCCAGCTCGGCGTTGCCCATCACGTTGCGGGTGATCTCCATCGCGCGCAGGATCGGGACGCCGCTGTGCAGCAGGGTCGAAAGCGTGCGGGCGAAACGGGCGATGGCGACCTTCATCGCGATGTCGCCGGCGATCGGCACGCGGAGCACGAAGCGGTCCCAGACCTTGCGGCCGGAGGCGCTGCGCTTCCACTGGCGGAACAGCAGCACCACGCCGGTGATGGCGAGGCCGGCCGCCCACCACCAGTTCCCGACGAAGTGCGAAACCGACACCAGGAGCTCGGTGTACCAGGGGAGGTCCTTGCCGAAGTCGCGGAAGATCGTGGTGACCTGGGGCACGACCACGACCATCAGGATGCCGACGATGATCGCGCCGAGCACGGCCATGATCATCGGGTAGGCCAGGGCGGCCGTGACCTTGGAGCGCATCCGGCCCTGGGCCTCGGTGAAGTCGGCGAGGCGGTCGAGGACCGCGTCCAGCGTGCCGGACTGCTCGCCGGCGTGCACCATGTTCACGTAGTAGTCGGCGAACAGCTTGGGGTGCGCGCGCAGGCCGTCGGCCAGGGCCGTGCCCTCGTTGACCTGGTCGCGGATCGTGGCCAGCGCACGCTTCAGCTGCTCCTTCTGCGTCTGCTCGACGATCGCCGTCAGCGATTCGACGAGCGGGATGCCGGCGCGGATCAGGGTGGCGAGCTGGCGGGTGGCGAGGGAGATGTCGGCGGGCTTGGCGCGGTCGCGGAACGAGCCGAACCGGACCTCGCGACCGGCCATGCCGGTCCGGGCGGTGCGCCCGTCGGCCGCGGTGCGCGCCTCCTTGAGCTCCGTGGGGACGATCCCCTCGCGGCGCAGCGCGGCCCGCAGCCCTTCGAGGCCGTCGGCCTCGCGGACGCCGCGCACGTTGCGGCCGGAGGAGGTCAGTCCGCGGTATTCGTAGGTCGGCATCTCGCTCCGCCCGCCCGCGCCGGGCTAGCTCCCGTCCACCTCGATGTCCTGCTCCGTCGCCCGGAGCACCTCTTCCGGCGTCGTGACGCCCTCGAGCACCTTGCGGGCGCCGTCGTCGCGCAGCGTGTCCATCCCCTCCTCGACCGCCGCACGGCGGATCGCCGTGGAGTCGGCGCGCTGCAGCACCAGCGACCGGATCTTGTCGGTGATCAGCAGCAGCTCGTAGATGCCCGTCCGGCCGAGGAAGCCGGTCTGCAGGCACTGCGCGCAGCCGACCTTGCGCCGGATCCGCGGCCGCTCGCCGCGAAGCAGCGGGACGAGGTGCGAGTCATCGACGTGGTAGGCCGGGAGCGCCGGGCGCGCCTGGCGCGCCTGCATGCGTCCGGCGTCCAGGCCGAGCTCGTGCAGGTCGTCGTCGTTCATCGCGACCGGCTGGGCGCAGGCCGGGCACAGCACGCGCACCAGGCGCTGGGCCAGGATGCCGATCATCGAGGAGGCGACGAGGAACGGTTCGGTGCCCATCTCGACCAGGCGGGTGATGGCGCCCGCGGCGTCGTTGGTGTGGATCGTCGACAGCACCAGGTGGCCGGTCAGCGAGGCGTGGACGGCGATCTCGGCCGTTTCGCGGTCGCGGATCTCGCCGACCATGATCACGTCCGGATCCTGGCGCAGGAAGGCGCGCAGGCCGGAGGCGAACGTGAGGTCGATCTTCGGATTGACGTGCATCTGGGAGATGCCGGGCAGGTCGTACTCCACCGGGTCCTCGACGGTCATGATGTTGAGGTCCGGGGTGTTGATCTTCTGCAGGCACCCGTAGAGCGTGGTGGTCTTGCCGCAGCCGGTGGGGCCGGTGACCAGCAGGATGCCGTGGGGCCGGTGGATCAGGGCGTCCAGGGCATCGAGCATCCCGGAGGCGAGCCCGAGCGTCGAGACGTCGCGGAGGACGTTGGTCTTGTCGAGGAGCCGCATCACCACCCGCTCGCCCTGGCTCGTGGGGATGGTCGACACGCGGACGTCGATCTGCTTGCCGGCGATGCGCAGGGCGATGCGGCCGTCCTGGGGCAGGCGCTTCTCGGCGATGTTGAGCCCCGACATGACCTTGACGCGCGAGACGATGCCCGGCAGGAACCCCTTGTTCGCGCGCTTGCGCTCGTAGAGGTCGCCATCGATGCGGTAGCGGACGATCACGTCGCGCTCCCCGGCCTCGATGTGGATGTCGCTCGCCCGCTCCCGGATCGCCGAGAAGAACAACGAGTTGACCCAGCGGATGATCGGCGCCTCGTCGGAGACGTCGAGGATGTCCTGCAGCTCGTCGGCCTGCTCGTCGTGCTTGTCGCCGAGCTCCGAGGCCTCGCGGTCGTAGACCTGGTTGATCACCTCGAGGATCCGCTCGGGGTCGGCCAGCGCCGGCAGCGGCTCGACGCCGAGCACGGTGCGCAGGTCGTCCAGCGCGGTGGAGTCGAGGGGATCGGCGAGGGCGACGAGCACGCCGCCGTCGACGCGGCTCACGGGCAGCACGCGGTGCTGCTTGGCGAAGCGGATCGGGACCAGCCGGACGAGATCCGGCGGGATCTTCTCGGGCTCGATGCGCGGCAACACCGGCATCGAGAACTCGTCGGCGATCAACCGCACGATCGCATCCTCGTCCAGCACCCGCTGCTCGACCAGCGCCTCGCGCAACGACCGCCCCGGGGCCTGCGCCGACAACACCGCCAGCTGCTCGGCGCTCAGGATGCCGCGCGAGGCGAGGATCTCGGCCAGCAGTTGGTCGTCCATCGCGCTCAGTACACGACCGCGGGCGGCGGCTGCTGCATCCCCGGCGAGACCGTGACCGGAACCGCGTCGACCATCGGCCGCTCGCCCGCCGGCGTGATCTCCACGTAGCCCTCCGCCGCCAGCGCCTCGAACGACTCGGTGGAGATCGGCTCGCCCGGCCGGTGCTCCGGCGGCGGCGTCTGCTCCATCTGGAGGCGCAACTGCTCCTCCTCCTCCAGATCGACGATCGTCCGGTTGATCTGCTCGAACAGGCCGTTGCTGCGCGAGTAGTCGATGTTCGGGCTCCACTCCCGTTCGCGCAACGCCGAGATCTGCTCGATGAACTCCCGCCGCTCCTCCATCTTGCGGTTGAAGATCCGTCGGAAGTCGCTGGGGTCGCGGATGATGTACGGCGTGAGGAAGATCAGCAGGTTGCGCTTGGTGATGCGCGTGCGGGTGTGGCGGAACAGGTAGCCGAGGATCGGGATGTCACCGAGGAACGGGACCTTCTCCACCGTCTCGACCTCGGAGTCGGTCATCAGCCCGCCGATCACCACCGTCTGCTGGTCGCGGACGACGCTGGTGGTCTTGGCGGTCTTCTGGCCGATGATCGGCCCGAGCGAGCTCTCGCCGGTGACCTCGCTGACCTCCAGCTCGATCTCCAGGCGGACCTGGTCGCTCTCGTTGATCTGCGGCGTGATCGACAACGTGATGCCGACCTTCTGGTAACCGACGGAGACGTAGGGGTTGAGCCCGCCGAGCAGGCTGGACATCGCGCCGGCGTTCGCGCCGGCGGCCTGGCCGGCCAGCGAGGAGAGCGCGCCCGCGCCGTAGCCGCCCTGCTGCACCGGGATGTTGCCGCCGACCATGATCTCCGCGGCGACGTTGTCGGTGGCCAGGATGTTCGGCGTCGAGAGCACGTTGACGTCGTTGTCGGTCTGCAGCGCCGAGAGCAACACGCCGAAGGCCGGGATCGAGACGCCGGGCAGCAGCGTCTGGTCCGAGCCCTCCAGCTCCCAGCCGCGCATCCCGACGGCCAGTCCCTGCAGTGCGTTGGTGTCCACGGCGATCGTCGACAGCGGATAGAACCCGCCGTACACCAGGGACTGCTCGCCGGCGGTATCGACCATGTCCCCGCCGTGGAACGAAACGCCGATGTTCCGCAGCCGCTCCAGGCTGACCTCCATGATCACCGCCTCGACGAACACCTGCCGGCGCGGGATGTCGAGCTGGCCGATGACCTGGCGCAGCGCCGCGTAGTCGCGGGGGCTGGATACGATGACCAGCGAGTTGGTGGCGGTGTCGGCCTGGATGCGGACCTGCCCCGCGAACGCCTCGCCCTGGGCCGGCTGGGCCTGGGCGGCGGCGCCGCCGGTCCGGCCGCTGCGGCGCGAGGTGGCGCCGATCCCGGAGCCGGTGACCAGCGAGTTGAGCACGCCGGCCAGCTCCTCGGCGTCAGCGTGCTGCAACGGATGGACGTGGATCTCGCCCTCGCCGCTCACCGCCACGTCGAGCCGTCGGACCAGCTCCAGCACCTGCAGGTAGGCCGGCTCGGTGGCGACGATGATCAGCGCGTTGGTCCGCGGCTCGGCGAGCACCTTGGTCAGCCGCGTCACGACCGTCTCGGTGGCGCCGGCGTGGCCGGTCTGCCCCGTCGCGGGCTTGACCTCCTCCTGCGTCGTCCGCCGCCCGCCTTGCTGGGCGCTGGCCGCGATGCCGGTGGCCTCGAAGACCTCCTGGATCTTCTGCGCCAGCTCCTCGGCGTCGGCGTAGTGCACCGGCTCGACCCAGATGCGCTCCCCGGTCCCCGCCACGTCCAGCTCCTGGAGGATCACCAGCAGCCGCTGCACGTTGTTGCCGAAGTCGGTGAGGATCACCGTGTTGGTCGGCGGGTAGGGCGTGACGTCGCCGTCGCGCGACTTGAACCGGTTGAGCAGGTTGGCGATCTCCTCGGCGCCCACGTGGCGCAGCCGGTGGATGCGCGTCACCATCCGCGCGTCGGACGGCGTCGATTCGCCGTCGCGGTAGACCGGCACCGCCTCCTGCGCCGCGCCCGCGGACTCGGTGATGACCCAGTAGCGCCCGGCCGGCACGACCGTCATCCCGTTGGACTGCAGCACCGCCAGGAACGCACGGTAGGCCTCGCCGGCCGTGACCTCCTCCGGGCTGAAGACGGTGGCCTTGATCGAGCGGGCCTTGGCGCCGAGGATGAACCGACGGCCGGTGATGTTGGAGATGATCCGTACGAGGATCGGCAGGTCGACGTCCTGGAGGTTGAACTGGATCCGCTGGCCGGACGGCATCGGCTCGTAGTCGATGTTCGACTGCAGCTGCGCCTCGGCCGGGACCGGGCTCTCCACGGGCGTGGTGGTCGGGCGCCCCGGGGGCGTGGCGGGCGGCGGCGTCGGCGGCGCCACGGGGACCGGCGTGGGCCCGACGGCCTGCGGCGTCGTCGCGGGTCCGTCGTTCGCCGGCGCCGCCTGGGCCGCCACCTGGCGCGCGCCCGGCAGCAACGGCCGCACCTGGGTGGCCGTGGTCGCGCCGGGAGCGCCCGGGACCACCGTCGGCGCCGGCGGCTCCGTCTGCTGTGCCGCCGTGCCCGTCGCCGCCAGCCAGACGGCGATCGCGATCGCCCCGGCCACCGCACGCCCCCTCGGGATCTGCTCGCCCATCGTCCGCCTCGTCCGTCTCGTCGCTCGTTGCGTCGCCATCCGACCGCCGTTCCCACCGCCCTAGCGGATCGCGAAGTTCAAGGTCATGTCCTGGCCCCGGCGCGTGACGGTCACCGCGATCTGGTCCGCCATCCGCAGCCGCCCGTACGCCTGGAGCGCCTTGTCCGCGCCGGTCATCGGGATTCCGTTGATCGAGCGCACCAGGTCGCCGTTCTCCAGTCCGAGCTTGCCGAACAGGGATTCGCGGCGGATGCCGTAGACCTTGAATCCCGCGACCTCGCCGTTCTCCTCGTGCGGCATGACCCGCGCCTGCCGCATCGCGATGTCCTGGTTGTCCAGGATCGTGTTGATCAGCGACCGCTGCACGTTGCGCTCCGTGTCGCTCACCACCTCGATCGAGGAATCGACCGCCGCCGCGAACCGGTCCTCGCGGCTCTGCGGCCCGACCGGCACCGCCGGCTGTGCCGGCTCGGTCGGCTTGGTCGGCTCCACCGGCGGCGGGGCCGGAGCGTTGCCCGCCCGCGCGAGCTCCGGATAGCGGATGTCCACGAAACACTCGGCGCCCGTCGTCGCCTGCGCCAGGTAGACCCGGTTCCACGTGATCCGCGACAAGCGCCGGTCGCCCAGCTGGTAGCCGATCCGGTACTCCTGCTGGCTTCCGTCGTGCTCCAGCGTCGCGAATCCCGCCTCGGGATGCCGCTCCGACCCGGCCACCAGCGCCAGCACCTTGAGGTTCAGCGGGCACGGCGGGACCAGGTCCTGGGACGGCTCGAGCGGCTCCGGCGGGCCGGCGTCTACCGGCTCCGCATCGGGCTCCTCCCCTCCCGCGTCGGGCTCCTCCGGGGGCAGGTCGAACAGGTTCCCGGCCAACAGGTCGTCCAGCCGCAACGGCTTGTCCGCGGAATGGAAGCCCCCGGCGAGGCCCGCGTCCTGGTCGATGTTCCCCGGCGGTGCTTGCGAGAGGTCCACCTTCCCGCCCAGCGAGGACAACAGCAACTCCCCCGCCGCCGCGGCCAGGAACCAAGCCACGACCACCGTCAGCACGGCGGGCAGGAGCCACAGGTATCGCTTCACCGACGCGGGCATCCTCTCTCCCCTCCGAGCCGCGGGCCTTCCCTACCGGAGAATCGGCTGGCGATCAAGGGTCGCAATGCCCCGGACCCCCACGACTTCCTTCGCCCGGCCGACGCCCGGTGGAGGCCGGCTTGGACAATCCGGCAATTCGGTCCGCCGGGCGGTCGCGGCGTTGACATTCTGGCAGGGTGTTCAGCGGATCGCCTCATCCTCCCCCCTCCGCCTCCCCGTTCCCGGGCGAATCGGTCTCCCCGAGCTTGCCGGCCCCGTACAGGTCGAGCTTGCGATAGATGGTGCGGGCGGCGATCCCGAGCAGTTGGGCCGCCAGCTTCTTGTCCCCCTTGGTCCGCCGCAGCGTCTCCTCGATCAGCCGCCGCTCCACCTCCTCCAGCGGCGTTCCGATCGCCACCATGATCTCCGCGCCGTCGGTCCGCTCCGCCGGCACGCTCGGCGGCAGGTCGCCCACGTCGATCAACTCCCCGCGCGCCAGCACGACCGCCCGCTCCACCGCGTTCTCCAACTCGCGCACGTTTCCCGGCCAGGCGTGGCGCTCCAACGCCTCCAGCGCCGCGGGGGTGAAGCCGAGCACCGCGCGCCCGTCGCGCAGGCAGTACTTCCGCAGGAAGTGCTGCGCCAGAAGCGCCACGTCGCCGTGCCGGTGCCGCAGCGGCGGGCAGGTGATCGCGATCACGTTCAGCCGGTAGTACAGGTCGTCGCGGAACCGCCCGGCCGCCACCTCCGCGGCCAGGTCGCGGTTCGTCGCCGCCACGAGCCGCACGTCGGCCTGGCGTGCCTTGCCGCCCGATCCGAGCGGTTCGTACTCGCCGGACTGCAGCACGCGCAGCAGCTTGACCTGTACCGACGGCGGAATCTCACCGACCTCGTCGAGGAACAGCGTTCCGCCGTGCGCCACCGCGAACCGGCCGTCCCGCCGCGCCGCCGCGCCGGTGAACGCCCCCCGCTCGTAGCCGAACAGCTCGGATTCGAGAATCGTCTCAGGGATCGCCGCGCAACTCACTGCAATGAAAGGCTTGTCGGCCCGGTTGCTGTGACGGTGGATCGCGCGCGCCAGGACCTCCTTGCCGGTGCCGCTCTCGCCGAGCAGGAGCACGCTGGCCTGGCTGGTGGCGACCTGCATCCCCATCTGCACGGTGCGTCGCCAGGCGGGACTGGTGCCGACCAGCGTTCGACCGTCCTCCTGGACCCCTTCGAGGGTCGCGCGGAGCCGCGCGTTCTCCCGCAACAGCATCGCCCGCTCGGCGGCCCGCCGGACGGCGCGCACGATCACCGCGCGCTTGAGCGGCTTCTCGACGAAGTCGTAGGCCCCCTCCTTCATCGATTCCACGGCCGTCTCGACGGTGCCGTAGGCCGTCATCAGGACCACTTCGGTGCCGGGGGCGAGCTGCTTGACGGCGCGGAGCAATGACACTCCGTCACCGCCGGGCATCCGGACGTCGGTGAGCACCACGGCGGGGGCCTCGCGGCGGACCTCGTCGAGCGCCTCCTTGGGTCCCGGGGCGGTGGCCACCCGGAACGGCTCCCGCTCGAAGATCCGCCGCAACGATTCGAGATTCCCGGCCTCGTCGTCGACCACCAGCAACAGCGGCTCGCCGTCGCCCGCCTCCCGCACGCTCTCGCCGTCCCTCGCCTCGTCCGTCACGGCACCCTCCGCAACCATCCCGGTCGGTTTCGCGTTGCACCCTGCGTGCCAGATCGGGCAACCCCGGATCAACCGAGGTATTCCACCGTGCGGGTGAGCCGGTGGCTGCCGTACCAGCGGTTGAGCGTCGTGCGAGGCTCGCGCCCGTCGGTCGATTCGACCATCGCATAGGTCAACCCGTCGTCGCGACCGAGGTACTGCAGGTCGATGTTGATGATCTTCACCCACGAGCCGGTGTTGATGTAGAGCTTGCCGTTCTCCAGGACGCGGCAGCGGGGGCCGTGCGAGTGGCCCGTGATCAGGGTGTGAACGCCCTGCGTCCGGCGCAGGGCCCGCATCGCGAACCGGTCGAACTCGGCCAGCGGCGAGATCTCGTCGCGGAAGATGCGCAGCGTGTCGACGAAGCGGCGGAGGAAGTTGCCCTGCGTGCTGAAGCGGGTGCGGATGAAGTGGTAGATCGATCGGAAGATGAACTTCATCGCGAAGCGGAAGTCGAGCACGATGCTGGCCCACAGCAGGCGCCGCAGCGGGATGATGTGGTCGATCAGGTAGCGCTCGAGCTTCGCCGGGTTCATCACCTTGAGCACGAACAGCGAGCCCCACGGCAGGTTGATCACCGGCTCGCGACCCGCCCGCGACACCGTCAGGTTGCGGTAGTCGAAGCGGTGGATCGCCTCCCACTGGTGGCCGTGCCGGATCTGGATCCCCTCCGGCAGATGATAGCTCTCGGTGCGCGTCACGAACTGCACCCGGTGCCGCTCCGCAGGCCCCGCGATCCGCTCGAGCAACGTCTCCTGCGGCCCCGGCAGCAGGAACTCGATGTCGTGGTTGCCCGGGATGTACGTGATCTGCGTCCGCCCGCGACGCAGGAAGTCGCGCAGCGCGTCGAACACCACCGGGTGGCCGGCCAGGCACTGGCGGACCTTCTCCACCGCCACCGTCTCCGTGATCTGGTCGGGCCAGATGCCCCCGACCCGGACCTTGAGCAGGTCGAGGATGTCCCCGTTGAGCACCAACTCCACGTGCGCGTCCTCGAACCGACCCGTCGTGTGGTATTCGAGAAACTCGGCGAACCGCGCGTCCTCGTGGAAGTCCTCGTAGGGGTTGAAGCTCCCGCGCGGGCTCCCCGTCCCCATGTGGAAGTCGCTCACGACCAGCCGAACCCGGCGCTCCTGCACGCCGGCACGATGCCACGGCCCGGCGGGGGGATCAACGAAGGACGCGCCCCGCGGCGCCCCCGACCCGCGCAGCCGGCACCGGCAACCCGGCCGCAGGCCCCGAACGACGCTTGACAAAGACCGCCGCGGGCCTATCTTCCCGCCGCCCCAGCGGAGGATCCCGATGCCGATCTACGAGTACCGATGCGACCAGTGCGGGCACGAGTTCGAGGAGCTGCAGCGCATCACCGCTCCGCCGCTCGAGACCTGCCCGGTCTGCGGCCACAAGTCGGTGCACCGGCTGATCTCCCACTCCAGCTTCATCCTCAAAGGCTCCGGCTGGTACGCCACCGACTACGGGCGGAAGAGCTCGGGCGAGTCGCAGCCGTCGGGCGGGTCGAAGCCGTCGGGCGAGTCGCAGCCGTCGGGCGAGTCGCAGCCGTCGGGCGAGTCGCAG
>JAFGHH010000426.1 GCA_016930215.1 Deltaproteobacteria bacterium
CCTTCCATGCCTCGGCCCGGGTCGGAGCCCTCTCGATCTGCCAGCCAAGTTCCTCCCCCCTGGGGCGATGTCCTGGCGCGTCCACCCAGTCCGGTCGCCTTCCGCATTGCGCGGATCGTCCGCACCGTCTAGACTTGCGGCGTCGAAGGAAGTCGGGGTTTCGCGGAAGGAGGAACCGATGAAGCGATGGTGCACATGGACGGTTGTCGTGGCATGCGCGGTTTGGTCGCTCGGGTGCGGAGACGACGATTCCGGCACCGACGTGGCCGAGACGGGCGGCGACACGGACACGGGCGGCGACGTGGCGGCCGACGCGGACGCCGACGCGGACGCCGACGCGGACGCCGGCGCGGACGCGGACGCGGATGCGGACGCGGATGCGGACGCCGATGCCGATGGGGACGAGGACACGGTGGTCCCGCCGGCCGGCCGGGTGATCGACCACAACTGCACCGATCTGGCCGAGATTCCCGAGACGGCGGTCGGCGACGCCAAGTCGTCCCTGCACGTCGTCTACCAGCACACCTCGCACGGCAGTCAGCTGGTCACCGGCATGAACGCGCTGCAGGCGTTCCCGGAGCTGCCCGCCGGGCGGTACCGCTGGAGCGACGACGGCTCCGACTCGACGGCGCTGGACTTCGACGACAACGGCATCCCCGCCGATGACCCGGACCTGAGCCAGGGAGACTGGGTCAACGGGGACGGCGACACCCCGTGGGTCGTCGGCACCCGCGCGCTGCTCGACAACCCGGCGAACAGCCATGTGAACGTCGTGATGTGGTCGTGGTGCAGCATCAACGGGCACGACGCCCAGCGCTACGTCGACAACATGGAGAAGCTGGTCGCCGAGTACTCCGACGTGACCTTCATCTTCATGACCGGTCACTCGGAAGGCGACGGCGAGGACCTGACGGAGAACGGGATCCACTACAACAACGAGCTGATCCGGAGGCACTGCCGGGACCACGACCGTTGGCTGTTCGACTTCGCCGACATCGAGGCGCACAACCCCGACGGCGAGTACTTCTGGGATCGGGGCATGAGGGACAACCTCGACTACGACAGCGGCAACTGGGCCGTCGAGTGGATCGCCGCCAACCCCACCTCGGAGCTGGCCCGCCTGACCACCGGCGACGGGGTCGATGGGTACGACGGCTGCAGCGGCTGCGCCCACTCCGATTCGCCTTCGCAGGCCAACCTGAACTGCGTGCTCAAGGGCCGCGCCCTGTGGTGGATGCTCGCACGGATCGCCGGCTGGAGCGGCGTGTAGGTCATCGCGGAGCGGCGGCCGGTGCCCGGCGCAAAGCGCCTCGCCGTTCTCGTCGCGCTGGGCGTTTCGCTCGACGGCTGCCCGGGAACGCGGGCGACGATGCCGGTGCCTTCCCCGACCTCCGACGCCGGGCCGTACGCCCGGCTCCCCGTCGCCGTGATCGCGCACCGCGGCGCGAGCGCCGACGCCCCGGAGAACACCCTGGCGGCCTTCCGGCTGGCGCGCGAACAACGGGCGGACTGGTTCGAGCTCGACTGCACGGTCTCGGCCGACGGCGCCGTCGTCGTGATCCACGACGACTCGCTCGACCGCACGACCTCCGGTTCCGGACCGGTGGGCGCGCGGACCCTCGCCGAGCTGCGGGCGCTCGATGCCGGCAGTTGGTTCGACCCAACCTTCGCCGGCGAGCCGTTGCCGACCCTGGCCGAAGCCCTCGCCCTCGGCGACGCGGCGACCGGCGTCTACGTCGAGGTCAAACGGCATCCCGGCGACGAGGCGCTCGAGGTCGAGCTGCTCGCGCGGCTGGCCGGCGGCCGGTCGCCGCCCGACCCGGCGCTCGACGCGTCGCTGGTCGCCCGGATCGCCGCGAGCGGCACGCGCAACCTGCCCCTGACGCGAGCGGTGCTCACGGAACTGCGGGGGCGCGACGGAGCCGGTCGCGTCGTGCTGCAATCGTTCTCTCCGGTGATCTGCGCCGTGGCCGCGTTCAAGGCGCCCGAGCTGCGGGTGGAACTGCTCGCCCGGGTGGCGGTCGACGACGATGCTGCCTGGCAGGTCGCGCTGGCCTGGGTCCGGGCCCTCGACCTGGCGGGCCTCAACCTTGACGCGGCCGGCGTCACGCCCGAGCGGGTGGCGGAGCTCCACGCGCTGGGGCGGACCGTCGCGGTCTGGACGGTCGACGAGCCGGCGGAGCTGGAGCGCGTGGTGGCCGCCGGCGTCGACGCCGTGATCACCAACCGCCCCGCGGCCGTGCGGGAGTGGTTGTCGGAACGGCGCTGAGCCGGACCGGCGGGTGCGCGCGCCCCGTGGCACCCCTGCGCCGCTGCGCGAGATCATCCGCTGCGTCTCTGCGTCCCTGCGCGAGGATCATCCCCGCGCCTTGGCGCGGGGCTTGCGGGTCTTGGCGTCTCTGCGCGAGGCCCGGCGCGGGTCGGGCGCGGGGCGGCCTTCGGCCAGCGCGAGCGCGAGCTCGCGCAGCTCGGGCGTCTCGAGCGACGCGGCCACGGAGCGGAGGGCGGGGAGCGCCTCGCGCGCCGTCCCGGCCGCCGGCGCCCCGGCCTCGCGCAGATCCTGGTTGACGCCGATCCGCAGCTCGAGCGCCTGCACGGCGTCCCCCAGCTCGCGGCGCAGCTTGCGCAGGATCTCGGCGGCGCGCAGCTGCAGCTCGTTGCGCCAGGTCGGGCTGGTCACCTGCACGACGAGCTTGCGGTCCACGATCCGCACCGGCCGGGCGACCTGGGCCACGCGCGGGCCGACGGCGCGCGACCAGGCGGCGGTCACCTCCAGCGCCCGTTCGGCGCGCGGACGGCGGAACAGCTCCTCGAGCATCCGGCGCAGGTCGCTGCCGACGCGCTGCGCGGGTCCGCCGCGCCGCTCCCGCGGTACGTCGTCGGGGTCGCGGGCCGGTCGCCCGCCGTTGCCGTTCCGTTCGTGCATGGCGGCACCGGCTCCCCTGCGGGCTACTCCCGCCGGTAGGTCCCGACGAGCACGGCGGTGCCGAGCACGTGGCCTTCCATGGCCTGCAGCAACTGCTCCTTGGTGGCGCCGGGCGGCAGGTCGAGCACCGCGTCGAGCGCGTAGAGCGTGAACACGTAGCGGTGCGGGCCGCCGGGCGGCGGAAACGGGCCGCCCCAGGCCTGCTCGCCCCACGAGTTGACGCCCGGCAGGAAGCGCCGGGCGGAGTCGACCGTCGCGCCGCGCAGCACCATCGTCTCCGGTGTGGCGTCGGTCGGGATGTTGTACAGGACGTCGTGGACCCAGGGCTCGGGCCGCGGGGCGTCCGGGTCGTCGACGATCAGCGCCAGCTCGACGGTGCCCGGCGGCAGGTGGGACCACGCCAGCCGCGGCGGCCGGTTCTCGCCCTCGCCGGTGTAGGCGTGGGCCCGCGGGATCGGCCGGCCGTCCTCGAAGTCGTGGCTGGTCAGCGTCATGCCGCCGGCCGCGGCCGGCGTCGTGCTCGCGGGGTTCGCCGTGTCCGTCGCCGTCGTCTCGGTCGGGCTCCTCCGGCAGCCTGAGCCGCCGGACAGGAGGGCGGCCGCCAGCAGGCAGGATGCGGCGGACCGGAATCGCCGCACCGTCCGGGTCCCGCGCCGCAGCTCCGTCGTTCCTCGCATCGGCTCCTCCCGTTCGATCCCTCCTAGCCTCTTCTCCCGCGCTCCGCAATCCCCGCGTCCCGGCCCCGCCGTCGCGGTTCGCCGCGCCCGGGGGCGCGGCACCCCCCGAGCTTCCCCGGGCCCCTCACCCCTCTCCTCCGGCCCGTGCCATACTCCGTCCGTGGAACGCTTCCGATTGGCCGGTCCGCTCCAGCCCGCCGGCGACCAGCAGCAGGCGATCGACGCGCTCGTCGCGGGGCTCGAGCGCGGCGAGCGGGCGCAGGTGCTGCTCGGGATCACCGGTTCCGGCAAGACGTTCACGATGGCCAACGTGATCGAGCGGGTGCAGCGGCCGACGCTGGTGATCGCCCACAACAAGACGCTGGCCGCGCAGCTGTACCAGGAGTTCCGCGAGCTGTTCCCGGACAACGCGGTCGAGTACTTCGTCAGCTACTACGACTACTACCAGCCCGAGGCGTACATCCCCTCCTCGGACACGTACATCGAGAAGGACGCGACGATCAACGAGCGGATCGACCGCCTGCGCCACGCCGCGACCCGCTCGGTCCTCACGCGCCGCGACACGCTCGTCGTCGCCAGCGTCTCCTGCATCTACGGCATCGGCTCGAAGACGTGGTACGACGGCCTGCTGCTGCGGTTCGCCGTGGGGGAGGAGCTCGACCGCGAGGTGCTGCTGCGACGGCTGGTCGAGGTGCGCTACGCGCGGAACGACCTGGACTTCCACCGCGGGACGTTCCGCGTGCGCGGCGAGGTGGTCGAGGTGTTCCCGGCGTACGAGGAGGACCGCGCGGTGCGGATCGAGCTGTGGGGCGACCGCATCGAGCGGCTGTCGGAGATCGACCCGCTGCGCGGCCGGACGCTGCGGACGATGGAGCGGACCGCGATCCACCCGAACAGCCACTACGTCGTGCCGGCCGCGGAGCTGAAGCGGGCGCTGGAGCGGATCCGCGCCGAGCTGCGGCCGCGCCTCGCGGAGCTGCGCGACGCCGGCCGGCTGCTCGAGGCCGAGCGTCTCGAGCAGCGGACGAACTACGATTTGGAGCTGATGGAGGTCGCCGGGTTCTGCACCGGGATCGAGAACTACTCCCGGCACCTGACCGGCCGGCAGGCGGGCGAGCCGCCGGTGACGCTGGTCGACTACTTCCCGCCGGACGCCCTGACGATCGTCGACGAGAGCCACCAGACGATCCCGCAGATCCAGGCGATGTTCCGCGGCGACCGGAACCGCAAGAACGTGCTGGTCGAGTTCGGCTTCCGCCTGCCCAGCGCGCTGGACAACCGCCCGCTGCAGTTCGAGGAGTGGGAGCGCCGCGTCGGACAGGTGGTGTTCGTCTCGGCGACTCCCGGGGACTACGAGCTGCGACGGACCGGCGGCGCGTTCGTCGAACAGGTGATCCGGCCGACCGGCCTGATGGATCCGGAGGTCGAGCTGCGACCGGTGGCCGGGCAGGTCGAGGACCTGGTCGAACGGATCCGGGAACGGGTCGCGCTGGGCGATCGGGTGCTGGTGACCACGCTGACCAAGCGCCTGGCCGAGGATCTGACCGAGTACCTCGGCGAGATCGGCGTCCGCGCCCGCTACATGCACTCGGACATCGACACGCTCGAGCGGGTGGAGATCCTGCGCGAGCTGCGGCAGGGCGTCTTCGACGTGCTGGTGGGCATCAACCTGCTCCGCGAAGGCCTCGATCTGCCCGAGGTCTCGTTGGTCGCGATCCTGGACGCCGACAAGGAAGGCTTCCTCCGCTCGGCCCGGGCGTTGATCCAGACCTGCGGCCGCGCCGCCCGGAACGTGCGCGGCAAGGTGATCCTGTACGCCGACACCGCGACCCCGGCGATCCGCGAGACGATGAGCGAGACCGAGCGGCGGCGGAAGCTGCAGGCCGAGTACAACGCGCGGCACGGCATCGTGCCCGAGACGATCAAGAAGGCGATCCGCGACATGACGCCCGGCGGGGCGAACCGCGACTACCTCGACCTGGCCGCACCGCCCGTCGAGCCGTCGGAGGCAGGGGAGGGCGGCGTCGAGTATGCCTCGCGCGACGAGCGGGTCGCCGCGCTCCGGGCCGAGATGTTCCTGGCGGCCGAAAGGCTCGAGTTCGAACGGGCGGCGGCGCTGCGCGACCGGGTCGCCGCGTTGCAGGGCGAGGCCGCAACACGGGACCTGCCGGGCGGACGGGACGGCGGCCGCCCGCCGCGCCAACGCAAGGCTCGACGGGGTCCGTAGGGAGGCGCGGGGTCGGCGGTCGGGGACGATGGTCGGGCGAACCGGATGCGCTACGGTTCCGCCGCGACGGCCGCAATCATCTGTTCGGTCATGCACTGCAGGAAGTCGGTGCCGCCCATGCCGCACGGCTTGTCCTTGCAGGCCGCGAAGGCCTTGTCGAACGCCGCCTCGTCCCCCATCCGCATTCCGTCGCAGGTCTGCTGGGCGGTGTCCTTGAGGGTGGCCAGCGCCCCGGCCGGCATGCCGGCGCCGGCGGTAGCTTCGGTGAGACAGGCCGTCATCTTGGCCGTGCAGTCGGACGCGCCGCCGGCTCCGCCCCCTCCGCCGCCGGCCTTCGCCGGCTCCGCCGGTGCGGTCTTGTCGAACTCTTCCATCGACTCGAGGCAGTCTTCCATCGCGTCGCAGGAGACCTTCGTGCACTCGAGGCTCTTCTTCTGCGTCGCCGACTTGAGGCCCTTGCAGTACTTGACGCAGTCGGCCTTCTCCTCGTCCGCTTCCTTGGGGTCGACCTTCTCCCCCGCCTTGGTCGCCTTGTCGGTCTCGCACTTGACGTAGGCGGCGCAGACGGTGTTGCAGGGGTCGGACGAGGCATCGTCGCCGCTGAAGGCGAAGTAGTAGAGCAGGAAGCCGCCGAGGCCGAGCACGACGACGGCGACGATCGCGATGAGGATCCACTTCATCGAGCCGCCGCCGCCGGCCGCCGGGACCGGGCCGCCGGGATACGGTCCACCCGGTGGCGGAGCAAAGCCCGGGGCCCCGTAGGGCGGCTGGCCGCCCGGCGCACCCGGATAGGCCGGCAGACCGCCCACCTCGGGCGGCGCGCCGAACCCGGACGGCGGAGCAGGGTAGCCCGGCTGCGGCATCCCCTGCGGCATCCCCTGCGGCATCCCCTGCGGCATTCCCTGCATCAAGGGGGGTGCTCCGGGCGACGGTGCGTAGCCGAATCCCTCCGGCGGAGCTGTCGGGGGCTGCGGCATCATCTCGGGCGCCTGCGGCTGCGGCACCTGGGGTCCCGGTGCCGGGTACGGTGCAGGCGCAGGGTAGGGCGCCGGCGCCGGCGCCGGCGCCGGCGCCGCCGGCATCATCCCGGGCTGCGCCATCATCGTCTGGTCGAGCCCCATCGGTCGCGGCCCGACCTGGGGCGCGGGCGCGGGCGCGAAGGGCGCGGGTGCGGGTGCAGGGTAGGGCGCCGGTGCCGGAGCGGGTGCCGGCGCGGGCGCCGGCGCGGCGAAGGGCGCGGGTTTGGGTGCGAAGGGCGCGGGTGCCGGCGCCGGAGCAGGCCCGGGCGCGGCACCCGGCCGCGGAGCGGCGCCGCCGGGCGGCATCACCGGCGGCGGCACGGCGGGGCCGCGCGGCGGCTGCTGCCCGAACATCGGCGGCATGCCCAGCATCGTCTTGGCCGCTTCCTTCTTGGGCGGCGCGCCGGGAGCGGGAGCTCCCGGACCCTTCGGCGGCTGCCCCGAACCCTGATCCATCTTGCTCATCGGTCGTCCTCCATTCCCGGTCGAACGCCCACGATCACGGTCGCTCAACGGTGCGCCAAGCGACGTCGAAGGTGCGTCCGCAACGCATCGATGCGCCGCATCGCCACGTGCAGCTCGTCGTCGGTCAACTCCAGGTCGGTCATCGCCTGGTCGAGCTCGTCGTACAGCCAGGCCCGGACGGTCTCGTCGTGGACCGCGGTCTCGGCCCGCTTGCCCTTGTGCTCGGCGAGCGGCAGGCGGTTCAGTCGGGTTTCGAACAGCACGAACGTATCGCCCAGGAAGGCCCGGGCCGTCGCCAGGTCGTCGGGCAGCTCGGTCCAGAACGGCGGGAAGCGGGTCGCGTGCCGGTCGCGCTCCGGCGAGCCGCTCGGGACGGCCGCGTCCGCGGCGAGCCGCAGGGCGATCGCGTCATCGACCAGTCCCAGGGGACCCCAGGTGTCGGGGACGAGGTCGCCGGCCTGCAACAGGCCGACCAGCGCGCCGGCGACGAGCCGCCGGCGTTCCGGCGGGAGTTCCTCGTCATCCAGCACTTCGCAGACCGCCTTGACGTCCTGGGGCAGGTCCAGGATCGCCCGGGCATGGCGCTCCACGAAGTCGCCGCGTGCGTCCATCGCCTCCGCCTCGCCTCCCTCACCCGCTCAACGCCGGAAGCTGTCCGGGATCGGGGTCTGGAACTCCACGCCGGCCGGGCAGGAACGCTCGACGCCCGTCAGGCCGGCGTCCGTCGCGAGGATCTTGAACTCGACCCGCCGGTTCGCGTCCCAGGCCCGGTTGTTGTGGCCGGGATCGATCGGGCACCGCTCGCCGTACCCGGTGGCCAGCAGCCGGCCCGGCGCGACCCCCTGACGGACCAGGTGCTCGACGACCGAGTTGGCGCGGTCCTGCGTCAGCCGGTGGTTGTACTCGTCCGTATTCCGCTCGTCGGCGTGTCCCTGCACGTCGATCAGCGTGATCTGGCTGTTGCTGTTCAGCGTCGCCGCGACCTGGTTCAGGATGTCGAACGAGACCGGCATGATCACGGCGCTGTCGGTCTCGAAGTAGACCTTGTCCATGATCACGACGTCGGTGCCGGTGACCATCACGCGGCCCTGGTCCGGGCACCCGTCGTCGTCCTCCGTGCCGTTGTAGGTTTCCGGTTCGTTGGGACAGTCGTCGTCGACATCGAGGATGCGGTCGTTGTCGTTGTCGACATCGGGGCAGCCATCGACGTCGTTGAAGCCGTCGAAGTCCTCCGGCTCGTTCGGGCACAGGTCATCGATGTCCTTGATCGTGTCCCCGTCGTTGTCCGGGTCGGGACAGCCGTCGGTATCCTGGAAGCCGTCGCGGTCCTCCGGGTCGTCGGGGCACTGGTCGCTGGCGTCGGGGATCGTGTCGCCGTCGCGGTCCCCCTGGTCGCCCTCGGGACAGCCGTCCTCGTCCTCGTCGCCGTCGCGGTCTTCCGGGATCAGCGGGCAGTCGTCCTCGACGTCGAGGATCCCGTCGCGGTCGTTGTCCGGGTCGGGACAGCCGTCGGTGTCCTCGAAGTCGTCGTAGTCCTCCGGGTCGTCGGGGCACTGGTCGACGTCGTCCTTGATCCCGTCGCGGTCGCGGTCCCCGATCGACGGCTCGAAGATCCACGCACCGAACACCCGCCCCTCGGCGGCCGAGAACCCCGGCGAGAAGATGCCGGTGCCGCCGCCGAAATACAGGTAGCTGTTGCGCTCGAGGAACACCTTGAGGCCCGCGACGACCTCCATCGGTGTGTGCGGCATGTCGAAGAAATGGCCGTAGGTCGTGTTGCCGTAGTACTCCACGATCGCGTTCAAGCGTTCGCGGACCAGCGTGAAGCTCAGGCCCACGCCGAACGTGAACAGGTGGTCGTACTCGAAGGTCTGGCCGGCCGCGTCCCGCACCGTCAGCGGCTCGTAGCCCGCGTCGTTGGCGAAGAACAGCCGTGTGCCCAGGTTGAGCGAGGCGAGGAACCAATCGACCGGGGCCGTGTCCAGGATCACCGTTGCGCCGAGCCCGAGACCCGGATCGGACCCGAGCGCGCGGTCGGCCTGGCCGGTGGGGGTGTGGAAATGCACGATCGCTCCCAGCCCCACCGGGTTGCGCTCGGCCCGCAAGATGCGGAACTTGGAGTGGATCTCGAGGTCGCCGACGTGCTGGGCGGAGAACGACGGGGTGGGGTTGGGCGCCGTCGAGCCGACCCCGCCGGTCCAGCGGTTCCAGCCGGCCACGCCCATCGTCTGCCCGCCGGACAGGATCACGATCGGCAGCGAGAACCCCACCGCCATGAAGTTGAACAGGCCGATGTTGAAGCCGATGTTGGCATCGATCGCGTGCGTCACCAGATGGGCGTCGCTCTGGGTCGCCTCGCTCGCGTCCACCAGGCCGTCGGCGTTGGTGTCGGTCCAGGAGAGACCGCTGACCGGGAAGACGTTGTAGCCGTAGTCCAGGACCAGCCCGATGCTGATGTCGAGGTGCGGCATCACCTCGCTGGCGTTGACTCCGAACAGCCCCTTGGAGTCGACCGCGGCGCGGAACAGCCGGACGTCCATCGCCCCGCTGTTGGCCGGGTCCGACACCTCGTCGGCCCGGGCCGGCCCGGAGAACAACAACGTCCCGAGGATGACCGGAGCAGCCAGGCGCATCATTCGGGTGGAACCCATCCTTCCCCTCCGCTCGGCAACGATGCCCGCGCCCTCCGCGGAAACCCGCAAATGCACGCGTTCCCACGGTCCGCGGTCGGACGGACCGTAGCGGAAAGACCGTCGGGATGTCAATCGCCGCTCAGGGCATTCGACCGGCCGCCTGCAGCACCCCGCGGTACTCGTCGGCCTTGCGTGCGGTGGGGTAGCGGGTGACGTAGCTCAACATCGCGTTGTGCGCGTCGGGCATCCGTCCGGCGGCCTTGTAGCAGGTGATCAGCAGCTCGAGGTTCCGGCTGCTCTGGGGGGCGCGGGAGAGGATATCGATGCAGCCCTGGTTGTTCCCGGCGAGCACCATCTGGCGTGCCTGGTCGTAGGAGTTGTCGGCGGGGGGCGGCGCCGTTCCGCCCGTGTCGCGCGGCGGGGCAACGCCGGCGTCGGTCCGGATCCGGACCTCGGTTGCGCCCCCGCCCGCATCGCGCCGGGAGGCGCCCGCGTCGGCCGGCGGCGGCGGCGAGACCTGCGTGCTCAGGCGGCGCAGCGCCGCCTCGAGCTCGTCCCGCCCACGCGCCACGCGGGGCGGCGGCGCCACGATCTGCCGCAGCGCCTCCACGATCGTCTCCAGGTCCGCCACCCGCTGGGCGCGGGCGGCGTCCCGCCCGGCCACGATCACGTCGTTCCACATCGGCGCCGCCTCGGAGGCGCAGCGCACGTCCGGCGGCACGGCCGCCAACCGCTTGGAGGCGGTGGCGGGGTCGCCGTCGGTCATCGCCTGCTTCGCCTCGTCCAGCGCCAGCCGCGCGTCGTGCTCCCGCGTCGCACTCGCCCGCAGCTCGGCCGCCGCCGCGTCCGCCGAGAGCTCCTTGGCCGCCAGCAGCTCGAGCACCCCGTTCCAGTCGGCCACCGTCGCGGCCTGCACGGCCGCCTCGCGCGCCTTCGCGAGCAGCTCCTCGGTGGAGGGGCCGGCCTCCTCCTCCACGGCCACCGCCTCGGCCCCCGCCTCGGGCGCAGCCGCGATGCCCGCGTCCGGCTCCGGCGGCGTGCCCGTCTCGGCGGCCGCGAGGACGGGTGGACCCGCGTCGGCCTCCGCCACGGTTCCCTCCGCCCCGGTGCCCTTCGTCTCGTCCTTTCCCCGCAGGAACAGCAGGTAGACCACGCCGAGCAGCGCGATCAGCGCCCCGACGATGCCGAAGATCATCGGCAGGCGGGAGCCGCCCCCGGCCGCCGCGGCGCGCGACTTGACGTCCTCGGGCTTGAGCGCTCCGACGGTGAAGTAGAGCTGGACGCGTCCGATCTCGATCACGTCGCCCGGGTCGAGCGCCTTGGAGCGGACGCGCTGGCCGCCCACGAGCAGGCCGTTGGCGCTTCCCGCGTCCTCGACGAAGTAGCGTCCCTGCACGAGATGCATTCGCGCATGGGCGCGGGACACGCCGGGCTCATCGATCCGGATCGTGCACTCGTCCCCCCGCCCGATCACGTGCGGCACGTCGGACAGGATGTAGACCGTGTTCGGCTTGCCCTCGACGACGACCGTGATCTGCGACGGCTTGACCGGCTCGGCCGGTGCCGCGGCCGGGGCCGCAGCGGCCGCCGCCCCTTCCAGCACCTCCATGCGCAGCGTGTAGTCGCCGATCCCGACCTCGTCCCCCGGCGACAACGGCATCTTGCCGCGGACCCGCCGGCCGTTCAGTCGCGTACCGTTGTAGCTTCCCTGGTCGCTGAGGAAGAAGCGGCCGTTCTCGCGCGCGATCCGGGCGTGGTTGCGGGAAACGTTCCGCTCCGTAAGCCGGATCACGTTCCCTTCCTTGCGCCCGATCGTGAAATCGTCCCGGATCATCGGGACGGTCGTCACCTGACCCTCGTCGTCGACGATCGCGATCTGGTAGACCGGCCCTTCGGTCGCCATAAGACGGGTCGGATGTTACCAGCATCACGGGTCGTCTGCCAAGAGGGATGGACGAAACCGGTTGGGGGTGCCAGAGTCCGGCTCCCGGAGGTGGAGATGCCCCGACCGAAGCGCCCTCTCGAGACCCGCCACGAGCTGCCGGCCGGCCGGCTGCGGCGCACGATCGACCCCCACCACCTGCCCGTTCCCCCCGCCCCGGTCCCGCCCGCGCCGCGACACGTGAAGGTCGCCCGCGGCAACGGCCGGAGTCACGAGGCCTCCCGCGAGATGATGCTGGGCCAACAACGCGGCGTCGATGCCCTCGACTTCGGCCTCCGCGTCCGCGCCCGCGGCTTCAACATCTACGTGCTCGGCGAATCCGGCAGCGGCAAGACCACCAGCACCGAACGGATGGTCCGGGTGCGGGCGGAACAGGAGCCGCCGGGGCAGGACGCGGTCTACCTCCACAACTTCGACGAGCCGGACCTGCCGCAGGGCATCCTGCTGCCCGCCGGACAGGGCGCCCCGTTCGCTCACGACATCGAGGAGGCGGTGGCCGAGTTGGGACGGGAGATCCCCCGCGTGCTCACCACCGCGGCGTTCCGCGAACAGCGCAACACCATTCTCGACGAAAGCCACCGGCGGGCCGAGAGCCGCTTCGTCCAGCTCCAGCGCCAGGGCCGCCGCCTCGGACTGCTCGTCCGCCGCGAGGGCGACCGCCTCGCCCTCACCCCCCTCAAGGCCGGTCAGCCCCTGACCACCGAGCAGTACGACGAGCTGTCGGAGGCCGAACGGCAGGCCTACGAGGAACGCTCGACGTCGTTCCAGCGCCGCGTGCCCGAGTACGACCGCAAGCTGCGCCAGATCCAGAAGGACCTCGAACAGCGGCTGCTCGAGGCCGAACGGGGGGCCATCGCCCACGTCGTCGAGGTGATCTTCGGCGACCTGCTGCGCCGCCACGCCCCGCTGGGCGCCGCCGTCCGCCGGTACCTCGAACAGTTCCAGGCGTACGTGCTGGAGGGACACCGGCTGTTCCTCCCGCCGGAGGACCGCGCGGCCGGGGCCGGCGCGGAGGGGTCCGAGGGGTCCGAGGAGCCGGCGACCGGAATCGCGCCGTTCCACGACCACGTGCCGTTCCGCGTCAACGTGCTGGTCGACCGCCGCCGCGAGAAGCACGCGCCGGTGGTCGTCGAGCGCAATCCGACGTACCCGAACCTGTTCGGCTATCCCGAGTACCGGGAGGCGCGCGGGATGTACGCCACCGACCACACGCTGCTCCGTGCCGGCGCGCTGCACCGCGCCAACGGCGGGTACCTCGTGCTCCAGATCAACGACCTGGCGCGCAGCTCGCACGCATGGGACGCGCTGAAGAAGGCGATCCGGCATCGCGAGCTGCGGATCGAGGAGCTGGAAGACGAGACCAAGCCCAAGACCACGGGCTCGGTCCGGCCCAGCCCCGTGCCGCTCAACGTCAAGGTCGTGCTGGTCGGCCCTCCGGAGACCTACTGGGCGCTGCAGGGTCAGGACGACGACTTCACGCGGCTGTTCAAGGTCAAGGCGGACTTCGAGGCCACCATGCCGCTCGGACGCGAGACGTTGGCCGCCGCGGTCCGGTTCCTGGCCCGCGTGGCCGCCGAGGAGGGCCTGCTGCCGCTCGACCGCTCCGCCCTCGCCGCGGTGCTCGAGTACGGCGTCCGGCAGGCCGGCGACCAGCAGAAGCTGACCACGCGCCTGGCCGCCCTGATCGACCTCGCCGCCGAGGCCGATCACTGGGCCCGGCGCGCCGGCCGGCGCTCGATCGCCGCCCCCGACGTCGCCCGCGCCCTCGCCGAGCGGCACCGCCGGCACGAGAAGGACGAGGACGCGGTGCTGCGGGAGATCGATGCCGGTCAGATCCTGATCGACACCCGCGGCTGCGTCGTCGGCCAGGTCAACGGCCTGACCGTCTACGACCAGGGCGACCACCAGTTCGGCGTCCCCGCCCGCATCACCGCCCGCACCTACGTCGGTCGCAAGGAGGTCGTGAACATCGATCGCGAGGTCCGCCTCTCCGGCGCGATCCACGACAAGGGCGCCCTGACGATGGTCGGCTTCCTCGGCGGCCGCTTCGCCGGGGACAAGCCGCTGGCGATGTCCGCCAGCATCACCTTCGAGCAGAACTACGGCTTCGTCGAGGGCGACTCGGCGTCCGCCGCCGAGCTCTACGCGCTGCTCTCCAGCCTCGGCGGCGTTCCGCTGCGCCAGGACATTGCCGTCACCGGCTCCGTCAACCAGCAGGGCGAGATCCAGCCCGTCGGCGCGGTCAACGAGAAGATCGAGGGGTTCTTCAAGGTCTGCACCCGTCGCGGACTGCGCGGTACGGAGGGCGTCGTGATCCCGCGCAGCAACGCCCGGCACCTGATGGTCTCGGCCAAGGTCGTGCAGGCCGTGCGCCGCGGGAAGTTCCACATCTGGGCCGTCGACCACGTCGACCAGGGGATCGGGATTCTCACCGGCTTCCCGGCGGGCCGCCGCCGCCGCGACGGTTCCTGGGAGTCCGGCTCGGTCAACGACCGGGTCGACCGGCGCCTGCGCGAACTGGGCGAGGTGCTGCGCCGCCACGAGACGCCGCCGCGGACCTGACAGCTCCCGGATCCGAGATGCGCCCCTTCACGGCGCGGCCGGCGGTCTCCGCCCCGTTTGCCCGCCGATCGTTCTCGATCTACCCTGTCGCCAGGATGGGAGGTCGGAGATGACGTCGCACCCCGACAGGCCGCTCGCCTTGCGCCGCTTCGCCGTCCCGGCGGCCGCCCTCGGCCTGCTCCTCGGCGTCGTGCCGGCCCTGCACCCCGTGGGCTGCGGGGACGACGCCGAGTGCTCTTCCGACGCGGACTGCGACGACGGCGTGTTCTGCAACGGCCCCGAGACCTGCACCCGCAGCGGTCGCTGCCAGGCGGCCTTGCGCGCACCGTGCGACGACGGCCTGGCCTGCACCGCCGACTCCTGCGACGAGGCCGCCCGCTCCTGCTCGCACGTCGCTCTGGACCTCGACGGCGACACCTACACCGACGAAGCCTGCGGCGGCGACGACTGCAACGACGAGATCCCGCACGTCCACCCGGGCGCCGAGGAGTTGTGCGACGGCCTGGACAACGACTGCGACGGCGTCGTCCTCGAGGACCGCGACGGGGACGGGCACTACGACCCCGCCGTCTGTCCCGGGGGCGACGACTGCGACGACGACGACCGCCGCCGCCATCCCGGCGCTCCCGAGATCTGCGACGGCATCGACAACGACTGCGACGGTAGCATCGGGGACGAAGCGGACTCCGACGGCGACACGTTCATCGACGTGACCTGCCCGGACGGCGACGACTGCGACGACGAGAGCCCGGCCGTTCACCCCGCGGCCGACGAGGTCTGCAACGGACGCGACGACGACTGCAACGGCATGCCCGACGACCCGTTCCCGTGCGTGCGCGGCACGATCGTCGCCTGCCTGACCCGCTGCGGCTCGGTCGGTACCGGCCGCTGCACCGACGTGTGCTACGGGCCGGAACCGGACGCCTGCACGCCGCCGGACGAGACGTGCGGGAACGGCGTCGACGACGACTGCGACGGCGAGACTGACGAGGGATGCCCGACGGTCGACGGCGGGTGCCCGCCCGGCGCCGAGGAGTGCTGCGACGACGGCCTGGACAACGACTGCGACGGCGTCACCGACGAGACGGACTGCCGGCCCCGCGGGGGCTGTCCCGCCGGCGAGTACCGGCACTGCAACGCCGGCACCGCCTGGGGCTGGGGCCTCCAGCGCTGCAACGCCGCCGGCACCGCCTGGGGCGCGTGCCTGGAGGACGCGCCCGCCCCCGGCTGCCCGTGGGGCCTGCTCACGGGCTGGGACCCGTTCTGCTGCAACGCCTCCGGCGCCTGCTGCCAGGACACCGCCGACACCGACCGCGACGGCCGGACCGACGACTCGGTCGGGTTGTCCTGCGGCCCCGAGCCCCCCTGCGCGTGAGTCCTGCGCCGGCCCGCGGTTCCGTCCCGCCCGCTCGCGCGCGCCGCTCGCCCGTTGACCGAGCCGGAGCCCGGCCGATATCGTCCACCCGCATGACGGCGACCGCGCCGCTCCCACGACCGCGCTGGGACTTCTGGGTCCGCTACGCGCTGCTGGCCGCGCTGCTCGGCGTGATCGTCGGCCAGTGGCTGATGCTGCTGGTCGGGCTCGTCGTCCCGGACGGCTTCGGGCATCTGCACTCGATCCTGTTCTGCGCGCTGTACGTGCCGCTGGCCGTGATCCCCGCGACGCTGTGGCTCGTCCGGCGCCGCTGGCGACGCGTGCCGTCGTTCCGCGAGCGCCCGCGCGGCTCGGACCTGCGCTGGACGCTGCTGGGGCTGGGAGCCTTCGTCGCGTGGTCGCAGAGCTACCTGGCGGTCGCGTGGTTCGTGGAGGGCCGCGCGCTGCACTACTTCCCCGCGGCGCTGGAGGATGCGCTGCCGTTCGTGCCGGCGGCGACGCTGGTCTACCTGACGGTCTACTGGTTCGCGCCGTTGCCGCTGTTCCTGCTGCGCGACCCGGTGCCGTGGCGGCGCGTCGTCGCCGCCTACCTGCTGACGCTCGGACCCACGCTCGTCGCCTTCGCGGCGTTCCCCGTGGCGATGGAGCGTCCGGTGGTCGACCCCGGCATCGATCTGTTCCACTGGGCGTTGTCGGTCGTTCACCGCGCCGACCCGCCGTACAACTGCTTCCCGTCGTCGCACTGCGCGATGGCGATGCTGGGCGGGCTGCTGCTGTTCGACGTCGACCGGCGGCTCGGTCGCCTCGGCGTGCTGTACGCCGGCCTGATCGGGCTCTCGACGCTGCTGACGCGGCAGCACTACCTGGTCGACGTGCTGGCCGGGTTCGCGCTGGCGACCGCGGCGTGGTGGGCGCTCCTCTCGCGACATCGGCAGCGGAACCCGCCCGGCCCGACCACCGGGGTTGACGGCCGTTTCCCGGCGGGCCAAGCTCCCTTGGACGGGTGACAACGATCCGCCGCAGGAGGTGAGGGATGCGACCCAGCCGACGTGTCGGGCCCGGTGGTCTCGTGGTCGCGGTGTGCCTGGTGGTCGGCGGCTGCTACAGCAGCTCGGGGCGCGAGCAGGACGATTCGACCGACGCCGGGGTCGACGCTCGGCCGGACGACGGACTCGAGAGGGATGCGGCTGCCGACGACGCCCGCGACGAGGTCGCCGACGACGACGCCGGCGAGCCGGAGGTCGACCCCTCCTGCCCCGACCGCGA
The DNA here is from genome assembly GCA_016930215.1 of Deltaproteobacteria bacterium. Taxonomy (GTDB): domain Bacteria; phylum Myxococcota_A; class Polyangia; order DRWM01; family JAAZOP01; genus JAAZOP01. The sequence goes on from JAFGHH010000426.1 coordinate 17,093, forward strand.
CGGCGACGGCTTCCGCGACGCGGCCTGCGGCGGGACCGACTGCGACGATTCCCGCGGCGACGTGTATCCGGGCGCCCCGGAAGTCTGCCGCGACGGCGTCGACCAGGACTGCGACGGGCTCGTCGATGGCCCTGCGCTGCTGTCGGACGACCTGCTCGTCTCGGACGCCGGGCCGTCCGGGAGCGGGGTCGGGCCCTCGACCCTCCTCTGGACCGGAACGGAGTTCGTCGTCGCCTGGTTGCAGGGGGCCTCCGGCTCTTCGACGATCCGCCTCGCCCGGATCCCGGCGACGGGGGACCGGGTCGAGCGCGAGATCGAGGTGACGGAGCGCAGACCCCTCGGGGCGGTCTCGCTCGCCTGGACCGGGGGCGAGATCGGCCTGGCCTGGGCCGAATGGTCGGGAGAATACCCCGAGGTCTACTTCGCGGTCGTCGGCGCGGCGGGGGATCTCCTCGCGGCACCCCTGCGCGTGACGGACGATCCGTGGCTGTCGGCCGAGCCGGACGTGGCCTGGACCGGCGACGAGTTCGCGATCGCCTGGATCGACACCCGGCTCACCGAATCGGCCTGCACCATGATGGGCTGCTCCTACGACGTCTACCTCGCCCGGTTCGACGTGCACGGCACGAAGCTCGGGGGCGACCTCCGCGTGTCGGAGCGCCACGTCTCGCCCGGCGGCAGTTGGGCCCCCGTCTGGGTCGCCTGGACCGGCACCGAGCTGGGCGTCTTCTGGTCCTCCTTCGCCCGCCTGCGTCCGGACGGCTCCGCGCTCGCCCCGAACCTGGACCTCGGATACGGCAGCGACTTCGACGTGGAGCTTCCGGTCTGGACGGGGACCGAGTGGGGTGCGCTGTGGCACAACTGGCACGACGAAGCCGCGACCCCGGAAGGGATCTACTTCGTCCGTCGGGGGCCCGACGGTGCGGAGCGCGGACGCTCGGTCGTCGAGACCACGGACGGCAGTTCGGGCTTCTCCCTCGCCTGGACGGGCGACGGCTACGGCGCGCTCTGGTACGCCCGCGAGGAGGGGGGCGGCAGCATCCGGTTCCGCGGTCTGGGCGTCGAGGGCGAGCCCGCGGGGCCGCGGGTGACGGTCGCCGCGGGGATCAGTCCCGAGATCTCGCACCGCGCCCTGGTCTGGACCGGCACGGAGTTCGGCGTGGTCTGGCTCGTGCACGACGGCGCGTCGGAAGCCGTCTACTTCAACCGCATCGGCTTCTGCGATTGACGCCTGCCGACCGGGCGCTCGGAGCGTGAGCAACAATCGCCCCGGGACGTCTCGCAGGCTGCAGTCCGGTACCGAACCGCGC
>JAFGHH010000427.1 GCA_016930215.1 Deltaproteobacteria bacterium
AGAGCGTGGACACCTACTGGGGCTGGGTGCGGGAGTTCGTGCGCGGCGCGCGGTTGGCGGGCTGCGGGGCGGACTGCACGTTCACGCTGGCCCGCGACGCGCGGGGACGGCTGCACACCGACGAGTCGCTGGACGCGGAGGTGCTGGAGACCTTCCGTTGGCCGCAGACGGCGGACCCGGAGAGCGTGCTGATCCTGGAGATCGAGCCGCCGAAGCAGGCGACCAAGCAGAACCTGTGGTTCATCGCCGACGCGATGAGCCGCGGGGACCGCGCGCACCGTCCGGCGATCCTCGACGCCGCCGACCTGGAGATCCGGGACGGGCGGCTGTACGGGCGGGTCGGCGGGGTCGAGCGGGAGCTCAGGAAGGTCAACTCGCGGATCGTGGACGCCGACCTGCAGTCGTACATCAAGCGCCGTCGTGCGGAAGGTCTCGAGGCGGAGGTGGAGCGGCTGCGGCAGGTGTACCAGCTGGCCCGCGTGTGGCCCGACCTGTCCAAGCACCTGATGGGGTTCTACCTCATCGACAAGAGCTCGCTGACCGGCCTGAGCCTGCTGGGCGACGTGAAGCTGGCGCCGCGGACCGAGCTGGTGACGCCGCAGCACGTGGAGCGCTGGCGCCGGGATGCGGCGGGGCTGAAGCAGATCGCGATCAAGCCGCTGCACGGGATGAGCGCCAAGGGGGTGTACGTCGGGCCGACGCTGGAGCAGGTGGAGCAGGCGACGGCGCAGGAGCCGATGCTGGCGCAGGAGATCATCTGGGCCACGCCGATCCTGCCGAACCTGATGCCGGACGTGAAGGATCCCGACGTGCAGGCGGGGATCTGCTGCGAGGCGCGGCTGGTGCTGCAGGCCGGGATGCCGTGCGTGGAGCACGAGCCGCACCGGGCCCGGATGGTCGCCTCGCTGACGCGCAGCCACTTCCAGAGCCGCGACCCGGGGCGGAAGATCAAGGACGACCCGCGCGGCCGCGGGTGGTACTCGAACATGGGCGCGATCCTCGCCGTCAAGGGCGAGCTGGGGATCAAGGAGCGGGACGACGCGGGGATCGGCATGGGCCCGATCTACTGGCTGGACTGAGCGGCGGGGCGACCGCCCTGCAACCGGGGGAGCGCGGGAGGCATCATGAGGAAGATCGGCATTGTGTTCGGGCAGGAAGACACGTTCCAGTGGGCGCTGATCGATCGGATCAACGGCATGCAGCGGCCCGGGATCACGGCCGAGGCGGTGAAGATCGGCGGCGTGGTCCAGGGCCGGCCCGCGGGCTACGCCGCGATCCTCGACCGCATCGGCCACGACGTCCCGTTCTACCGCACGTGGCTCAAGCAGGAGGTGCTGCTCGGCACCCAGGTGATCAACGACCCGTTCTGGGGCCTGGCCGACGACAAGTTCTTCAACAACGCCCTGGCGCTCAAGCTGGGCGTCGCCGTCCCGCGCACCGTCCTGCTGCCGCACAAGGACCACCCGCCGCGGACCAACGAGCGCTCGATGCGCAACCTGACGTACCCGCTGCCGTGGGACGAGATCTTCTCGTACGTCGGCTTCCCGGCCTGGCTCAAGCAGTACTACGGCGGCGGCTGGGCGAACGTGTACCAGGTGCACAACCCGCAGCACCTGTTCGAGACCTACGACAAGACGGGCGACCAGCTGATGATGCTGCAGGAGCACGTGGAGTTCTCGGCGTACTACCGCTGCTACTGCGTGGGGCGCGAGCACGTGCGGATCATGCCGTACGAGCCGCGGAACGAGTTCCTGCAGCGCTACCAGGCCAACCACCCGCCGCTGACGCCGGCGCTCGAGGAGCGGATCCGGCGCGACACGGTCGCGCTGTGCCGGGGACTGGGCTACGACCTGAACACGCTGGAGTTCGCGATCCGCGACGGCGTGCCGATCGCGATCGATTTCATGAACCCGGTCCCCGACTGCGAGCGCCGCTGGGTCGGCGAGGAGAACTTCGAGTGGATTCTCGACCGGATGGCCGAGCTGCTGGTGTCGCGCGCGGAGAACCCCCCGCCCCGCGGCTCGTTCCGCACCTGGGAAGCCCTGCTGACCGGGGGACGCCCCCTCTGACCGCCGAGAGAACCCGATGCAACCCACCGAACTGATCTACAGCTCCCACGACCGCTGCGAGCACATCCACCGCGACTGGCTCGTCCAGCGCGCGCTGGACAGCTGGACCAACAAGACGCTGCTCTACCTGCCGATCTCCTCGGGCGGCCGCGGCGACCAGGAGTTCAGCTGGGGCACCTTCTCCTGGTACCTCGACCGCTTCCGCGGCTGGGGCCTCGAGCCCCGCGTGTTCTACTGGGACGACCACCTGCGCGGGGACGACGTCGACCAGTTCTTCGGCTGGCTGTACCACTCGCAGGTCGTGGTGCTCGGCGGCGGCCGCACCGACACCGGTCTGCAGCGCTACTGGGACCTCGGCGCGCGCTGGCACGGCGAAGGCGGGAAGTTCCTGCGGGTGCTGCAGGAGCGGCAGGCGCGCGGGTTCCTGACGGCGGGCTTCTCCGCCGGCGCCGACCAGCTCGCCCAGTACAGCTGCGACGGCCTCGGCCCGTGCCTCGGGCAGGTCCGCAGCGTGATCGTCCAGCTGCACTACGACCACGGCCGCGCCGGCCACCTCGAGTGGCTCGCCCGCGCGCGCCCCGACTGCCACGTCTTCGGCCTGCCGAACGACTCGGGCCTCGCCGTCAACCAGGGAACCACCGCGCGCGGCAACTTCTGGCAGATGATCCGCTTCGTGGTCGATCGCTCGTGGGACAAGCCCGAGGACCAGCACCACATCAAGACGCGGCAGGGGCTCAAGGTCGTCCACCGCTACGCCGACGGGCGGGAGTGGGTCTACGACGGCTGCGATTCGCTGCTGCGGGTGATCTTCCCCGACGGCGTGCACCAACGCGCCTGGATCGGCTCGCCGCACCACCCGAGCCTGCTCGACTACTGGACGCAGGAGCCGACCGGGATGCACTCGTTCGACGAGGTCCTGGCCCAATGGTGAGGCGGCCGCGGATCGGGCTCAACCACGGCCTGCAGAACCGGAAGGCCTCGCGACCCGGAGAGCGGGACCCGGACCCGCCGGACCCCACGCACCACCTGCCGCTGCGCTACACGCACTGCGTCGAGGACGCGGGCGGGCTGCCGCTGGGGTTCCCGATCGTCGGGACGGAGACGCTGCGGGCGATCGTGGACGAACTGGACGGGGTCGTGCTGATCGGCGGCCCGGACGTGCCGCCGTCGGAGTACGGGGAGGCGGTGGACGGCTCGCAGGAGCTGATGCTGCCGGCGCGCGTGGCGTTCGACAAGGCGCTGCTCGCCGCGCTGGAGGAAGCGGACAAGCCGGTCCTGGCGATCTGCGCGGGGCACCAGCAGCTCCACGTCGCGCGCGGCGGAACGCTGGTCCAGCACATCCCGGCGGTCTACGGCACGGCGGTCCTGCACCGGCGGGAGCAGAACGCGCCCGCGGCCCCGCTGCACGAGGTCCGGCTCGAGCCGGGCTCGCGGCTGGCGGAGATCCTCGGGGGCACGCGTTTCGAGACGGCGAGCGCGCACCACCAGGCGGTCCGGAACCCGGGCCGCGGATTGCGCTCGGTGGCCTGGGCGCCGGACGGGGTGCTGGAGGCCTCCGAGGACCCGGACCGCCGCTTCCTGATCTCGGTGCAGTGGCACCCGGAGATGACGCGCGAGGCGGAGACGACCCGCCGCCTCTTCGGCGCCTTCATCGCGGCCTGCCGCGACCGCTGAACCTTCGCCCGGCCGTCACGCGCGCCGCGATCGGGGACCGGCCGCGGTTCGCGAGCGCCTCGCACCACGCCGCAGCGACAGCAGGGCGAGCAACCCGAGGACCAGGCCGGGGCCGAGGCGCCCCGGCCCGGCCGCCCGGCAGCCGCAGCCGGGGTCCGCCGTGGACGGGTCGTCGGTCGACGAGTCCCCGGCAACGTCGGTGGGCGGGAGGGTTCCGTCGGGCGATGGATCTCCCGCGTCGCCCGCGTCCGCCGGTGCGTCCCCGGGCGGCGCGTCGGCGGCGACGTCGTCGCCCGCATCCGTTCCCGCATCGGGTGCCGTCCACTCGCAGACGCCGTCCGCCGGCGTGCAGTAGCCGTGCGGCCGCCCCCACTCGATCCGGTCCTCGTGCTCCCGGCAGACCGTCCCCGCCGGACACCCGTCGTCGGCCAGGCATTCGGGCAGGCAGACGTAGCGCCGATTGACGCGCAGACAGGCGTTGCCCGAGGCGCCGCAGTCCTCGTCGGTGCCGCACGGTTCGCACAGCCGCCCGACGTCGGCCAGCGGGTTGAGCCGCGGGTTGTCGTCGATCCCGTGCACCCCGTACAGTCCCATGTACGTCTCCAGCGGCCGGTACGCCCCGAGCAGCTCGTCGTAGCTCGTGCCGCGCGGCGGACGGCCGTCCCGGCCGACCAGGGCGATCAGCAGCCGGACCGCGTGGTCGCCCGCATCGGGGGTCACCGAGAGGTTCGTCGTGGCGACGAGGTCCAGGTTCGTCCGGCCGGCCTTCGCCGGGTTGGCCCAGAACGGCTCGCCCATCGAGTAGGTGTGACAGCCGTCGGCCAGCACGATCTGGTAGGCGTCCGACATCCCGATCGACGGCAGCTCGTGGTCCAGCAGCGCGCCGTCCTCGTACGGGACCACGTTCCAGTTCGAGAGCAGGAAGCCGTGGCGGTTGCCCGAGTGGCCGAGGTACACGACCACCTCGCGCTCGCGCAGGCTCTCGAGCAGCGCGTCCTTCATCCGGCGCGCGAAGTAGAGCTCGGCCGGGTCCCCCTGCAGCGAGTGGACCAGCGTCACCTCGACCTCGACGGGACGCCCGCCGACGAGCACGGTCTTGGTCAGCGGACCGCTGTCGATCCCGTAGTAGTCGAACGACTCGGCCGGCGAGCGGAACCCCTCGGCGACCAGCCAGTCGTAGACCTGCATCGCGTGCAGCCGGTCGAAGCGCTCCGGGTAGTAGTCCCAGCCGACGTGGATCCCGATCGTGAGCCGCCCGTCCCCCAGCAGCCGGCCGTGGTCGATGTACCCGTCCTGCGACCGCTCCTCGGGCGTCACGGTCAGGTCGACGGTCTCGAGCTCACCCTCGTAGGTGGCCGGATCGAACAGCGAACGTCCCCACGCCCGGTACCACTCGCGGCCGGGCTCGAGCCGCGACATCTCCTCGTTGTCGAGGACCGGCATCGGCAGCGGCAGGTGGCGGGTCCCGGGGCCGGGCGGGACTCCGCCGTCGGGGCCGGCGTCGGCAAGGCCGGCGTCGGAATCCGGCACGTCGTCGGGGAGCAGGTCGAACAGCTCGAGCGGCGCGCTGAGCTCGCCGCGGAAGCGGAACGAGTAGGTTCCGTCCCCGAAGTCGGTCAGCTCGAGGTCCGCCGTCGCCCCGTTGCGCACGTGGGCATGGAACTCCCCGAGCAGCGTCTCCCGATCCGGGCTCATGTGGTCGGCGACGAGCAGGTACAGGTACCACTCGAGAACGATGTGCTTGTAGGCGACCAGCTCCAGCGCCCGTGCCTCGCGCTCCGCCCCGCCGACGTAGCTCGGCTCGACGGTCACCGTCGAGGTCCCCTCGACGAAGAACTCGCGCACCTGCGGGCCGCGGTAGTCGATCGGCAGCGTCCTCCACGAGACCGGCTCGGCCGTGTCGGCGCAGCCCGCCAGGAAGGCGAACGCCGGCAGCAGGCAGGCGAGCGGCGCCGCATGCGGGAAGCGGGGAGGCACGGGATCAGTGTGGGCCGGAATCGGGGCGGGCTCAAGGAGAGCTCGGGGACCGTTCCCGTGCCCGGGAGCCGGGGCCCGGGAGCCGCCGGTCGTGCTCGTCTTCGGACCCGGAGCCGGCGGCTCGCGAGGTTCAGGCGCCGAGGGCTTTCGCCAGGAGCTCCAGGCCGCCGTCGAGGCACGCGTCGTCGACGGACCACGACACGCGCATCGTGCCGGGCGCATCGAAGAACGAGCCGGGGGCGAAGAGCAGGCCGTGCCCGGCGCGCAGCCGCTCGGCCAGGTCGAGCAGGTCCGGCGGGTCGGCCACGCGCACCAGCCCGAACAGGCCGCCCGCGGGCTCGACCCACGACAGCCGCGGGTGCGCGGCGACCCACGCGGCGACCTTGCGTCGCTTGTCGGGGGAGGCCAAGGCCCGCGCCCGGTCGGCGAGGGCCGGCCGCTGCAACGCGAGCACCGCCCACGCGGCGCTGGCCGGCGCCAGCACCGACAGCGTCACCTGTGCGGCTCCCGCCGCCGCGACCACCTCCGGCGGCCCGGCGAGCCACCCGCCGCGCGCCCAGCCGAGTCCCTCGAACTTCGTCACGCTGTCGGCGACGAGGATCTCGCGATCCGCGTTGCGCGCGGAACGCGCGTCGTGGAAGCGGTGGTAGACCTCGTTGACCAGCAGCCGCGCCCCGGCACGCCGCACGACCTCCGCCGTCGCCCGCATCGCCTCCGGCGGCGAGAGGACCCCGGTCGGATTGTTCGGCTCGGCGACCAGCACGAGCTTCGTGCCCGGACGCAGCGCGCGGGCGACGGCGTCGGGCTCGAGCGCCCACCCTGCCTCCTGCCGCCGGTCGAACCGATCGACCTCCGCGCCGAACACCTTGGGGATGTGCACCAGCGGTTCGTACGTCGGCCGCTCGACGAGCACCCGGTCGCCGGGGCCGAGCAGCACGGCGCAGGCCAGCGTCACCGCGCCGGTGGCGCCCGCGGCGGCCCGCACCTCGTCGGCGCCCCACCCTTCCCGCTCCGCGACGAGCTGCTGCAGCACACCCCAGGCGGCGAACGAATCGATGCCGGACGGCGGCGGGCCCAGCTCGGCGGCCGGGACCGCCGGCGTGCCGCTCGAGGCGAGGTCGCAGGCGAGGTCGTGGTAGCGGGCGATGGCCCAATGGAGGTACTCGGTGCGCGCGACGGTCATGGCGGGAGCGTCGGCTCGCGCCGGTTCGAAGTCAACCCCGGTGGCGCCGGCGGACGATTCTCCTTGCAGAGTCACCCGAAAGTGCAGGATAGTACGAGCATTCTTGAGCAGGCAGGCAGCGAAGGCGAGGATCGGGCGCGCCTCCGTTGCACCGGGGGGCCATGCAGGACGACGTTCCAGAAAGTGGATTCGGCGACGGGGCGGACGGGTCCGCTCCGCGCGCGACGGGTTCGAGCAGACTCCGGATGCCATCGACGGTCCTCGGCGGGCCCCACGGTGCCGTCCCGAACGACCGATGGAAAGGGGGAGCGAGCATGTCGATTCGTCATGGGTGGTGGACCGTCGCATGCGCCGCGGTGGTCTGGGGAACAGGCTGTTCGGACGACGATACGACGTCGGACGCGGACGTCCCCGACGAGACCTCCGACGAAGGAGAGGCGGGCCGGGAGTGCACGACGGACGAGGATTGCTGGGACGACCTGTTCTGCAACGGCGCGGAGCGATGCGAGGGCGGGTTCTGTATCCCGGGGATCGACCCGTGCGATGACGGGCTCGACTGCACGTCGGACGTCTGCAACGAACACAGCGCGCCGCGGTGCAGCCACGAGCCGGACGACTCGGCGTGCCGGAACGACGTCGTCTGCGACGGCGTCGAGCGGTGCCTGCTCGACCGCGGCTGCGCGCCCGGCGTCCCTCTCGACTGCGACGACGCCAACCCCTGCACGCTCGACCGCTGCGAGGAGTCGGAGGCCGGGTGCGTCCACGAGCCGCGGGACTTCGACGGCGACACGCACCTCACGTCGGGCTTCGGCTGCGGCGCGTTCGGCGGGGACGACTGCGACGACGGCGACGCGGAGGTCCACCCCGGAGCGCTCGAGATCTGCGACGACTGGCGCGACAACGACTGCAACGGTTGGATCGATATGGCCGACGCGGCGTGCCGGCCGGAGAACGACACCTGCGAGGGCGCGACGGAGCTGACCGACGGGGTGCCGGTGAGCTCGACGCTGATGGGCCTGGCGGCGGACTACCTGCTGTTCATGGACTGCGGCGGCTTGCTGATGCCGGACGGCCCGGACGCCGTGTTCCGCTTCACGCTGACCGAGCCGCGGAACGTGGTGCTCGAGGTCGCCGCGGTCCCGGGGTGGGGAGACCTCGGCATCGTCCTGCAGTCGCTCTGCGGCGGTCCCGCGGCGGACTTCGGCTGCAACGTCGGCATGGAGGCGGCGCGGGTGCGCCGCTTCTCGCTGCCGGCCGGGACCTACTATGCGATCGTGAAGAGCATGGGCGAGCCCGAGTTCACGATCGCGCTGACGACGGAGGACCCGACGCCGCCGCCGGCGAACAACGACTGCGCGCACGCCGCGACGCTGACGCCGGACGTCACCGTGGGCGGGACGACCTTCGGGATGACGGCGGAGTACACGCTCGCCTGCGGCTGGGGCAGCCCGACCGGGCCGGACGTTGCGTACCGCTTCACGCTGGCCGAGGCGCAGGACGTGACCATCGAAGTGACCTCGTTCCCGATGGGCATGTCCGAGGTGTGGGTCGACCTGCAGGCGGCCTGCGGCTATGCGAGCAGCTCGCTGGCCTGCACGCAGGCGATGGAGCCGCCGGCGACGGTCCGGCGGCTCAACCTGGCCGCCGGCACCTACTACGTGGTCGTCTCGACGGCGATGGAGCTGGAGTTCGACATCACCCTGCGGACCACGGCGCCGACGCCGGCGCCGCCCAACGACGCCTGTGCCGGCGCCGTGCTGCTCGACCCCGCGGCGGCCCCGGTCTCGGTCGATCTGCTCCCGGCGCACGACGACTACGTCCCGTCGTGCGCCTCGGGAAGCCCGACGCCCGACGTGTTCTACCGGCTGGTGCTGACCGAGCCGCACAGCCTGACGGCCGTCCCGAGCGGCATGGACGCGCGGGTCGCCCTGATGACCGCCTGCGGCGACGCGACGACGGAGTTCCTCTGCGGCGGGTCGAGCGTCTCGCGGGACTACCTGGCGGCCGGGACCTACTACCTGGTGCTGGAGGGCACCGGCTGGACGACCCTCGACGTCTCGCTCGGGGCGCCGCTCACGCCCCCGGCCTTCGACACCTGCGCCGGCGCCCTGGACGTCTCGGCGGGCGGGCTCTTCACGGCCGACATGGCGCGGTCGTACCACGACTACCCGATCTCGTGCGCCGGCTCGGCGCGGCCCGACGTGGTCCTCACGTTCACGCTGACGGAATCGCGCGACGTCGCCGTGCTGCTCGAGCCGCTCGCCGGCACCTCGACGCACGCGCTCTCGCTGCGCACCGCCTGCGCGGACGCCTCGAGCGAGCTGCGGTGCCGGAGCGGCGTATCGATCTCGCTGACCCAGCGGAGCCTGCCGGCGGGGACCTACTACCTGGTCGTGTCGGGCTCCGCGACCTCGCCGGACAACCGGTTCATGCTCGACGTGCGGTTCACGGCGCCGACCCCGATCCCGCCGGGCGACGACTGCTCGAACGCCCTCGACCTGTCCGCCGGCGGCTCGTTCGCCGTCACGACCGTCGGCATGGCCGACGACTACGCACCGACCTGCGGCACGACCGGCCACCCGGACGCGGTCGGCACGCTGACGCTCACGGAGCCGCGCGACGTCACCCTCTCGCTGACGACCGGCGGCGTGCGGTCCTGCATCGACCTGCGCTCGGGGGCGTGCGGCACGGGTGCGACGTCGATCCTGTGCGCCTCCGGCACGGCGCCGTCGCTGACGGCCCGCAGCCTGCCGGCCGGGACGTACTGGGTGCTGGTCGACAGCGACCTCGAGACGACCGGGACCCTCTCCGTCACGCTCGGCCCCCCGACGACGGCCTGCGACGGCGCGCTCGCCGTCGAGGTCGACTACTCGGCGAGCTCGACCTTCACCTGGACCTACAGCGGGACGACGGTCGGGCGGCCGTCCGAGTTCACGCCGGTGAGCTGCGTCTCGGGCACCGGTCCCGACCTGCCGTTCCGGCTGGTGGTCCCGAGCCGCTCCGCGGTGTCGATCCGCTCGGACACGGTCGACTTCGACGGCGCGCTGTACCTGCGCAGCGTGTGCGACGTCCCGTCGAGCCAGCTCGACTGCGACGACGACTGCGGCAGCACGAGGACCTCGTGCCTGCCCTCCGACGGCAGCGGAACGATGACGCTCGAGGCGGGGACCTACTACGTGATCCAGGACGCCTACTCGACCGGCTCGGGCGCCTTCACCCTGGGCGTCACGGCGACACGGCTGTGACCGGCTTCGCGCGGAACCGCCGGGGGCCCGAATCGAGGGAGGGCGAGGATGACGGGACGACTGCTGCGGCTCCTGCCTGTCGCCGCGACGCTCGCGGCCGCCGCCGGCTGCTCCGACAACGACGCCACGTCCGACGGCGACGTCGCCGACACGCCGGACGACGGGTCGCCCGACGAGGGCGGCGCGGACGAGGCGGGCGGGGCGTGCACGACGGACGAGGAGTGCTGGGACGACCTGTTCTGCAACGGCGCGGAGCGGTGCGCGGCCGGAGAGTGCGTGGCGGGCCGCAACCCGTGCGACGACGGCATCGACTGCACGCGCGACGTGTGCAGCGAGACCGCCAGCCCGCGCTGCTCGTACGAGCCGGACGACGCGGCGTGCCGGAACGGGGTCGCCTGCGACGGCGACGAGCGCTGCGTGCTCGGCTGGGGGTGCACGTCGAGCGAGCCGCCGGACTGCAACGACGACGACCCGTGCACGCTCGACCGCTGCGAGGAGACGGCGGGCGGATGCGTCCACGAACCGCGGGACCTCGACGGCGACACGTACGCGACCACCGAGTACGGTTGTGACGCGTTCGGCGGGGACGACTGCGACGACCGCGACGAGGCGGTCCACCCCGGAGCGGTCGAGGCCTGCGACGACGGCCGCGACAACGACTGCGACGGCCTCACCGACCTGGACGACGTCATCGACTGCCACGCCGAGAACGACCGGTGCGACGGCGCGATCCCGCTCGCGGACGGGGGCCGAACGGTCGGCTCGCTGTTCGGCACGTCGGACGACTACGAGCCCGCGTGCGGGGAGCGGCTGCCCGAGGCGGTCTATTCCTTCACGCTGGCGACGACGCGCAACGTGACGCTCGGGGTCGACTCGCCGGCGCCCGGCGCGAGCCTGGCCGCGGAGTTGCAGACCGTCTGCGGCGACCCGGCGACGGCGCTGCGCTGCTCGTCCTACGGACCGCCGATGACGCTGCGGTTCTACGCGTTGCCGGCGGGGACGTACTACGTACCGGTCCGCGGCGAATCCTGGATCGACGAGCTGTTCGTGGACTACGCGACGGCGGCGCCGACACCGGCGCCGCCCGGCGACACCTGCGCCGACGCGCCCCCGCTCGTCCCCGGGACGACGACGACGGGCAGCCTGACGGAGATGAACGACGACTACCGGCCCGGGTGCTTCCCGACCGGGGGCCCCGACGTGTTCTACCGGGTGGTGCTGACCGAGCCGCACGCGGTGGCGATCCACGCGCGGTTCACGGTCTCCGGGCCGCCGCTGGGGC
>JAFGHH010000059.1 GCA_016930215.1 Deltaproteobacteria bacterium
CGCGCGGAACGAGTCGCTCGGGCACGCCGCCGAGGACCCCGTGCACGTCTCCGCCACGTCGCAGGCTCCCGCCGACGCCCGGCACGCGTAGCCCGACGGGCGAAGCGCATTCGCGGGACAGGCCGTGGTCGTCCCGTCGCACGACTCGACCATGTCGCACGGACCGGCCGAGGCCCGGCAGACGGTGCCCGACGCCGCGGGCCGACAACGGTCCGTGGTCTCGTTGCACCCGGCGACGCAGCCGGCCACGGGGCATCGCGCACCCGTTCCCCGGCATGCGCCGGCGGCGCAGCGGTCGGTCAGCGTGCAGTACAGGCCGTCGTCGCACCGGGTGCCGTCGGCCTCATCGACCATGGAGCAGACTCCGGTGGCGGGAGCGCACACGTTCTGCCGGCACGCCGTATCGTCGCCGGAATCGCAGACCACCACCGTTGCCTCGTCCACGACACAGACGCTCGAGCGGCAGACCAGCGTGCCGTTGCACAGGTCGTCGTCCTCGAACGCGGTGCAGTCCCCGTCCCCACGGCAGGCGCAGACGAGGGTCCCGCCGCCGCACACGCCCGCCTCGTCGCACTGTTCGCCCTCCGTGCACGGGTCTCCGTCGTCGCACGGTTCACCCGGAGTGGGCACGTGCGAGCACAGCCGGCCGGTGCCGCCCGGCTCGCATGCGTCCTCGGTGCACGCGTTCCGGTCGTCGCAGTCCGCGGCCGACGCGCACGAGTAGGTGCAGTCGGCCTCGCAGCCGTCCCCGGCGACGTCGTTCTCGTCGTCGCACGCCTCCGGAGGCTCGATCACGCCGTTGCCGCAGATCGACGTCGTCTCCGAGGCGCCGTCCTCCGCATCGCCGCCGGACTCCGCCTCCACGTCGGCGTCGGCGCCCCCGTCCCCGTCCGTCCCGGCCCCGTCGAACGGGTCCGACCCGGGGTCGACCGCGCCGTCCGTTTCCTCGGACACGACCGAGCCGCAGCCTGCCGCGAACAGGGCCGGCCCCACCAGCACCATGATGTGCGTCCACCCCGTCTGTCGCACTGGATCCTCCTCGCCGCTACGATCCCGCCCGGCTTCCGCCCCTCCCGCCTCTCGCCTCTCCTTCGCACTTTGCACAAAGCGTACGGCGCGTTCCCGCACGAGGCAAGGGCGTCCGGGCAGGGCGTCCGGAAGACGACGGGGCCGTCGTTCCCGGGCTCGCCCGGCCGCCGCAGACATGGCCCTTCTCGCGCAAGCCGTCGGCGGTCTGCTTCGACCGATTCGCCCGCCTGCGATCCGCCGCCATTCCCGACTTCCTGGCGTTCCCGTTCGGGGCTCCTCGCGTCCCCGCCTCGACGTCGCGATGGCGCGTTTCGCCGCGGCGTTCCAACCGGTCGGTGCTCTAGTATTCGACGGACAGGCCGTTGGCGGACCGCACCTGGCCCCACAGGGCGTAGATGTTGGGCAGGGTGAGCGGCGAACCGTGGTCGCGATTGTGCAGCACCGCGTGGATCGTCCAATGGTCGCCGACGTGCTGGTCCTGTCGAACCAGCACCCACACGTCGTCGTCCGCGAACGCGACGACGTCCTGGACCCGCGGCATCCAGACCCCTTCGTCGGTGCCGTCGTCGGCGGACCGCACGGCGACGGGCCCGCCCCACCCCGGGTTGAACGCCTCCCAGCGGGCGAACGGGAAGCGGATCACCGGCACCGCAATCCGCTCCCACCGGAGCGCGTCCGCTTCGGGTCGCGCGCGCCACAGGCCGGCGGTCGTCGCGACCCACACGGTTCCTTGGGTGCTCTCCCAGAGGTTGTAGATCTCGCCGTCGAAGGGGATCGTCACGCGCCGCCAGCCTTCGCCGTCACAGGCGGCCAGGTATCCCCGCCCGGTGATGACGTCGTCGGTGGAGAAGGTCCGCCCCCCGAAGACCCAGGCGCGGGCGCCGACGACGCGCACGCCCAGTCCCCGCCCGTGCGGCTCGAGGTCGTCCGGGGCGAGCGCGGGCGCCGGGTGCACCGTCGGCTGCGGCTGACCGTCCTTCCAGCACAGGATCGTCTCGCCCGAGGTCGCCACGACTTCGCCGGAGGGGGCCGCGTCGAAGGCGTCGAGCTTCCAGTCGCCGAGCTGCGGGGGCGGCTGCTCCGTGCGTCCGGCGATGACCTCGAACGTCCGGGGCGTCCGCCGCAGCGCCTCGAGCTCGGCCGCGCGGTCGGGTTCCTCGTCGCAGCACGCCGGGTGGAGGGGCCGCCACCTGCGCCGCGCCAGCAGCGTCTCATCGACCCAGGGTGCGAACCCGGCGTACTCCCAGCAGACCGGATCGTCCTCGTTGGGGAGCTGCTCCCAGGCGGTCGGCCGCAGGCGGTAGACCAGCGGCGGTGCCTCCGCGGCGCCGAAGAGGCTCGCGTCGACCAGGTACACCTCGTCCGGCCAGCGGCCGCCGAGCGCGGCGGGCTGCCACGAGTCGGCGACGCCGCCCGGGTCGACCAGGCCGACGAGGAAGCGCGGCTCGCGAACCAGCGGGCCGTCCTTCGCCGCCACGACGACCTCGGGCCCGGCGGCGATCAGCACGGTGCCGTCGACCAGCGGGTGCAGGGCCATCGTGCCGGCCCGGCGGGCCGCGAGCCGCAGGCCGATCTCGAGGCCCGCGGTCTGTTCCGGCGGCGGCGCGTCCGCCACGTCGTCCGCGTCGCCGGTCGCGAACGTCGCCGCGTCCTCCGACGGGTTCCGGGCGGCCTCCGCGATCGGGTGGGGCGGGGCGTCCCGCGCTTCGCCCGCGACCGGCGCGTCGCCGGGGCACGTTGCGGTCTCGCCGGGCGTGCCGGGACGCTGGGCGCGCGTGCAGGTCGCGCACAGTGCCAGCAGGCACAGCAGTCGGGCGCCGCGGCGCAGTCCGGCGGACTCCGGGGCGGGTCGGGCCGGTCGTGTGCATTCCCGTGCGGTCACGACCGGGAGCCTAGCAGTTCCTCGCGTGCCCGGGAATCGGTGTGGTGCTCGGTGGTCGCCGCCGCGCGCGTCGGGGGACCATGCGCCAGCCGACGGCGAGTTGCGGTCGGAGGGCGAGGACCTCGACCTCGAGGTCGGGGTGGAGCAGAAGGACGAGCCGAGAAGGGGGGCCGGAAAGTCCGGGACGTCGGGCCTGGCGACCGGTTGTCCCGGGTTCCGACGACGGGTAGTCTGCGACCATGACCTGCCCGTTCTGCGAGAAGATCGCTGCCGGACACATCCTGACCGAAAGCCCGCTCGCCGTCGCGATACCGGACGGACACCCGATCAGTCCATGCCACACCCTGATCGTGCCGCGGCGCCACGAGGCGGACTTCTTCAAGCTCACCGACGACGAACGGTCCGCGATCTGGGCGCTGGTTCCGGTGGTGCGCGCCATCATCGAGGCCGAGACAAGGCCGGACGGATACAACATCGGCGTCAACGTCGGGGCCGCCGCGGGCCAGACGGTCCAACACGTCCACCTCCACGTCATCCCTCGCTGCCACGGCGACTCCCCGGACCCGCGCGGCGGCATCCGATGGGTCCTCCCCGCGAAGGCGAGGTACTGGAAATGACCGCCGCCGACCACGACGACCAGGGCGCCATCGAGGTCGCCGAACGCATCCTCCTGCTCATCGACCGCGGCCGCTTCACCTCGACCTACAAGTACGCCGTGCTGATGGGCCTCATGGACCTCTGCCTGGAACGCGCCGCACGCGACGGCTCCGCCCCGCAATCCGTCACCACCCGACAGCTCGCCGAACGGATCGTCGAGTTGTACTGGCCGCACACCGCACCCTTCCCTGCCCCTCGCACAGCGGACCGAACGGCCGCGCCGCCGGTGCTGCGACAGAACTCGGGCGGGCAAGCCGAGATCCTGACGCTGATCCGAAAGTTCCGCACCAGACACGCGCCGGAGGCGGCCACCGCGCAAGCCGCCGGCCGAAAGGCTTCGAGGACCGCCTTCGAACGGCTCGTGCGCAACGTCGAGTGGAAGCTGGTCGAGATGCCGCTGCCCAAGCTGCAACGACTCGGCGATGGCGACTCGATGGAGCTGCTCTACCGGATCAACTGGGACGACCGGGTCCGGCGGCGCGACCTGGCCGGCGAGTTCGACAACCAGATCCGATTCGTCGGGCGAGCGGGAGAACACCTCGTCCCGTGGGTGCGACACCCGAACGACGACATCGAGAACCTCGTGACGTCGGACGCGCGCTGCAACAACGACAAGCGGGACTTCCTGGCAGCGGTCGACCAGATCCGACGCTGGACGGAACGCAACACCCGGCGGGCATCGGAGTTGCGGAGCGTCGCGGACCAGCTCGGGTGGCGCTCGGACGGCGACCGTTCCGTCGCGGTCGCGCGAGCGGTGTGCCTCCACCTCCCTCCGGGTTCGCATCTCTGGTTGGGCCCCCGCAGCCGCTTCGAGCCGCTCGACCACGGCGCCGTCCGGGCGGCCTTCGCTGTACTCGCAGGCCAGATCATCCGGCAGGCCGACCGCCCGCCGCCCAAGGAGCGGCCCAAGGAACGGCCGAGAGCAGGAGTCGCCGGGGAGTCCAAGGTCGAACGAGCTTTGCGTTCGGCGAATCGACGGGCTAGCCTGCCCGAAGAGCTCGGAGGTCATGATGAGGATCATCGTCGCAATCCTGACCGCTGTGGCGTTCGCTCCGGCCTGCGGTGACGAGGCGCCGCGGAGCGACGTCGCGGACACGTCCGAGGTCCGCGATGTGGCGGACGATGTGGCGGACGATGCGGTGGACCCTCCCGACGTCGGCGAGGACGCGGGGACGGACGACACGGCGAGGGATGCCGAGGATGCGGCGATCGACTCCGAGCCGGACGTCGAGGATGCTTCCGAGACGGATGGTGGCGTTCCCGCGGTGTGCACGCCCGGCGCACGACGGTGCCGCGACGCGAACTACCCCGAGGAGTGCAACGACACGGGGACCGAATGGGTTCGCGACCCGGAGCCGTGCGGGGAGGTCGACGGGCGGCCGACGCTGTGCGGCGGCAGCGGGGAATGCACGACACTTTGCGACATCAACGCGCGCCAGAGGAGCCACCTCGGGTGCGACTTCTGGATCGTGGACGTCGATATCGCCGCGCCGACGGCGGCCGATGCGTACCCGCTGACCGTCGTCGTGGCGAACCCGCATCCCACGCTTGCCGCCGCGATCACAATCACCGGTTTCGGCGTGGGGGTGGGGTCCGTGCCGCCGCAATCCGTCGAACGGTTCGTGCTGCCCGATGCGGTGTTCACGCGCGGCACGGGAATCCACGAGACGGGCACGAACCTCCTGTGGAGTTCCCTTCCCGTGACGGTGCAGCAGTTCGCCGGACTCGTTGCCGAGCCGGACACCGTCGGCGCCTCTCTCGTGCTTCCAGCCAACTCCCTCGGACGCGAGTACATCGTCCTCGGACGACCGACCAGCATCAACGACGCGACGTTCATGGGAACCACCGTGGACGTCGTGGCGACGACGGACGGCACCTGGGTGACCGTGACGAGTCCGGTGACGATCCCGCCGGGCGGAGGGGTGCCGGGTTTCGCCGTCGGCGTTCCCGTCGGCGTGTCGCTGAACCGCGGCCAGCGCCTCCACCTGGTCGCCGAGCCGACGATGCCCGTCGAACCTTCTCACCCTCCGATCGACGTTTCGGGCATGGTCATCGTCGCGGATGCGGACGTGGCGGTTTTCAGCGGGACAAGGGCGGACTTGCTTCCCCCAACCACGTGCTGTGGGGACCAGGTCCAGGAGCAACTCCCCGGCGTGGCGGACTGGGGCACCGTGTACGTGGTCCCCAAGTCACCGAGCCGAGGCACCGAGGACGACTTCGTTCGGGTGGTGGGCAGTCGGGATGGAACGACGGTCTCGGTCGCCCCGGCCCAGTACGGCGTGTCCTCCTTCCCGCTGGGCCGGGCGGATGTGTTCGAGTTCCGGTCCGCGACGGACTTCGTTCTCGCCGCGGACCAGCCCGTGATGCTGGGCCAGGCGACGGTCGGCAGCCAGCATGCGGGCGTCACGGAAACGTGCACGGTCCACTCCCACCAGCGCTGTTCCACGCTCGCCGACTGCGCCGCGCTCGGCGCGGCGTGGGAATGCGCGCCAGGAGGGTACTGCCACATCCCCTGCTCGTCGTCCCTCGACTGCCCGTCGGAGTACCCCACCTGTTCCGCCTCGGGCGGCTGCAGCTTCCCGGGATCTCTGGGGGACCCGAGCTTCCTGCTCGTGCCCGACGTCGATGGCTATCGGACCGACTTCGTCGTCTCGGTGGTGGAAACGGCGTCCGTCACCCGGTGGCTGACGCTGGTCACGCAGGCCGGCCACGTCCCGCTGATCGATGGCGCACCGGTCACGGACCCGCCCCACTCCGCCACCGCGGTGCCGGTAGGAAGCGATTGGGCGGTCTACAGGCTTCAGCCGGACCCCGGCGCCGTCTTTCTGATGTCCACCGAGCCCTTTGGCGTGCTGGTGCACGGGTACGGCTGCGACGCGGCCTACGCCCTGCCGGGCGGCTTCAGTTTATAGTCGTTGTGCCTCCCGGAATCCCGCAGGCGCAGGATCCGCAGCGCTTCTCGCCCGGGCCGGACACGACCGGCCCGAGCGGTGCCCTGGCTGCTGGGCGGACGGGGATTTCGGGGTGGACACCCGTACGGAGTCCTTCGGTTTCACGGGACGTGTGCGGTCATGGCAGCAGGCGCAGGAACGAGTCGGCGCTGCGGACGTGCCCGCGGCGGCCGGTCCCGATCGCGAACCACTCGTGCACGCCGCCGACGGCCACGAGCTGCAGGGCGATCTCGACGTCGAGCACCTCCGCGAAGCGGACCAGGTGCGGGGACGGCGCGGTTTCCGACGCCTTGCACTCGACCAGCATCCACGGTTTGCGGTCCCGAACCACGAGGAAGTCGACCTCGCGCTTCTCCTTGTCTCGGACGAACCGCAGGTCGAACGTGCCGACTCCCGAGTCGGTCCACGCATGGGCCGCCTTCAGCAGGTGGCCGGCAACCAGGTTCTCGAAACGCGCGCCGGGCGCCGGGACCTCGGACCAGTCCCAGAAGTAGACCTTGGGCTGCTTCTTCAGCGACCGCGCCACGTGCCGCTCGTACGGCGGAACCGCGTGCACGAGGTAGAGGCGGGAGAGCCAGTCCATCCAGCGCTTGACGGTCGCCGGGCTGACCTCGACGTCCTCGGCCAACGACTTCATCGAGAACAGCGAGCCCACCCGCTCGGGCAGCAGCGCCACCGCCGCCTCGACGACCGACACCTCGGAGACGCGGTTCAGGTCGCGCAGGTCCTCGCGGATCAGCCGTTCGGTGCGCGTGCGCCGCCAGAGGTTGGTGAAGGCCGAATCGCGCCGCAGGAACGGCTCGGGAAACCCTCCGTGCTCGAGCAGGACCGCCAGCTCGCGCGACTTCCCGGGCAGGGGACGCGCCGCCGCCGCGGCCAGTCCCGCGGGAGGGACCGGGGTGCCGGCCACCTCGCCGAGCGAGAAGGGATGAACCCGGAAGAGGAAGTAGCGACCGACGAGGCTGTCCCCTCCCCGTCGGAACAGGTCGAGCCGGGCGCTGCCGGTGACGAGGATCCGCGCCTCCGTGCCCCGAAGGTCCCACAGGCCCTTGAGCCTGCCCTTCCAGCGCGGCGCCTTGTGCAACTCGTCGAAGACGACGACGGGCGAGCTGCCGACCGTGCGCGGCACGAGCGCGGCCGGGTCCTTGAGCCACGCCCGACGAAAGACGGGATCGTCCCAGGTGAAGTAGAGGCCTGCGGGCGAGGCCGGGAGGAGCTGTCGGGCGAGGGTAGTCTTGCCGACCTGGCGTGGGCCGGCGAGGAACGCCATCTTGCCGTGGCCGAAGGCGAGACGCTCGACCATGGCCCGATACAGCGGCCGCTTCCGCTCCACGCGACCATCCTATCGTCCGCGGCAATTTGGTCAAGACCAAAGTGATGTGGGCGACATTTCGGTCAGGGAGGCAAGTCGACCATTCCTCGCCCGCCGTCGGAGGCTCCGCCGCCGTGCCGGTAGCTCTCCTCGCCCGCGTCGGCCGTCCGCCCGGCGAGCCGGCATCCGGAGCAAATGGCTCCTCCAGCGGCTCCTCCAGCGGCTCCCCACCGACCGAATCGCTGGATGGCGGCCGGCGCCAGCGACCCGGTCGATCCCGGGGAACCCCTTGACACCAATGCGGGTTCCCGGTAGGGATCGCCCGTGCGATGCGGGATTAACTCAGTGGTAGAGTGCTAGCTTCCCAATCCACGGTAGCCATTCGACATCATTCGTGAATTGAGCGACTCCGCGAGCTTCAGCGTCACACAGCGTCACCCGGCGTCACGGTGCGTCACACAAAGTAGTCCGTCGTGTAGTCCGTCATGTGGACGGCGCCGTCCGCGTCTCAGCTTCCTCGGACCCACCCCACGACCAGCACCACCCTCCTGACCGCCCCGTCCTCGGCTTCGGCCGGGGGCGGGGCGGCTCGACCGCTGTCCATCTTCTTTTTCGGATCAGGCTTGGCTCCACGTCCACGTCGTTGGTGACCAACGTCGAACCGGCTCGCCGCGGAGGACGGGATCGAGGAAGCTGCCGACGGCCGAGAGAACGTCCGCGAGCGTCCGCCACTGGAGATCGTTTTCATCGGCCATGCGCCGGTACGGGATCTCCCACGACTCCGGTGGCGCGGGGATCACCACGGGCAGCGGGTGCGTCTTGCGGAAGGCGAACGTCCGCTCCAGCGCCTGCCGCAGAGGCGTGGCATCGATCTCCCGGATGCGCCCGAGCAGGGCCAGGTCGGGCAGGTCCTTCACCCGCGAGTTCTCCCGCTGCCGGGGCAGCGTGTACGCGTGCAGCTTCTCGGCGACGTGGGACTCGATCGGGTAGAGGCGCTCCGCAGGCGCTGCTCGAGCGCCTGCTTGCGACGACTGCGGGACCAAGGGCGCCGCGTCTCGGGCGACGGTCCGCAACGATGATGGCCGGCTCCGCGAGACGAACGATCTGTTGTCATGTCGCCCGCCGGCCGGATAGTCTGCGCCCGACGTGGCAGGTGATGCCGACCAGCCCCGGGACCCGAAGATGCCGGACTCGCGCCGGGCCGGCGGAGCAGCGCACCGGGCGTCGTCGGGGGTGGACCCCATCGTCGACCCCCAACTGCGAGACATCCGCAAGAACGTCATCATCGCCCTGTGCTCGGACGACGACCTGATGGAACTGCTCGTGCTGAAGGGCGGTAACGCCCTGGATTTGGTACACGGCGTCGGGCGACGCACTTCGCAGGATCTGGACTACTCCATCCCCGGCGACTTCGACGACCTCGAGCGAATCCGCCAGAAGCTGTTCAGCACTCTGCGGAACCAGTTCGCCCGATCCGGCATGGTCGTCTTCGACACGAAGCTGGACCGCCGGCCTCCCCGCGGAGGCGAGGAGCGACAGTCCGGCTACCAGCTCGAGTTCAAGTTGACGACCAAGGCGCGATGGGACGATGCCGGCGGCGACCTCGACCGAGTCCGCCGCGATGCGACGGTCGTCGGTCCGGCGCAAGCGCGCCGCGTCGAGATCCAGATCAGCAAGCACGAGTACTGCGAGCCGAGGCAGCCGGCGGAAATCGATGGCTTCCGGTTCTACGTCTACTCGCCAGCGATGATCGCGATCGAGAAGCTCCGGGCCATCTGTCAGCAGATGGATGAATACCCCAAGCGGGCGCATCCGGCGCCGCGGGCGCGCGATTTCTACGACATCCACAGCGCGATCACCGAGGCGAAGGTGGATCTCTCCACCGAGGAGAACCTTACCCACATTCGCGCAGCGTTCGTCGCCAAGGAGGTGCCCCTCGGCCTACTCGGGCGTCTGGAGCGATACCGGAACTTCCACCGCGCGGACTGGCCCGCCGTGGAAAACTCCGTCCGGGGCGGGGTTCCGCACGACTACGATTTCTACTTCGACTTCGTGGTCGCCGAGGTCCAGAAGCTACATGCCCTTCGGGTGGAAGATCCGCCATGACGTGTCGAAGGCTGGATCCTGCAACCCGTGTGCAAGGTAGAAGTCGAACTCGCGGGCGATCTCACGGAGTCGGTCGAGGCGTTCGGCCGGGTACCCGGCACGCTCGAGGTAGAACCCGATCGCTTGGTGGTAGGGGTAGACGTAGTTCAAGTTCGCCAGCGTAGCGATGAGCCGGTTGATCGATAGTCGGTCCCGGGCATTCCGGTAGGCGGCCAGAACCTGGTGAACTCCGCCCGCGTAGTCGGGCCGAACCGCGGCATCGATGAGCGTTCGTTCCAGACTCGTGACAGGCAGTTCCTCGCCGGCGCCGTGCTTCACCGATACGACCTCCAGGCGGCCGGTGTGCTTGCCGCTCAGCATGGTGAACTGGTAATCGCCGTAGCGGTAGGAAAGCTGTGACCGCCGTTGCTGCCCCATGAACGCCCGATCGATCGCGGGCTGGGTGAGCGGCATCGGACTCGGGGGCTTCTGGCTCTGCTCGCGGTTCACGTAGATGGTGGCTGGTAACTGGTCGGTGACTTGATGTAGGAACAGGGCCGTGCCGTGCGTCAGGTACGTCTGCTCCGTGATCGACAGAGCGACGGCGTAGGGAGAGGGGGTGCCGTGCAGGTAGCGGATTACTGCTCCAGTTGCTGCGCCTGCCGGCACGAGACGGACAGCCTCGAGCTCACCCGCCTCAACCAGAACGTCCACGACGCGCGAGAACCGCAGCGTCCTCGGAAGGCCCCACTCGAGTCTCCTGTTCTCGAAGATGGCGTCGAGCTCGCGGCGGCGGAATACATGGTCACCCCCACCCCGGAAGTGGGCCACGATGAGCTTTCGCGCCCGGTCAGGAAGCGCCACCATGGTCAGGTATATATACCATTCTCAGCGACTCGGCAAGAGCCGTGCCACCACGAACAACAAGATCACGTAATTATTGCGTTTTACAACAACGGTCGTTCCTGAGCGCCATTGCTGCCACCTTGGTATATATACCTAGGTGGCCGCAACAAGCCCATCGGCTCATTTTGAGGAGCACCCGCCCTCAGCCATGCCACCTGCGCGATGTTGATCATCTGCACCGGTGCGCCTCCGCCTCCTTGAACACCTTGGTCCGATGCCACGGCAGGTAGACGCGGTGGCCGTCCTGGAGCCCGAGAATGCGCCGCGGGCGGTTGAGCCCCAGCACGGCGCGCGCGGCTTCGTCGAGCGTCTTCGACACGACCACGGTGCCGTCGTCTTCGACGGTGATCAGGCCAGCGTCGAACGCGGCGTCGAGGTGCGCGGCGAGCAGGAGGCCGTTGAACGTGTCGAGGCGCTCGGCGTCGGTGGCGCAGTCGGCCCAAGGCTTGATGTGGCTGGCGCGCAGCAGCTCGGGGACCGCGAGGCCGGAGACCGCGCAGCGTCCCTCCCAGACCGTCAGGAGGCCGTCGCGGAAGACGTCCTGTCCGACGCGCTGGACGACGAGCCGCTCGGCCTCGGTGGTCCTGGGCATCGCGGCCGTCTGCCGCTCGAACTCGTGGAGCAACTCGTCGGGGAGGTTGCGGCTGAGCTGGAACGCGCGGCGGACGAGGCGGTGCAGGGCAGGGACGTCCGGCACGGTGCGGCCGGCGGCAGCGCCCGGCGGCAGAGGCGAGGCGAGGGGCGTGCCGTACTCGCCAAGCGCTCGGGCGACGTGGAGCTGCGAGAAGGCGGCGATGTACAGGTGCTCGGCCAGGGTGGCGAGCCAGACGCGGAGGGGGTGTCCCTGCTGGAAACTCGGTCCGCCACGGAATCGTAGGGCTTTCCGCCACCCGCCGTGGTAGGGAAGCCGCCCATGCTCGGCATCATCCGCGACGCGGCCCGCGCGATCTGGCGCGCCATCACCCGGACGAAGGAACTTGCCGCGGAAAACGTGGCGCTCCGGCACCAACTCGACGTCGCCCTCCGCCCGGCCCGCCCTCGCCGCCAACTGGCGCTGCGTGACCGGGTCTTGTGGGTCTGGCTCTCCCGCCTTTGGTCCGGGTGGAAAGACGCCGTGCGCATCGTCCAGCCCGAGACCGTCATCGCGTGGCATCGTCGCGGCTGGCGGCTCTACTGGACGTGCCGCAGCAAGCGCCGGCGTCCCGGAAGACCACCGGTTCCGCAGGACGTCCGCGACCTGATCCGGAAGTTCTCGTCCGAGAATCCGTGGGGCGCGCCTCGCGTGCATGGCGAGTTGGTCAAACTCGGCATCAACGTCTCGCAGGCCACCGTCGCGAAGTACATGGTCCGGCACGACAAGCCGCCGTCGCAGAACTGGCGCACGTTCCTCGACAACCACGTCTCCACGCTCGCCTCGATCGACTTCTTCACCGTCCCGACGATCCGCTTCGGCGTGCTGTATGTCTTCCTGGTCCTGGCGCATGACCGCCGCACCATCCGCCACTTCAACGTGACGTCGAATCCGACGGCGGAGTGGACGGCGCGGCAGATCACGGAGGCGTTCCCCGAGGACTCCGCCCC
>JAFGHH010000428.1 GCA_016930215.1 Deltaproteobacteria bacterium
CCGCAGTTCCTGCTCGAGCACTACGCGAAGAAGCTCGGCGGCCTCGACGAGAAGATCTTCAAGAAGGCCCCGCCCTACCGGTAGACCGCTCCGCCTGCTATCCTCGACCCGTCCGCCGGCCGCGGCCGGCGGGAACGGGGAGTTGCCGATGACGACCACATTGCTCCGTGGCTCATGGCTGCCGCTGTGCGTGCTCCTCGGCCTGGCCGCGGGCGCCTGCGGCTCCGTCGTCGGCGATCCGTCCGATGCCGACGCGGGTCCGGACGCCGACGCGGACACGCATGCCGATGCGGAGGCGGACGCCGACGCCGACGCCGACGCCGACGCCGACGCCGAGGAGGAGGTCGACGCGGAGGCGGATGTCGACGCCGTTCCCGGCTGCCGCATCGCCGACGGCGCCTACGCGGCGGGGGCGGTGAACCCCGAGAACGAATGCCAGTGGTGTCGGCCGGAGGCCGACCCGACCGAGTGGACGGCCAGGCCGGACTTCACTCCTTGCACGCTCGCGATCCCCGGGATCGACTACTCGTACGACATCTGTTCGGGCGGCATCTGTGTCTCGCCCGGGTCGTGCGGCACGACGGAGTGCAATGCTCCCGGCCCCGACTGGCCCCAGCCCGACACCAACCAGCGCAGGTGCTTCGACCTCGCCGGGCCGTTCGCCTGCCCGGACGGGGGCGGGGCGAGCGGCTGTTCGACCACCCCGTTCTGCGGCCAGGACGCGCAGTATGGGTGGGACACCGCGAATCCCGAGGACACGCGGTTTACCAACATCGCCGTCGGGTCGGAACCCGTGCTTCACGACGAAGTGACCGGCCTCGACTGGCAGCGGTGCTACGCGGGCCAGATCGCGACGGCGGAAGGCTGCAGCGGCTCCTCGGGTCCGCACGTCTGGGGCGCCGCGCTCGGATACTGCGACGGCCTGGCCTGGGGCGGACACGCCGATTGGCGGCTGCCCGACCGCTTCGAGCTCCAGACGCTGCTCGACTTCGGGCAGACGGCCGGCGTCCCCGCCCACCCGGCGTTCCATCCCCTGTCCGGGGCCGGAGATGTGCTTCGGAGCCAGGTCTGGTCGTCCTCTTCGGCCTTCGACCCGACGGACGCGTGGGCGGTCGAGTTTTCGGTGTCCGGCATCGACACCACGAGCGGATACGTCCGCCAGCTCGCTCGTACGACCGGTGCCGCCGTGCGCTGCGTGCGCTCCGGGGACCGCGAGCGTCCGGAGCGGCGCTTCGTCCGTTCCGAGCCGGTGGCGGAGGAACCGATCGTCCTCGACCAGGTCACCGGCCGCGAATGGCAGGGGTGCCCCGACGACCAGGTCGGCCCCGATTGCAGTCGGGGGTCGGTGCCGTCGTTCCGGGGCTGGCCGATGGCGTTGGCCTTCTGCGAGGCGCTCGAGTGGGGCAGGCACGACGACTGGCGCCTGCCGGACGTCGGGGAGCTGACGAGCATCGTGAGCGACCGGCGCACGACCCCGGCGACCGATTCCACGCTCTTCCCGGCCACGCCGGCGGCGAGGTTCTGGTCCGCGACCACGGTCGCGTCCCGGCCGTCCGATGCCTGGTGCGTCGATTTCGCCGAGGGCGGGCTGGCGCCCGTCGCCAAGACCCTCGCGTCCGGGGTCCGGATCCGCTGCGTGCGGGGCGGGGCGCCGTAGTCCCGACCGGCCGGAGCCGTCGTGGTGCGCCGGCCGGGACCAAGGCCCCCTCAGGCCGCGATCTCCATCCGCAGTCCGTGGGCGTCGCGCTCCGGCTTCCCCGACCGGAACGAACGAGATAGAGTCGGGGCGATGGAAGGACCCGCGTTCGACGAGGGCGATCTGTTCCGCGCCATCGCGGCGAGCGGCGCGCGGGCGCTGCTGATCGGTCGTCGGGCGATGGTGGCCTACGGCCTGCCGGTGCTGACCGCCGACTACGACCTGTGGATCGACCCCGACGACGTCGAGGCCCTCAACGCGGCGTTGGCTCCGCTGGGCCTGCGCCCGACCCGCCCGCCCGACGAGGCGCGCCGCGCGGGGCGCTACGTCCTGGAGAACGACGAGCACGTGGACGTGCTCCTCGCGCGCCACGGCCGACCGGTCGACGGTGCAACGCTGGCCCACGCGGACGCCTGGGCGCGGCGCAAGCTCCTGCGCTGGGACGACGCCACCGCCGTCGCCGTCCCGAGCCTGGACGACCTGATCCTCACCAAGCGCTGGGCCGGGCGCGACAAGGACGTGGCGGACCTGCGGTTGTTGGAGGCGCTGCGACGACGAACGGGAGGTGGACCGTGACCTCCCGGGAACCGCCCGTCGGTACGGACCCCAGCGGGTCGCTCGAGCGTCCCTTGCCGCCCGCGGAGTTCGAACGGCGGATCCGAGTGCCACTCAGCGACGAGGAGGTGGAGGAAACCGCGGCGCTGGTCCGGTGGTTCACCCGCCGCTATCCGACCGTGGCCGAGCGCTTCGCCTACGTCCGCCGGGCGTGGCGCCGGTGGACGCGCCCCACCCGGCTCGAGTCCCCGCCGGAGTGAGGTCGTTCGCGTCGGGGGCTGTGCCGCCTCTTCAGGCCGCGATCTCCATTCGCAGTCCGCGCGCGTCGCGCTCCGGCTTTCCTTCCGGCAGCACCAGCGCGCGGCCGTGGCGGATCCGGTGGGCGGTCACGAGGCACGCCGCCGCGTCCAACAGGTCGTCGGGGCGCACCGCCTCGCGCCCCAGCTCCCGGCGCGGGGCGAGCAGGTCGAGCGGTCCGAGCAGCGGGCGGAGTAGCGCGAGCCGTTCCTTGCGTCCCGCCGCGGTCGCTTTTGGGAACTGCAGGCCGCCGCCGCCCGCCAGCACCGCGAAGGTCAGCTCGGGGTGCGCCTCGCGCACCCGCTGCTGCAGCGCCGGCGTGATCAACGCATCGACCTGGCGCAGCCGCGGGAACAGCTCGAAGATCTGCCGCGTCAGCCCGCGGCCGCAGGCCTTGCGGTTCGCCGCGCCGGCCGCCGCGAAGTCGTCGGCGTGCAACGCCGCCCGGCACGGCGGGGAGAAGACGCTCGACGCCCGCGGCGTACCCAGCCGCTTGCGCGCGGCGGCGTCGCAGGCCCGCGGGCCGCTCTCCGGCAGACCGATCGGCAGGTCGAGCGCCACCGACACCCGTCCCTGCGCCGCCTCGCGGAACAGCTCGTCCAGCCGCTCGACCCGCTCGAAGGTCACCTCGCGCAGTCCCGCGTCCGCCCGCGCGACGACCCAGCCGCCGGGACACGCATCGACCCCGGCCAGTCCCGGCTCGCCCGTCGCCGGCCGGACCGTCCCCGCGGCGACGCGCGGGGCCCTGGCCGTTGCGCCCGGCGGCGTCCCGAGGGCCTGACCTTCCCACGCCTTTCCGCGCCACGCCTCGGCCGGGTATTTTTCCCGGTTGCGGCCGAGCTTGGCGCGCATCGCCTGGAGCAGGTCGATGCCGGCCCGGTCGCACAGCATCAGCAGCAGCAGGCCGACGTCCGCGGCCTCCTCGGCGATGCGCGCCCGGTGCTTCGGGTCGCGGGCGAAGCGGTCGGCCTCCGAGTTATCGACCCAGCGCAGCACGTCGCACAGCTCGCCGGCCTCCGAGGCGACGGCCATCGCGAGGTTCTTCGGGTCGTGGTAGCGCTCCCAGTCCCGCGCCTTGGTGAACCGGCGCAGCTCCAGGAGCAGCCGTTGCAGCTCGTCCACCGTCGTCCCTCCGCGGCGCATCATCGCACATCCGCCGCCGCGCGACAGCCCGTGCCGCCGTCCGGCGGCGAGGGGTCGCCGCAAGGGTCGACTTGCCAATTTCTCGATTCGTGCAAGGATCGGCCGTTTCGTGGAGGTGGGCGGAAAGGCCCATCCGGAGAGGAGGAACGAATGGACCGGATCCGAACCGTACTGCTGGTGATTGTGGCCCTGGGCCTGGCGGGAGGGGCGTGCAAGAAGAAGTCCGAGCCTGCGGACGAGCCGGCGGCTGCGCCGACGACGCCGACCGAGCAGGCGGCAGCGCCGACCGAGCCGACGACGCCGACCGAGCCGACGACGCCGGCCGAGCCGACGACGCCGGCCGAGCCGACGACGCCGGCCGAGCCGACGACGCCCGCGGCGGAGGAAGTCCAGACGGTGGCCGACGAGCCGGTGCTGGCGTTCGTCGAGGGCACCGTCGAGTCGATCGAGGAAGGCGGCCCGCAGCCGCTGGCGGAGGGCGCCTCGATCCCGGCGGGTACGATCATCGCCGTCGCCGAGGGCGGACAGGCCGAGCTCGACCTGCCCGACGGCTCGCTCATCGATCTCGACGAACTGACCGAGCTTCTGGTGGCCGAGGCGTTTGTCGAGGACGGCATGCGCAAGGTCGAGCTGGAGGTCCTGGCGGGTGCGGCGCACTTCACCGTCGCCCCGAGCGGCCAGGAAGGGTCGTACTTCCGCGTCAAGACCGAGGCCGGCGTCACCGAGGTGGTCGGCACGGTGTTCGCGGTCGAGGTCGGCCTCGAGAAGCCGACCACCGACATCGTCGTGCTGGACGGCAAGGTCGAGGTGACCGCGGGCAACAAGAAGGAGGTCGTCGAAGCGACCCCCGAGGCGCCGAAGGCGGTGCAGATCGCCGTCGATGCCCCCGTCGCGACGGTCGACCCCGCGGTCGTGGCCGCGGCCGTCGTCCGCTGGGACGACTGGACGGATCGACTGGCCGACGCGCTGATCCTGCGGCACTCCATCGATCTTTCCAAGCCGGACCTCGACGCCGTGGCGGTGCTGGCTCCCGTGCGGCATCCGATGTGGCGGGCGCAGATCGAGCTGCGTCGTGCGCGCATCGCCCACCGGGTCGGGGTGCTGGCCGAGGTCGCCGGGGCGGACGAGCTGGCCAAGGCCGCCGACGTCAAGGCGCGGTTCGAGCTGGCGAACGCCGCCTGGCACGCCAAGGTGGCCGTCGAGCGCCGCGAGGCGATCGAGGCCTACCGCACGGCGCACCGGGCCGCCTGGGCGGCCCGCGCCGAGGCTCGCGTGCAGCGCCGCGAGGCGCTGAAGGAGGCCCGCCAGGCGCAGCGCGAGGCGCACCTCGCCCGCGTCCAGGCCCGCATCGCCGTCCGCGCCGGGATCCGGGCCGAGGCGGCCGGTCAGGCGGCCGAGGCGGCCGGTCAGGCCGCCGAGGCTGCGGCCCAGGCCGGTGCGGCCGCCGCAGAGGCCGGCGCGGCCGCCGCAGAGGTCGGCGCCGCCGTCTCGGTGGGCGCTCAGGGCCACGGCGCGGTCGTCGTGACTCCCGGTCCGCGCGGCGGCGGCGCCGTCGTCGTGACGCCGGGCGTCGGCGCCGCGGTGCGTGTGCAGGCCGGCCAGGCGCGCGAGGCCGCCGCCGAGGCGCGCGAGGCCGCCGCCGAGGCGCGGGCCCAGGCCGCCGCCGCGCGCGCGCAAGCCGCGCAGGCACGCGGAGCGGCCGCCGGCGTCAACGTCAACGTCAACGTCGGCGCCGGCACCAACCCGTAGCCCCTTCCACCCCTGGCCCCGCTCCCCTCTCCCCTGTACCCTTCCCTCCATGTCGCTGCTCCAGATCACGCGCGACCTCCGCGATGCCGTCGCTCGGCTCCACTTCGGCCCGCCGACGGCCTACGTCTACAATCCGCTGGCCTACGCCTGGCCGCCGTGCGAGGCCTATCTCGCGCGCTGGGGGGGCGCGCCGCGCGAGATCGTCCTGCTCGGGATGAACCCGGGGCCGTTCGGCATGGCCCAGACCGGCGTTCC
>JAFGHH010000429.1 GCA_016930215.1 Deltaproteobacteria bacterium
GGCCGGTGCGCCGGACCTCGATCGGGGCATCGACGGGGCTGCCGTTGAAGGTCGCGGAGACCTTGAGCGTGCCGGGCGGGCCACCGTACTCGGTCGGCGGGGGCGGCGGGGGCGGCGGCTCGACCGCCTCGGCCGGCTCCGTGCCGACATCGGCGACCGGTTGGTCGTCGCCGCCGTTGGGTTCCACCGGTCCCGGTCCGTTGCCGGGGCAGCCGAGCGCTGCCGCCAGCGTAACGATTGCGAGGGTCGTCAGGATGCGCGCCATGACCTCTACCTCCCGACCACGGGCTGGGCAAGGCCGTCGTTGCGACGTTCTGCCCCCCCGCGGCCGCAGGAAGCATAGACAGGCCTCGTGCGGTACGTCAAGCGAATGGCACGGCCGGGGAGCGCGAAACGGGGCGGCGGGACTACGGTTCGGGCGGCGGGCCGGCGTCGGCGGCGGGGGCGAGCGTCCCGGTGGTCGGCGGGGCGGGCGCCGGCGGCGCCCGGCGGAGCACGCGCAGCACGTCGTCGTAGGAGCGGAGGGCCTCCTCGCAAACGGCGCGCATCTCGTCGGTCGGTTCCTCGGCGGCCCGCCGGGCGTTCCGGCACTCCTGGTGTCCGGCGCCGAGGTCGGCGCAGAGCTTGTCGGCGTAGACGGTGCAGGGGTGCTTGCCGCACGCCGAGAGCGGGAGGAGGACGGCCAGGAGCGGGAGCAGGGCGGCCGTGCGGAACATGGGTCTCCGGGGCGGCGGCGTCAGAGGCCGATGCAGCCGCTGAGGGCGGAGAGGCAGTTGGTGGCGAGACACGCCAGGCAATCCATGCTCGTCAGGCCCCCGGCGCAGCTGGCGAGGCAGTCGCCGGCGATGCAGACGACGAGCTCGCGGGCGGCGCCGACGGCCTCGGGGCGCGCGGCGCCGAAGCAGGTCTGGTAGCACAGGCCCTGCTCCTCGCACTCGGCGACCGAGGCGCAGCCGGAGGAGACGAGGCACCAGGCGAGGCTGAGGCAGCCGCCGGTGCCGCCGGGGCCGCCGCCGCAGGCGGACAGCGCGTCGGCGCACTCCTCCATCAGGCAGCCCATGTCGGCGCCGCAGCCGGCACCCATGGCGCAGCTGACGATTTCCATCAGGGTGGCGCTCTCGGACGGGTCGGCGGCGCCGACGCAGCCCATCATGCAGCCGTAGTCGCCGGCCGGGCAACAGAAGGCGCAGAGGGCGGCCGACATGCAGGACAGGCCGTGGAACTCGTAGGTGTCGGCGTCGTCGGGGAGGACGTCCGGCATCCCGTCGGGTTCCACGTCCGGTTCCACGTCGGGTTCCACGTCCGGCACCGCGTCCGGCGGCCGGTCCGGGCCGACGTCCGGGGGCGGGATGACGGGACGTCCCGCGTCGTAGTCATGCCACGGCCGCGAATCGAGCTCGGTGCGGCCGCAGCCCGCAGCGGCCAGCAGCATCACGGCGACGACCAGGAAGCGACCAGCGGACCCGCGCATCTCCACCTCCGCCCGCCCGAGGCGGTCCGTTCGACCGAGCGTAGTCTAGCCTGCCGGGCCGGCAAGCGACAGTCCTTTGGTGCGTGAGGCCGGCGGCGGGCCGGTCGGACGGCTTGCCGGAAGCGCCCGACTGGGCTAGTCTACCCGGGCTTCCGGGAGAAGAAGCGCCGGCGGCAGGCCGGTGGGATGGAGGTCATGCGATGCGTTGGATGTCTGGACTTGCACTGCTGGTTCTGCTCGCGGGGTTCGGCTGCTCGACCCAGGCCACCGACGACTGCCCGGCCGGGGAGCGTTGGTGTCCGGACGGGTGCACGAACGTGCAGACCGACCGGAGCAACTGCGGCGGCTGCGGCAACGTCTGCCCGGCGGGCCAACTCTGCCAAGCGGGGGTCTGTGCGTGTCCGAGCGGCCAGCAGTTGTGCGCCGGGGAGTGCTTCAACACGCAGACCAACCCGTTGCACTGCGGCACCTGCGGCAACGCCTGCGACCCGGGCCAGACCTGCACCAACGGGGTCTGCTCCGGAAACTGCCCGACGGGCCAGACGAGTTGCGGGGGGGTCTGCACCAACCTGCAGAACGACCCCGACAACTGCGGGGATTGCGGCAATGCGTGCGGCGCCGGCGAACCGTGTTTCGACGGGGCGTGCCAGTCCGGATGCCCGGTCGGATTCACCGAGTGTTCGGGGCGGTGCGTCGACCTGCAGAAGGACGAGGAGAACTGCGGGGAGTGCGCACACGCCTGCGGTGCGGGCGAGCTGTGTGACGGCGGCGTTTGCGGGATCCGCTGTCCCGACGGCTACACGGGGTGTTCCGGGGTGTGCGTGTCGCTGGCCTCGGACTTCAACAACTGCGGGGAGTGCGGACACGCCTGCGACCCGGGCCAGGTGTGCTCGGGCGGCACGTGCAGCGGCGGCGGTTGTCCCTCGGGGCTGATGGACTGTTCGGGGTCGTGCGTCGACACGGACAACGACCCCCGCAACTGCGGCGAGTGCGGCCACGGCTGCCCCGCGGGCCAGGCGTGCACGGCCGGGGTGTGCGGCGTCTTGTGCCCGACGGGCCAAGTGAACTGCAGCGGCCTCTGCGTCACGCTGGCCACCGACCCGGACCACTGCGGCGAGTGCGGTCACGCCTGCCGCGACGACCAGGTCTGCGAGTCCGGGATCTGCGACTGCACCGGGCGGGAGACCGACTGTTCGGGCGTCTGCGTCAACACCGACATCGACCCCGACAACTGCGGTACGTGCGGCCACACCTGCACGGGATCGGAGGCGTGCGTCGATGGCGCGTGCACGGTGAGCTGTCCGTCGGGCACGACGGCGTGCGGCGGCTACTGCGTCGATACCGATTCCGACCGCAACCACTGCGGCTCGTGCGACCACGCCTGCGCGTCCACCGAGTCGTGCCTGGACGGCGTGTGCTCCAGCGGCGGCGGGGTTCCGGGCGACAGCTGCGCGGCGCCGATCGACGTCACGGGCGGCGGCCTCTTCACGGGCACGATCACCGGCGCCAGCGCGGACTACTCGGGCAGCTGCGGCGGCACGAGCGGGCGGGACGTGGTGTTCCGCTACACGCTGACGGCCACCACGGACGTTTCGATCAACACGTTCGGCTCGGGGTTCGACACGCTGATCTACGTCCGCGGCAGCTGCGGCGGCGGGACGGACATCGGCTGCAACGACGACGCGCGGTCCACGCTGCGCAGCGAGCTGGTGCTGCTCGACCAGCCCGCCGGCACCTACTACATCATCCTCGACACCTTCTCCTCGTACGTCTCCGGCAGCGACTACGCGCTGCACGTCTACTTCTCGGCACCCTCGAGCCTCGGCGGCGACGCCTGCGGCGAGCCGTCGTGGATCGACATCGGGACGGCCGCCGACGTCTCGGGCAACACGTGCCCGTGGTACTGGATCAACGCCCGGGACGACTCGGTGGCCTGCAGCCGGGGCAGCGGCGGCCTGGACTTCGTCTACTACTTCGTCGTCACCACGCGCGGCGAGTACACGTTCGACACCTGCGGCGGCGACACGGACTGGGATTCGATCCTCGACCTGCGCCGCGTGTGCAACGACCCGAGCTCGACGGCGCGCGTCGCCTGCAACGACGATTCGTGCAGCCTCCAGAGCAGCGTGACGGCCACGCTCGACCCGGGCGTGTACTACCTCTGGATCGACGGGTATTCCTCCAGCGCCTGCGGCGGGTACCAGATCAACATCACGCACTAGGCGGCGGACCGGCGGGGGCGCGGGGCGCGGGTCCCGCGAGGAAGGCGAGGAGAGCGATGCGCAGAATCCTGTTCGTGGCGGTGTCGGGTCTGCTGGCGGCGTCGATCGTCCCGCGAGCGGCGCAGGCCCAGTGCGACAAGCCGAGCCTGTTGTTGATCCTCGACAAGTCGAGCTCGATGGTCACCGGCAGCGTGCCGTCGGGGATCACGAAGTGGGAGGCGGCGCGGCAGGCGGTCAGCACGATCACGACGCGCTTCGACGAGTCGATCAACTTCGGCCTGCTGGTGTTCCCCAACCCGAACCACTGCGACGTCAGCTCGGTGGCGGTGCCGATCGGCGAGCGGACGGCGGCGGCGGTCGCCACGTACCTCGAGACGCCGCCGCCCACCGGCGGCAACTGGACGCCGATGTACCAGGCCCTCGACGTGGCGGCCGCGTACCCTCCGATGAGCGACGCTTCGACGCGGCGGGTGGCGGTACTGATCACGGACGGCTGGCAGTGGTGCGACCCCTACGACGCGGCCACGCGCTTCCTGCCCGTGGAGCACGCCGAGGCCCTGCGCGCCACCGGCACCACGCTGTACGTGGTCGGCTTCGGCGACG
This sequence comes from Deltaproteobacteria bacterium, assembly GCA_016930215.1. GTDB lineage: Bacteria > Myxococcota_A > Polyangia > DRWM01 > JAAZOP01 > JAAZOP01. Next base: position 4,297 of record JAFGHH010000429.1, read on the forward strand.
GGGTCGATGCGCTGACGCTCAACCGGATGGCCTACCAGAGCGGGACCTACATCCCGGGCTGCAACCCGGCCGGCGACACGCCGACCACTCCCGACCCGTGCTACCAGCGCGCCGAGGACACCAGCTCGCTCGAGTCGGTCCTCGACGGCATCGCGCGCCGCACCACCGAGGAGGTCTGCGACGGGATCGACAACGACTGCGACACGCGGACCGACGAGGACCTCACGCGCGGCTGCTCGACGATCTGCGGCGACGGCACCGAGACCTGCATCGGCGGCTCGTGGACCGGCTGCACGGCTCCCACGCCCGGTCCCGAGGTGTGCGACGGGCTGCTGGACGAGGACTGCGACGGCGTCGTCGACGAGGGGTGCGAATGCACCACCGGCGACACCCGCTCGTGCGGCGTCGACGCCGGCATCTGCCAATCCGGGACGCAGACCTGCACGGACGGCACCTGGGGCGACTGCACGGGCTACGTCGGACCGCAGCCCGAGATCTGCGACGGCGTGGACAACGACTGCGACGGCACGATCGACGAAGGGTGCCTGTGCGCCGAGGGCGACACGCGGCCCTGCGGCCTGGACGAGGGCGTCTGCACCTCCGGCACGCAGACCTGCATCGGCGGGTCGTGGAGCGGGTGCACCGGGGCCGTCGAGCCGTCGCCGGAGATCTGCGACGGACTGGACAACGACTGCGACGGCATCATCGACGAGGGGTGCGCCTGCGCCGAGGGCGACACGCGGCCGTGCGGCACCGACACCGGGGAGTGCACGGCCGGGACGCAGACCTGCGTCGGCGGGTTCTGGAGCGAGTGCGGCGGCAGCTTCCGGGGGGCCGACACCGAGGTCTGCAACGGGCTCGACGACGACTGCAACGGCCTGACCGACGACGGCGCCTCCTGTCCGCCCGGGCAGTCCTGCCAGTCCGGCGTCTGCACCGGGGGCGACGCGGGCACCGAGAACCCGCCGATCGACCCGCCCGACGGGTCGTCCGGCTCCGGCTGCGGCTGCGCGGTGACCGGCGACGCCGGGATGCTCGGCCTGTTCGCCGGGGCGCTGTTCGGCCTGCTGGCCGTCGCCGTCCGTCGCCGCCGCCGCTAGTCCCAGGCGTCCCCCGGCCGATCGAGGCGAGACGGCCGGCCCCGCCCGCGACACAATCGTCTCCCGGCGAGACATCTCGATCCCCCCCCCCTCCGTGGTGTTCGACAAGCGTTTCGGGACGTTCGTCGAGTCGGGGCCGACGGCACGCATTCGGCTAACCTTGTCGGGGCGACGCGAGACCCTGCCCCTCTTCCTGCCGAGCCCTCCCCCTCCCCTCCGCCTCCCGGGGCGAGCCCCGGGGGGTCCCGCCCCTCGACCGGAGGCGGCACCGCCGACGGCTTGTTTGCGTGCCTTGGTGCTCTTGATAGACTGCGCCGCATGAGGCACGTCATCCTGGTGTGGGTGGGTTTCGCGCTGGTCGGAGCGTTCGGCGGCTGCAAGAAGCAGGCGGAGGGCGATCCGCGGTGCCGGGTCTTCGAGCAGGACCCGGCGGCGGTGTCGGACCGCGGGGCGCTGGAGGAGATCCGGGCTGCGTGGGAGGACGTGGAGCGGGTGCGCTTCTGCGCGCAGGAGGCGGCGCGGACGGTCGGCGAGTTCACGGCGGAGCACCGGGTGGCGGAGCGGCTGGAGCTCGTGGGGCGGAAGCTGGAGGAGCTCGGCGCGACGCTGGAGCAGGTGGGCGCGCAGGCGGGCGCGGCGGGGGAGTCGGTGTTGGGGGAGGCGCGGCAGACCGTGGAGCGGGCGCGGGAGGGGGCGGAGCAGGCGCTGGACGAGGCGCAGCGGCGCGTCGAAGAGGGGCTCCGCGCGGCGACCGGGGAGTAGCGGGCATCCATGGAAGCCGATTCGTTCGCCCGGGCGATCGACGAGGGTGGGCTGGCGTGGGCCTACCTGTTGGCGTTCGGCTACGGGTTCCTGTCGAGTCTGACGCCGTGCGTGTATCCGACGATCGGGATCACGGTCTCGATCTTCGGGGCGCGGAGCGTGAAGCGCCGGCGGGACGGTTTCTTCCTGGCGCTGGTGTTCGTGCTCGGGATCGCCGCGATGTACTCGACGCTGGGCCTCGTCGCCGGGCTGGGCGGGATGATGTTCGGTTCGTTGCTCTCGCACCCCGCCGTGGTCGTCGGGCTGGCGGTGCTGCTGGCGGCGATGGCGTTGTCGATGTTCGACCTGTTCGAGCTGGACGTGCCGGCGTCGTGGAAGACGAAGCTCTCCAGCGTGGGGCTCGGCGGCGGGTACCTCGGCGCGTTCCTGATGGGGCTGGTGGCGGGGCTGATCGCGGCGCCGTGCACCGGACCGTTCCTGCTCGGCATCCTCGCCTACATCGGTTCCACGGGCTCGCCGTTCCTCGGGTTCAGCTTCCTGTTCGTCTACGCGATGGGCCTGGGGGTGCTGTTCCTGGTGCTCGGCACGTTCGCGGTCTCGCTGCCCAAGGGCGGGCGTTGGATGAGCGCGGTGCGGTCGGTCCTGGGCTGTCTGCTGATCGCGACGGCCGGGTACCTGATCGCGGTGCCGTTCCCGGCCGTCGGCGAGGTGTTCCGCTCGGGGTGGACCTACCTCGGCCTCGCCGCGGCGCTCGTCGCGGCCGGCATCGCGGTCGGCGGCCTCCATCTGCCGCTGCGCGGGGCGGGCGGGCTCGCCACGCTTCGCAAGAGCCTCGGCGTGGTCGCGGTTTCGATCGGCTTCTACGGGCTGTTCTCGTCGCTGACGTACGCCGAGCCGCTGGCGTGGGACACCGACCTGCCGGCCGCCGAGCGGCGGGCGGCGGCGGAGCACCGACCGTTGCTGGTGGACGTCACCGCCCGCTGGTGCGGCGTCTGCAAGGAGATCGAGCGCGAGGTGTTCGCCGACCCGCAGGTCCGCCGGACGCTCGAGGGGACCGTGCTGGTGAAGGTCGACCTGTCGACCGATGCCGACCGTGCGGAGGGCGGGGCGCTCGAGGTGTTCGGGCGGTCGTTCACGCTGCGGGGTCTGCCGCGCCTCCTGCTGTTCGACCGGGAGGGACGCCTGGTGGTCGATTGGAACGGCCCGCCGCCGGAGGGGGCGGCGCCCCCGCACGACCCGAAGACGTTCCTCGAGGTCTTCGCGCGGATCGGGACGGTGCGCCGACCCCCGGACCCCGACTCGCCGACGCCGGCCCGGGGCCCCCTAGGCGCCCGGCCCGCCGCCGGTGGCCGAACGCCGGACTTCACGCTATAGTCCGACCGTCATGAGGAGGTATCCGATGCACCTTGAACCGCGTCGTCTGCTGGTGGTGGTTTCGTTGGTCCTGGTGTCGCTCGCCTGCAGCAACCCGGCCGAGGAGACGGACGACGGCGGGGCGGACATCCGGGACGTGCCGACGGACGGCGACGTGCCGGTGGACGTCCCGCGGCCGGCGAACTGCACCGCGACGAACGACCTCGACCACGACTACATCCTCAACGTCGACGAGGGCGACGGCCTGTTGGACAGTGACGGCGACACCACGCCGGACTCGCTGGACGACGACAGCGACGGCGACACGATCCCGGACTCGATCGAGGCCGGAGACCTCGACTGCGCCACGCCGCCCCGCGACTCGGACGGCGACGGCACGCCCGACTTCCAGGACCTCGACTCGGACGGCAACGGCCTCGGCGACCAGGAAGAGGGGAACGTGGACGCCGACGGGAACGGCGACGGCAACTTCCGCGACCCGGACAACGACGGGGACCGGATCCTCGACGTGGTGGAGATCGGGGACGACCCGCTGCACCCGACGGACACGGATGATGACGGGGTCCCGGACTACATGGACCTGGACTCGGACGGGGACGCGATCCTCGACCTGCAGGAAGGGGCGACGGACCGGGACGGGGACACCGTGCCGAGCTTCCAGGACCGCGACTCGGACGGCGACGGCTACCCGGACGCGGACGAGGCGGGGGACGACGACCTGGCGACGCCGCCGCGGGACACGGACGAGGACGGGACGCCGGACTTCCACGACACGGACAGCGACAACGACGGGCTGCCGGACTCGCAGGAGTTCGCGTCGGGGACCGACCCGCTGGATCCGGACACCGACGACGACGGCTGGGACGACCTGGCGGAGTGGGCGCACCCGACGGCGGACCCGCTCGACCCGTCCAGCGGGATCCCGCCCGACGACTACTACCTGGTGCTGCCGCCGCACGGGCCGGTGGAGGAGCGGGACCTGCTGTTCGGGACGAACATCCAGGTGGCCGACGTGTTCTTCCTGGTCGA
>JAFGHH010000430.1 GCA_016930215.1 Deltaproteobacteria bacterium
GCGGAGCCGCCGCCCCCGCCGCCCCCGGGGCCGCCCGCCGCCCCCGCGGTCGCCGCCGCGGGGGTCCAGACTTCGCCCACCAGGTCGCCCAGCGGGTCGGCGCACCCCGCGCCGGCGCTCCCCGGCGCCCCGTTGGTCCCGTTGCCTCCGTCCGCCGCCAGCTCGTACTCGGGCAGCACCGAGAACACGCCGCAGCAGACGTACTCCTCGCACACGCCGAACGCGGGGCCCTGCGCGCCGTAGCCGCCCAGGCCGCCCGCGCCGCCCGGGGCGGTCGGGCCGCCGCGATTCCCCGCCGCACCCGTCCCCTCGCGCTCGTCGTAGGCCGAGCAGTCGGCATCGCCGCCGCGGCCGCCCGAGACATCGACCGTCCCACATGCGTTGGGCGCCCCGGCGCCGCCGTGCACCACGTTCTCCGCGGTCCGCAGGCAGTCGTGCCGGCTCGACTCCACGGCCAGCCGCTGCGGGTCGCCCGGGGACGGCTCGGCCGACGGCCCGATCCCCGCCGTACCGTTGGTTCCGTGCTGTCCGGCGCCGCCCTGGCCGGCGCGGATCGTCGTCCGGCGCAGCTCGAGCGCCGGGCCGGGCGAGCGGACCCAGGCGCCGAAGGCGGGACGCCCCGCGGCCGGAGCGTCGGCGCCGCGGATCTGCAACCCCTCGACGACCGTCCGCGCCACGCCGGCGCCCTCGAGCACCAGCGCCGCGCCGCCGGGGGCCGCCGAGGCGTCGTCGCTGATCACGACCGTCAGGAACGCCTCGGGCGCCAGTCCGAGGAAGTCGTTGCGGTAGCCGCCGTGGACGCGCACGCCGTCCGGCACGCGCAGCACCTCGACGTAGGTCCCCGCGGCGACGAACACGTCCGCCAGCGGCGCGTCGGTCGCCAGCGAGTCGGCGGCGCGGGCCACCGCCGCGCCGATCGAGCGCATGGGGTAGTACGGCGAGCCGGGGTTCTCGTCGCGGCCGTCGGGGGCGACGTACAGCGAGCGGACGACGACGCCGTCGGCGCCGTCGCAGTTGACGTCCAGCTCGTTGCCGTAGGTGTCGAACGGCCCGGCCTGGTCGTCGACGGCGGTGACCGTGCACTCGCAGCCGTTGGCGATGTCGAGGTCGGCGTCGAGGCGGTCGCCGACCTGGACGCCGTCGACCTCGTCGGCGCACAGGATGCGGCAGCGCGGCGCGTACGGATCGCCGCCGCAGGTCAGCTCCATCCCGGGCAGGCTGGTCTCCGTGCAGTCGACGCCGCAGGCGCCGCAGTTGTGGATATCGACGGAATAGACCCCGCGCGCGTCGACGTACGGGTCGTCGACGACGCCGTTGCAGTCGTTGTCGACCTCGTCGCAGATCTCGTCGGACCCGGCGCACTCCGACAGCACGCCGTCCCGGCACTCGGCGTGCCCGAGGCAGCTCTCGCCGTCGGGGGTGGGGAGGTCGCAGGAGACCGCGAAGTACTCGCCCGGCCCGCACCAGCACGACCCGCCGGCCGGAAGGCACAGCCCGTCCTCGCAATCGTAGCCCTCCGGACAGCCCCGGCCGTCCGGCGCGGCCTCCCCGCAGGTCGCCGTACAGCGCAGCTCGCCGCCGATCTCCCGGCAGGCGCCGCCGAACACGTTGCAGTCGCCGTCGTCGGCGCAGGCCCGGCAGAGCAGCGGGCCGAGCGGCACGCAGTGCGAGCGATCGACCGTCGGCGTGTAGCCCTCGGCACACAGCGTCGCCCGGCAGGCCCACACCCGCTCGCGAACCTCCTCGCAGGCCGTCGTCGCCGCGTTCGCGATCGCCCCCTCGCACGTCGCGCCGCACCGCCCGCAATGCTCGTACAGGTCGTACGTGCCGTCCTCGGGGTTCCGGAAGCCGTTGTCGACGACACCGTCCAGGTCGTTGTCCAGGCCGTCGCACGTCTCCGGCTCCGGCACCGGCACCTCGGGCCCCGGCAGGGCGTCCGTCCACGGCTCGGTCTTGCCGCCGCAGGCGAGCGTCCCCGCGAACGCCAGGACGGCGACCAGGCGCAACGACCGCGAAGCGGGACGGACTCCAGGCACGCGCTGAGGATAGTGTCTGGAGCGACGATGCGCCAGCAAGACCGGTTCCCGACGGCTCAATCGACGCCGGTGTCCTGGAACGCGTAGATCACGCCCACCGACGGCCGGTAGTCGCCCTCGCCCTGGTGCGGGCTCTCGCCGAACGCCAGGCCGCGGACGACGGCGAGCGCGCAGGCGGCGAACGTGTCGTTGTGCGAGGGGTTCGACAGCACCTCGGCCTGACACACCTCGCCCGACGGGATGATCGTGAACCGCAGCGCGATCCCCGCCGACGCGTCGGCCCCCTCGCGGATCGCCGCGTCGCGGCAGTAGCGGAACCGCGCCACCTTCGCCTCGAGCGCCTCGCGGATCACCTGCCGCGAGCGGCCCCCCATCGCGCTCGGGCCCGTCGACCTGAGGTCGATCGCGTCGCGGGGCGCTCCCTGCTCCGCCGCCGCCAGGCACGCCGCGGAGACCGGCGGCGGCCCGAGCTCCTCCTCCGGTTCCGGCACCGGCTCCGGCGGCGGCGTCGCCGGCCCGCAGGCCCACGCCCCCGGCACGAGCAGTCCCGCCGCCACGAGCCACCACGCGGCAACCTCGCCTCGAACTGTCTTCGTCATCAGCCTCCACCCCTTTCTTCGGACGGAGCCTAGCACGGAGCGGAGGCCCGGCGCAGTTCCCTGCGGACTCGTGTTCCCTGCAGGCTCGACCGTTGACCTGCGGACGGTCCCCGTGAACATCATCGCCTCGTGCGAGGCCGCTGGACCGCGAACCGCCGGGCCTTCCTCGCCGCCGGCGCCTGCCTGTGGCTGGCCGCCGTCGCGTCCGTCGTCGTCTGGGCCTCGACCCGCCGCGGCTCCGCCACCCCGGTCGACCGGGTCCTCGACTTCGTCGCCGCCGAGCCCCGCACGGTCGCCGCGGAGTTGCCCCGCGGCCGGCTCGAGCCGGGCGACCGCGTGCTGCACTTCGCGGACGGCAGGCTCCGCGCCTGCGGCGAGGTGGTCGGCCTCGAGCGGCCGGTGGGCGGCGCCACCGTCACCCTCGCCCTGTACCCCGACGCCGGGCTCCCCGACCCGCTGCCCGCGGGCACCCGCCTGGTGCTGTTCGACGCGCGCGGCACGCTCGAGTGGGCCCTGGCGCGCGTGCTGTCCGCCGAACGCCGCGCGCGGCTCGGGACGGAGCTGAAGGCGATGGCGACCCAGCGCGAGGGGTGGCTGCGCGAGGTGTTCGGTCCGGTGCTCGAGGAGTTCGCCCGCGGCGTCGTGACCGACATCACCGCCGAGCTGTCCGGCTTCGTCCGGACCCACGAGGAGCAGCTGCGCGAGGTCGGCCGGGACGTCCTGGACCGCGCGCGGACGCGGTGGGAGCCGCTGCTGCGCGAGCTGCTGTGGCCGCGGGTCGTCGTGCGGCTGACACCGCTGGCGGAGCGGCTCGGCAACGAGTTGTGGAACGAGCTGCCGTGGAGCGAGATCGCCTCCAGCGCCGCGGAGTCGGGGCTCAGCAGCCTCGCCAACGTCTTCCTCCCGGCGAACTACGAGCTATCGACAGACCAGATCCTCCGCTGGCGCGACCGCTACCTGGCGAACCGCGCGATTCCCAAGGTCGCCTCGTACCTCCCCGAGGCGCTGGAGGCGGTGGGCGAGGTCGTGACCGAGGCGATGCAGGACGACCGCGTGCGGCAGGCGATGCAGGACACGCTGCTGCGGGACGGGCTGGGCAACCCGAAGGTGATGGGCCTGCTCGCCGAGGCGTTCTCCGCGGCCGTGCCGGCCAACCCGCGGCTGCGCGAGCGCCTGCAGGCGCTGTTCGACGACCCGCGGATCCGGCGCGCCCTGTACGACCTCGCCGAACAGCTCGAGCCGCACGTGCTGACCCTGGCCCGGATGCTCCTGCTCGACGAGGAGGACGGCGCGCTACACCCCGAGCTGGCGATGCTGGCCCGCGTCCGGCTGATCGGCTCCGAGGGCCGCTGGGTACTGCTCGAGCTGCCCGACGACGACGACGGCGCCGCGGGCGCCGGCGCGCCCCGCCCGGAACCGCGGGACCCCGGGGCGACCGCCGCGCGTTCCGCCGGACCGGTCCGCCTGCGGATCGAGGAATACTCCGGCTCGCGCACCGAGGTCTGGGAAAGGCCGCTCCGATGAGCGAGGCCCCCGGCACGTCGGCGACCGGACCCTCCGCGACCGGCGCGCGCGCCGAGGGCGACGTCTGCCTGCGCCTCGAGCGCTTCACGGTGCGCGCCGGCGACCGCGTGCTGCTCGAGGACGTCTCGCTCGAGGTGCGGCGGGGCGAGGTGCTGCTGCTGGTCGGCGGCAGCGGCACCGGAAAGACCGCCTTCCTGCGCACCGTGGCCGGCCTGGCGGGCGACGACCCGCGCGGCGTCCGGGCCGAGGGCACGGTGCGGATCGACGGCGTCGAGGCGCGCGGTCCGGGACGCCGCGGCCGGATCGGCGTGGTGTTCCAGAACTACGCCCTGCTCGACGAGCACGACGGGGCGCGGAACGTCGATTTCGCCGCCGACCATCGTCGGCCTCCGCTGCCCCGGGCCGAGCGGCGTGCGCGGCGGGACCGGCTGCTGGCCGAGCTGCAGGTGCCGGGCCGACAACCCGTGGCGCGCCTGTCCGGCGGCCAGCGCCAGCGCGTCGCCATCGCCCGCGCCCTGGCCTACGACCCGCCGGTGCTGTTCTTCGACGAGCCGACCAGCGGCCTCGACCCGGCCGCCGCCGCCACGGTCGCCGACCTGATCCGCGAGGCCGCCGCGCGACGACGCAAGGCCGTCGTCGTCGTCACGCACGACTTCGCCAACCTCGAGCGGATCGCCGACCGGATCGTGGAGCTCGTCCCGGAACGCCGCACGCTGGTCGATTGCACCGGCGGCCGCCCGTCGCTGGTCGGGAAACCGGAGTCGGCCGCCGAAGGCTCCCCGCAGCCCGCCGCCGGGGACCGCACCCCCGCGCCGACGACCGATGTCGCCCCGCCGGCCGCACCGCCGGTGCAGCGCGCCGCCGCCGCGGCGCTCGGGTTCCTCGAGAGCACCGGCCGCTGGGCCTGGCGCCTGTTCTCGTCGCTGCCCGCCGTCTTCGGCTTCGTCGGCTGGCGTTCGCCCGCCTGGGGCCTGCGCTACCTCCGTCACTACGCCTGGCTGTCGTCGTCGCTCGGCGCGCTGCTCTACGTGGCGGCCACGACGGCGATGGGCCTCGTGTTCTCGAGCTTCACGAATAC
>JAFGHH010000431.1 GCA_016930215.1 Deltaproteobacteria bacterium
ATGCCGACGGGGACGCGGATGCCGACGGGGACGCGGATGCCGACGGGGACGCGGATGCCGACGGGGACGCGGATGCCGACGGGGACGACGGCGGGTGCATCCCGTCCGTCGAGATCTGCAACGGCCTCGACGACGACTGCGACGGCACGACCGACGAGGGCTTCCCGTGCCGGGCAGGGGAGGCCGCGGAGTGCGTCACGTCCTGCGGCTCCGCGGGCATCGGCTACTGCCGCGCGGACTGCTCGCCGCCGCGCCCCGCCGACTGCGCCCCGCCGCCCGAGACCTGCAACGGCCTCGACGACGACTGCGACCTGATGTGCGACGACGGCTGGGAGTGCTGCGCCGGGACCAGTACCGCCTGCGCCACCTCCTGCGGCACGATCGGCACGGCGAGCTGCACGGACGCCTGCGTTCCCGGCGACTGCCGGCCGCCGCCCGAGACCTGCAACGGGTTCGACGACGACTGCGATACGACCTGCGACGAGGGGTTCGGCTGCTGCGCCGGGCAGTTCGCGACCTGCCGCACGACCTGCGGCTCGACCGGCACGCGGACCTGCAGCGCGTCCTGCACGCTGCCGACGGCCTGCACCCCGCCCGCGGAAGTCTGCGGCAACGCCGCCGACGACGACTGCGATACCGCGACCGACGAGGGGTGCGGCGGGAGCAACGATACCTGCGCCGGCGCGCAGAACGTCTCCGCCGGCGGCACGTTCACCGGCTCCACCGAGGGCTACGCCCACGAGAGCCTGCCGCCCCGGGCGTGCGTCCCGAGCGACGCCGACCCGCCGAACCTCGTCCCGGACGCCTACTTCTTCTTCGACCTCGCCGTGACCTCGGACGTCTTCGTCCACACCGACGGCACCGACTTCGATACCGTGCTCTACGTCGGCAGGACCTGCGGCGGCGCCGACCTCGGCTGCAACGACGACGTCAACTCCGTCTCGTCGTCCGGCTTCTACAGCAAGTCGGCCGTGTCCGCCCGCGCGCTGGCCCCCGGCCGTTACTGGATCACGCTCGACGGCTTCTACGACTCCTGGGACTCCGGTCCCTACTCGCTGTCGGTCTACATCACGCCGACCGACGTCGCCGGCGACCGCTGCGGCAGTCCGATCTACCTCCCGCCGGAGAGCACGACGGCGAGCGGGACGACCTGCAGCTTCTCCAACGAGTACGAGGGTTCCTGCGGCGGGCGCGGCGCCGAGGGCGTGTACTACTTCGCGGTGCCGAGCGGCGGGGGTACGCCGACGTTCTCGACCTGCAACGGGGCTTCCCCGGTCGATGCCGTGTTGTACCTGCGCGACGACTGCCCGACCACGGCCTCGGCTCTGGCCTGCAACGACAACGACCCGGGTTGCCTCGGCGTCTTCCCCGGCGCCGCCCGCCTTGCGCCGACCCTTCCCGAGGGGATCTACTTCCTGTTCGTCGACACCGCGCGGGCCGACCCCACGCTGTGCGGCGCCTACCAGGTGGACGTCGCCGGGATCTAGGCCGCGCCGGACGGGCGGCACGCGGGGGGCGGCAGGTCCGTCTCGGCCCCGAGCGCCACGTCGCAGTCGTCGCCGTCGTACCGGACCTCGACCCAGTTGCGGTACCCCGCGGTGAGACGCCGCTCCGGTCCCCGGTCCCAGATCGGCGCCCAGGTGCCGCTGTCGACGAACTGCACGCCCCGACCCAGCGGCAGGATCCGCGGCCGGTGCGTGTGCCCGAACACCACGACCCGCGCCGGCAGCAGCTCGACGATGCTGCGGGCGAACGAGGGGAGCCGGCTCTCCACGCCGTGGACGGTCTCCCCGTGCGCCAGCAGCTCGTAGACGAAGAAGATCAGCGGGAAGCCGGTCAGCGGCACCATCAGCTTGACCCACAGCGGAATCGGCACCAGCGCCAGCACGACGGTGCCGAGCACCATCGCGCCGGACAGCAGCACGCGGTCCAGCCAGAACTCGCGGAAGATCCGGAACACGCGGGTCGTGATCGGCGGCCGTGCCAGCCGCTCCAGAGCCACCAGGCACTCCGGCGCAACCCCCGACCGCTCCGCCTGCGCTCGCAGCCGCTCGTCGTAGTCCGCCGGCCGTCGCAGGTTCTTGCGCTTGATCCGCAACAGCGCCCGCACCGCCGTCACCGATCCGCGCAGCCAGTTCCAGGCCAGCGAGTGCTTCGAGAAGGCGTAGTGCCGGAACCAGTGCGCGAGGTAGCGGTACAGGTTGAGGATGTAGTCGGTCGCATGCGGGTTGAAGAACCCCATCCCGCTCATCAGGTAGCGGTTCGACAGGTTCCCCATCGGGATCGTGAGCTGCGCGCCGCCCCGCCGGGGATAGGTCGGCGCCAGGATCCACCGGTACGACGTGTACAGGTCGTACTGCTGCCCGTGCTCGGCGTACAGCCGCCCCGGCTCGTAGAAAAACCAGTCCTCGAAGCGGATCGGCTCCGCAGGCAGCGCAGGACCCCCGGCGTCCACGGCCGCCCGCAGCGCGTCGAGCAGCACCGTCCGGACCGCGGGAAAGTGCAGCTCGCGGTCGTGGTTGCCCAGCACGTAGACGATGCGATGTCCCGCCGCGGCGAAGCGGACGAGCATCCGCACGAAACCGGGATGGTGCTCCAGGATGCGGCCGAGCTTCCACGCCGACTTGTGCTCGTTGGGCGCCAGCCCCCGCTTGCGCTCGTTCCGGCTGACGGGCCACGGCGCCTCCTTCGGCGCCGCGGTCACCAGGTCGAAGTCGAACACGTCGCCGTTGAGGAGGAGCGTCGAGCGGTCCCCGGGGCCCGCCCGCTCCGCGAACCGCGCCACCCGCTCGGCCAACTCCTCGTCGAACACGAAACGCGAGCTCTTGTAGGCCTTCCACCCGTCGGCGTGGTCCTCCACGTCGCACAGGTGCAGGTCGGACACGATCAGGTAACGGTCGGCCACGACGGCGCCCTCCGGGCCGGCCGGTAGCATGGCACGAAGGAGCCCCGGACGGAACTTCGCGGCGGAATCCGGACCGTCGCCGTCCGGCTGGTCCCGGAACTGCCGCTCTGCTAGCGTTCCCGGACGGCGCGTGCACCGGGGTCGGGGATGGTCTTCACGAGCTACAGCTACCTGTACTTCCTGCTGCTGGTGATCGTGCTGCGGTGGTCGGCGCCCCGGCGCGCCGTGCCCGCCGTGCTGCTGGCCGCGGGCGCGTTCTTCCTCTGGACCTTCGGCTGGCTCGGCACCGCGCTGCTCGGCGGTGCCGCGACCGCGGCCTTCGCGGCCGGCCGGTGGCTCGACCGCCGCCCCGACCTCCGCCGCCCGCTGCTCGTCGCGGCCGTCGTGCTGCTGGTCGGCAACCTCGCGCTGTTCAAGTACGCCGACTTCCTCGTCCGCCAACTGCTGGCGGTCGGGTCGTGGGCCGGCCTCCCGAACCTCCTGCCGCTGCCGGGGCTGGTGGCGCCGGTGGCGATCTCGTTCTTCACCTTCCAGTTGGTCGCGTACGTCGTCGATGTCGCCCGCGGGAGGTTCCCGGCCGAGCGGGACTTCGTCCGCTTCCTCGCCTACGCGACCTTCTTCCCGAGCGTCGTCTCCGGCCCGATCGTCCGCCCGGCCGAGCTGTTGCCGCAGCTGGCGCGGCCGCCGCGGTTCGACGCCGAACGGTTCTCGGAGGGCGTGTTCGTGTTTCTCGGCGGCGCGTTCAAGAAGCTGGTGCTGGCCGACGCGCTGGCGCCGGCGGTGCAGGCCGTGTTCGACGGCACCGGGCCGCTCACCGCATCCGCCGCGTGGATCGGCAGCTTCGCCTTCACCGCCCAGCTCTACTGCGACTTCTCGGGCTACACCGACCTGGCCCGCGGCGCCGCCGGGATGCTGGGCTTCGAGCTGCCGCCGAACTTCCGCCTGCCGTACCTCGCCGCCAGCATCGCCGACTTCTGGCGGCGCTGGCACATCAGCCTCTCGTTCTGGCTGCGCGACTACCTCTACATCCCGCTCGGCGGCTCGCGCCGCGGCCGCCTGCGCACCTACCTCAACCTGCTGGCGACGATGGCGCTCGCCGGCCTGTGGCACGGCGCCGCCTGGACGATGGTCGTCTGGGGGCTGCTCCACGGAGCGTTGCTGGTCCTCCATCGCGCCTTCCGCGACGCGGCCGCCGGTCACGCCGGGCTCGATCGCGTCCGCGCCTCGCGGCCGTGGAAGGTCGGCGGCGTGCTGCTGACCCTGCTGTGCGTGAACCTGGCGTGGGTCTTCTTCCGCGCCGGCTCGCTGCCCGCCGCCGGTCGCGTCCTTCGGGCGATGTTCGCCGGATCGGCCTCGACCGCCGGGCTCGCCGGGTTCCGCACCGCGCTGATCCTGCTCGCCTTGATCGCGGTCGGCCATGCGCTGGTCGCCCGCGACGCGCCGCTGCGGGCCTATCGCGCCCTCTCGCCGGCACTGCGCGGCCTGGTGTGGGCCGTGCTGATCGTGGCCCTGTTCTGGTTCGCGGCGGCCCCCGCGGGCTTCCTCTACGTGATGTTCTGACGAGGCGGACGCCCGGAGACCGACGAGTCCCGTGGCGCGGGGACCCGCCGGTCGGCGGTGCCGGAGCTGCGGTCGGTGGTCGCACGGTCGCCGCGCGCCCCGTCTCGGCTTCGCAACTGCGCGTTCTGCAACGGCGTTCAAACCGGCTGGTGCTCTAGTTCTGCCACATGTCGACCGTCAGGGTGTAAGGCCGGCACTCCCAGGCGCCGGAGTAGGGCACGACGCCGATGCGGAAGTAGCGGGAGTCGTCGCCGCCGCAGGCGCCGTCCCAGGTGTAGGTGAGCGAGTCCGCGGTGCAGCCGCCGGCGCTGGACGAGCCGATCTGCGTGCAGGAGTCGTTGTACAGCCGGAGGTCGTAGTCGCGGCAGTCGGCGCCGGTGGGGGGCTGGAGGGTGACGCGGACGGTGTAGTCCTGGTCGGTGCCGGGGAAGCAGGTGTGGGTCCCTTCCTCGGCGTAGAACCGGAAGTAGTCCCCGGTGTCGGTGCTGGGGTAGATCGTCCGCGTCCAGCTCTGCGCGCTGTTCGCCTCGGCGACCGTACCGAGGTAGTTGTACGAGGTGCAGCTGTTGTTCGGCTCGCCCGAGTCCGTGGCGCCGCTGACGGCGTCGTCCACGATGCCGTTGCAGTTGTCGTCGACGTTGTTGCACGACTCGGCGATGGGGCTGCCCGGGACGCAGGTCTGGGGCACGCCGGCGAGGCAGCGGTCGACGGTCCGCAGGCAGTAGCCGGTGCCGCAGCTCGTGGTGGGGGGGCTCGGCGTCACGTTGCTGCACGCTCCGGCCGTGGTGTCGGTGCAGGTTCCGGTGCGCGGGTCCTGGCACAGGGCGTTGCAGGTGAGCGTGAGGGCGCCCTGGCCCAGGGTGGGGCAGACGGCGGCGGGGGTGCGACAGGCGGCGGCGCCGTCGCAGGAGACGGCGGAGTCCGGCGCGTTGACGCGGCGGTAGCAGCCGTCGCCGACCCAGCCCCAGTAGTAGTCGCTGCAGGAGAACCCGGCGCACTCGCCGTCCGGGTCTTCGCCGGCGCCGATGTTCCAGCAGGTGCCGACGTGGCCGGGGACGTCGCAGGCGCGGCAGGTGCCGGTGCAGGCGGTGGTGCAGCAGACGCCGTCGACGCACGACAGGCCGCTACCGCACTCGCGGGTCTCGATGCACGGGTCGCCCGCGTCGCCGTCGGTGACGCAGACGCCGCCGTCGCAGTGGGCGCCGGGGTCGCAGTCGGTGTCGGTGCCGCAGGTCGCGGCGCACAGCGCGGCCTGGTCCGAAGGCTGGTCGGTGGCGGCGGTGCAGACGACGGCGGGATAGGGCCCGCAGTCGTTGGAGACGAGACCGGCGCAGGCGGAGTCGTCATCGACCGCCGGGCCGACGACGCAGCGGAAGTCCGCGGTGCAGACCGGGTCCCAGCGGCTGCCCTGGCACGTGATCGGGTCGTCGCAGCTCGCGGGCACGCCGTAGGTTCCCGCCGGGCAGTCGGCCGCGCCGGCGCAGCAGTCGCCGGCGGCGCAGCAGTAGCCGTTCTGGCAGTGCGAGGAGATGCAGTCCGAGTCCTCGTCGCAGGCCGAGCCGCCGGGGAGGTCGGCCAGGCAGGCCGGCTCGTCGCAGTGTGCGTCGGCGTCGCAG
>JAFGHH010000432.1 GCA_016930215.1 Deltaproteobacteria bacterium
GAGTCGCTGGAGCGCAAGCTGCGCTACCTGTTCTGGATCAACTGACGCGCCGGCGGCGGACGGCGAGCGCCGGTGTCAGCGCCCCGAGGAGCAGGAGCGTCCCGGGGCCGACCGGTCGTCCGGTGGTCCGGCAGCCGCAGCCGCCGTCGTCGTCCCCGCCGCCCGTGTCGGCCGCGGCGTCGGTGCCGGTGTCGCCGCCGGTGTCGGTGCCCGCGTCGGGCGTCTCGCCGGTGCAGTCGTCGCCGATGCAGAACTCGTAGGCCCCGATGTCGCAGGTCGCGCCGACGGGGCGCCGTACGCCGAGCAGATCGTGGTCCGGCGCCGAGCGTCCCTCGAAGTCGGCCAGGCCCATGTTGACCGCCGGGCAGCCGGCGCGCAGTCGCAGGTCGCCGCCGAGCGTGTCGCGGAACAGGCGCAGCGGCTCGGTCTGCACCGAGCTGGCCTCGTAGCCCAGCGCCTGGAACTCGGCCAGCGTCAGCGTCGCGGTGCCGTTGCCGAAGCGATCGGAGACGGCGTTGCGGGCCGAGGCGAGCCCGGCGTCGCCCTCGCCGAGCGCGAGGCTCCCCGCGGCGTCGTCGGCGACCAGCAGCACGTTATTGAACGCGACGTTGCCGGCCATCGACTGCCCCGCCTCGACCTCGAAACGCAGCGCCCACCCCGCCGTCCCCGTGCGGAGCACCGAGTTGTTGACGACCGCCGCCTCGGTCGGCAGCGTCAGTCCCGGGTCGTGCGCCACGACGATCCCGTCGCCCAGGCCGCCCCACACGGCATTGTTCTGCACCAGCGCCCCGGCGCTGCCCACGAGCGCGATCCCGGTGCCGTCGACGTCGTGGACCACGCACCCCTCGACCGTCGCGCGGACCGTCCGGCCCAGGTGGAGCCCATCGCCGACGCAGCCGGTGATCGCGAGGCCGACGAGCCGCACCCCTTCCACGACGCCGCCCGGAGCGGCCGGGCCGACCGTCACGCCGTGCTGCCCCGTCGAGGCGACGTGGAACCCGTCGAAGGTCACCCACGAGGCGCGGACCACGATCCCGTCGCCGTCGGGGACTTCCGGGCCGACGTTGGCGGCCTCGCCGGTCGCGCGGAAGACGATCGGCGCGGCCTCGGTGCCCGAGGTCGTGACGACGACCGTCACGTAGTCGCCGTCGGCGACCAGCACCTCGTCGCCGGGCGCGACCTCGTCGGCCGCGTGCTGGAGCGTGGCCCACGGGGCGGATTCGGTGCCGGGGTTGGTGTCGTCGCCGGTCGGCGCGACGTGCCGGGTCGCCGCCCGGGCGGCCGGGGCGAGGGCGACGAGACCGAGGACGAGGCATACGACACGGGAACGGAGTCGGTGAAGCTGCATGGCGAAAGCAAAGCAGAAGGCCGCCTCGCCTGCAAACGCACCCTCGCTCGACTCCGGCGAAGTCGCGGTCCGGGCGCCCGCCGGAGCGCGGATCGTTGAAGCTTCCACGCGCGCGGACGTCGGTTGCCGGGGCGACGTGGCCGGCACGGGCGCGGCGAAGGGAAGGCGGCGATGCGAAGCAGGTGGGTGATGCTGGGGTGGCTGCCGGTGCTCGCGGCCTGCGGTCCACGGCCGCCGTCGCCGGTCGACCCGCTGCCGCTCGTCGCCGGAGCGGCGCCGGCGGCGGCGACCGCGCCGTCCGATGCGATGCCGTCCGTGCCGGAACCGGAGGAGCCGCCGGCGACCGGAACGGAGCCCCCGCCGCCCGGCGGGCGCGATCGTGCCTCCTTGTTCCCGCCGCCGGCCGAGGAGTGCCCGCTCGGGGATCCCGGTCCGCTTGCCGACGAGGCCGCCCGCCTGGTCGTGCCCTGCGCCGGCCGTGCGCCGTGCACGGTGGAGTGGCGCTGCGACGCCGGACATGCGACCGACGGCGCCGCGCTCGTCGTGCTGCGCCTGGCGGTGCCGTCCGACCCGGAGCTGGAGTTCGAGTGTCATGCGTTCGAGTACTGGCTGCTGCCCGCGGCGGCCGAGGGGCCCCCGGAGATGCTGCTGCGGGTCTGCAACGACGGCTACGGCGCCTCGGGCATCGGCGAGGACACGGTCGTCGTCGGCGACAATCGCCTGGTCCATTCGACCTACGGCGGCTCGGCGTGGCGCTGGGCCACGAGCCGCGAGGTGCGGCTGGTCCCGCGCGAGCTGCTGGCGGAGTCGTCCGGCGGCTGGTGGAACCTCGGCGCCAACACCGAGCAGCATTCGTGGAGCTGGGAGACGCTTTCCGGCTCGCGCGAATGGTACAGCCCGCCCTGCGACGAGCAGGGCGAGCCGCTGCAGGAGGAGGAGCCCGCGCTGTACTGCGCGTCGTACGTGCCGCAGTTCCAGCTCGACGCGGCGTTCGTGCGCGACGGGTGGCGCGAGACCGCGCTCGGGGAGTGCGGCGTGCGCGTCGCGGCCGACGGTTCGGGCGGATTCCTGCTCGGCGGCACGGCGGGGGAGGTCGGCGACGCGGCGCTGACGGTCGCGGCGGCGCCGGGGCCGGTGCTGTTCGTCGAGCTGCGGGACGACGAGCTGCGGGACGGGGCCGACGGCGACCGGCTGGAGTTGTGGCTGATCGACCGCATGTTCGAGACCGACTACATGAACCCCTGCCTGCCGCCCGTGGCCATTCCGCCCCCGCGGTGGTGGGTCTTCGGCGCGACGGACGGGCGGCTGTTCGAGGGCGAACGCGACGGCGCACCGCAGGTGAAGGTCGTGCGAGGAGGCGAAGCGGGCGCGCACTGGGCGAGGCTGCGGATCCGGCTGCCGGCGAGCACGGCGGCGCTGGCCGTGGTCTTCTCCGACGTCGACGACGGCGGCGTGGTCGAGCGGACGTTGTCGACCGTCCGGCTCGACCGCGACGACCCGGGTCCGCTCGGTCCGCTCTACCCGATCCCCGGCGAGCATGCGGGCTGCGCGGTCGAGGACGGGCGGCTCGCGCCGTTCCGCCATCCGCCCGACGAGCCGGTATCGCCGTAGCCGGGAAACAACGCGCGACCAGCCGGCAGAAGAGTCCGCGGCAGAGATCGCCCTTGACGATCGGATCGGAACGTGGGCAGCCTCGGCGGCAGGACCGATGATGGACCGAAGCGAACGGGTGCGAGAGAGGTGCCGTTGCTCGACATCGTCAGCCCCTGCGCAACCGATGCACCATTCCCGGATCTGCGGTGTCGGGTTGCGATTGCCGATGGTCGCGTTTGCGGGTCTCCTTGCCCCTTCGGCCAGGGCCGAGGAAGGGCCCGATCCTGTCATGGCCGTCGTGATCTCCGGTGACGGCGACTCGGCGGTGCTCGAGGAGGCGATCGAGGCCCAACTGAACGACCTGCCTGTCCGGCTGATTGTGGAGCACGCCGCGGGCCTTGCGGTCGACCTGCCGGCCCAGGTGGAGTTCGCGTCCGCCGCTGCAGCGCGTCATTCGGCCGCGACGGTCTTCTGGTTCGACACGTCGGTGCCGGAACGAGTCTTCGTGTTCCTCGGGGAGAGCGCGGGCAGTCGGATCCTGGTCCGCGTGGTCGAAGCCCGCGCCGAAAGCGAGCGCACCGAGGCGGTGTCCATCATCGTGCGCAACCTTGTGCAGGCGGTGCTGGCAGGCGGCCGGATCGGTGTCGCCATGCCCGCCTCCCTGGCGACCGAGTCCGCTCGACCTCCCGACTCGGAGCCGGATGCAGGCAGAACCCTGGAGCCGGTCGAGGAGGCCGACGTGAGCCCACGCCTAGTCGGCCTGCAGCTCGGCTATGTGCTCGAGTCCTATTCCGATCGCCTCCTGGTGCAGCACGGCGTGGGCTTCGCTCTCGCCGTGTTTCTGGATGCCAACTGGTCGGTTTTGGCGGGCTATCGGATTCTGACGGCCGTCCAGTCGTCGGCAACGGGCGTCGACCTCTGGGTGGAGCGACATCCGATCGAACTCGGGTTGCAGTTCCAGTGGACGTTCGACGCATGGGCGCTTGGCGCGCAACTGTACGGACTCGCGGACTGCCTGACACGCAGGGCCAGCGTTTCCGTGGCGGAGCTCAGCCTCACGTCTGCCGAGCCGAGTTGGGTTGGGGGCCTGGGCCTCCTGGCCGAGGGCAGCTACCGCATTCGACCATACTTTCGAGCGTTTCTTGGGATCGGCCTGGATGTCATGGTCAACCAGGTGCGGTACGCGGTGGACGACGGGGCTGGTCCGACGACGCTCCTCGTTTCCGGCATTGTGCATCCTCGGATGGTGATCGGCGCAGCCGTAGACCTGCTCTGATGACCGGCGAGCGGAGCGAACTCCACCCGTTTTCCCGGTTGCCGCACACATGGGGTTGGATGACGCGCGAAGAGGCCACGGCAGAGCGGGTGCGGGAACAAGCGGACGACCTTCGGCTGGCCCGAGCGGCCGCGGCCGGCGACGAGGAGGCCCGACGGGAGATCGTCCTTCGGCTGATGGACCGCGTCCGAAACGTCGCGCGCTGTCTGCTTCGGGACGAGGCCGACGCCGAGGACGCCGCGCAAGGCGCGATGATCGCGGTCCTGCGCACCATCGGGCTCTTTCGCGGTGACGGGACGCTGCAGGCATGGGCGACGCGCATCGCCGTTCGAACCGCGCTCGCCGCCCAGCGACGTTCTCGGCAGCGGGCAGAACGGGTTCTGTCGATCGACGGGCGGGACGTGAGCGCCGTGCCGTCCCCGCCGGACCCGTCCCCGGAGGACGGAATGGACGGTCTTGCCCTGCGCCGAGCGTTCGTTCGCTGCCTGGACGAACTGCCGCCCAAGCGGCGAGTCGTCGTGGTCTTGCGACTGGTCCACGAAATGCGGCTCGACGAAATCGCCGAGGAGACGGGGGATTCGGTGAACACGGTGAAGGACCGGCTCCGCGTCGGACGACAGGAACTGCGCCGAGCGGCGCTGGAGGATCCGCTGCTGTGCGAATACCTGAAGGAGAGGATGCCATGAGCGCTGTTGATCCGCTGGAGGACGAGTGCGAGCAGCAATGCGAACGGGCGGATCGTGAGGCACGCGGCGAACGCCTGGAGCCCGACGAGGCGGCGCGGTACTCCCGACATCGGTGGTCGTGCCCCGCGTGTGCCGCTGATGCGGCGTTCGCGGCGCTGTGCGGCGGATTGGACGGGCCGGGCCCGGCCCGGGTTCTGCGGGACCGCGAGCGCGCACGATGGGTGGAGCGGATTCTCCGTGCGGCGTCGGCGAGCGAGCCTCGGTCGCAGTCGTCGGGACCGATGCCGGGCGCAGGGACTTCCGCCGTGGCCCGAGCCGAAGTCGGACACGACCGCGCGGGGCGGACTTCGCGACCCGTCCCATGGCGATGGGTCGCCCTTGCATTCCTGACCCTGGGGCTCGGGGCCGGTCTTGCCTGGTGGTTCGCTCGTCCCGCCGGGTCTTTGCCGACGTGGTCCGAGGGCGTTCCGTTGTCCCTGGTCGATGGTGTCGCCACCGTCGATCAAGTGCCGGGCAGCACCGGCACCAACTGGCCGGTGACCGGAACCCTGGACGTCTCCACGGGCCGCGCGGCGGCGGTCCTGTGCGGGCGCGCCGAGGTGTTCTTCGATGCGGGTAGCCGGGCGCGACTGCTCGGCCGCAGCGCGCAAGTGTGCAACGTGGGACTCGACGCGGGACGTGTGGTCGTCGATGCCCGTCGGCTCGTGCCCGGAGCCGTACTTGCCGTCTCGACCGTTGCCGGTCAGGTTCGCGTGCGAGGCACGATCTTCGCGGTCGAGATCCTCGACCGGGAAGTCGAGGTGCGCGTGCTGGAAGGCCTGGTCGAGGTGTCGGTGCCGTTTCTCCCGAGCCGCCGCCTTGCGGCGGGCTGCGTGTTTCGGCTCGGCGACGAACGACCGCGAGTGCTGCCGGAAGCCGACGAACATCGTGACCGGCGGCTGGCCGGGCTTCCGCCGCCGGCCCCGCTGCGATCGGAGCAGCCAGCGTCTGTCCATCCAAGGATTGTCCCATCACCGCCGGTCGTCGGTCAGGCGACTGCCGTGGCGGCCGGAGAATTGGGGCCCGCCGCCGCGACCGCGGGGTCCGGCTCCGCTTCGCGCCGCGCCGGCGTCCGCCGTCCGGACCGGGACCCGGACGGCGCGGGCGGGCGGGAACCGGAAGCGGCGGTGGAGACCCCTGCGCAGTTCCTTGCGGCTGCCCGGCGGCTTCGCTTGGCGCAGGATTGGCTCGGAGCGGTGTCGGTGTACGGGGAGTTGATCGCGGCCTTTCCATCGTCGGCCGAGTCCCGCATCGCGCTGGTGACCCTCGGCCAGATCCGACTCGAACACCTGCGCGACGCAGAGGCGGCCCTGCAGGCATTCGAGGAGTACCTGGCCGGGCCCGCCACTGACCTCGCGGAGGAGGCGGCCTGGGGCCGGGCGCGCGCCCTGCGGGAGTTGGGCCGCGAGGCCGAGGAAGGCGAAGCGTTGCGCGTCTTCCTGGCAAGGCATCCGGCGAGTCTGTGGACGCAGGAAGCGCAAGTGCGGCTTTCTGAACTGGAGGGCGGGCCATGAACAACCATCGCAACGGTCGTCTGGCCGCTCTCTCCGTGTGCTGGCTGTCGCTGGCCGGCTGCGAGCCCCACACCGTGCTGATTGCCGAGCCTTCCGACGGCAGGGACCTGCCGCCGGACGCGGATGCCGTGGTCGAGACGGACGGCGGGTTCGAAGACGACGGCGGCTGGATGGACATCACGGATGAAGAGGACGAAGTCGATGCCAGCCCGCCCTGTCCGATCTGGGTATCCGCCATCGCGATCGGAGGAGTCGAGGACGGGTCCCGCGAGCATCCTCGCGTCGGATTGCAGGCGGCCATCGACGGACGCGGCGACTGCGGGCACCTGGTGCTTGTCGTGGGTCCAGAGGGCCCGCTGTTCGACCTCGCCGTCGATGTCGAGCTCGCGGCAGGGCAACGCCTGCTCGTGGAAGGCGAAACGTCCTCAACCGGCCCACCGCAGCTCGTGGGCGCGGGAGCCGACTCCGGGATTCGCGCCTGGGGCGACGGGGAGTTGGAGTTGCGGAATCTCCACCTGGATGGAGGTTCTGCGGCCGCCGGCGGCTGCCTGGACGCGGATGTGCTGCAACTGCGCCTCGTGGCTACGCGTTGGACGGACTGCGCCGCGGTCGAGGATGGCGGGGCAGTATCGGTCGTCGCGGCCGACGTCGCCGTCGTCGACTCGGTATTCCTTGAGAATACGGCAGGCGGCCGAGGCGGTGCGTTGGCAATCGATAGCTGGGCATCCGACGCCCGCGTGAGGATCGAGGGCTGCGACTTCCGCCGCAACCGCGCCGAGAGGGGTGGGGCCGTTGGCCTGCTGGTCCCCACCGTCCAGGTTCAGATCACCGGCACGCGGTTCGTGGGCAATGCGGCCACCTGGTCCGGCGGCGCTCTGGCCGGCTACATCGGTGGCCGCGTCATCGGGAATCGGTTCGACGGAAACCGCGGCGGCTTCGGTGGTGGCGCCGTCGCCGGCGAGGCGGGTTCGACCGAGACCGAGATCGGCCAGAACGTCTTCGCGGACAACACGCTCGTCGCTGGCAGACCGGACCCGGACCGACCGCCCGTCGCGGGGGCGGCCATCGCGTTGGCGCCGGCCTACGTTGCGATTCGCAACAACGTCTTCCTGCGGAACACCACGAACCGGTCCGACTGCGATCCCGGGAACTGCCCGACCGCCGCCGTGACGCTGGGGTTCGGCCGATCGATCCTCTGGAACAACACGTTCGTCGACAATGCCGCCGTCGGTGGTCCCGTCGACGGTATCGGCGCCGCGCATCTGCTCGCGCAGACGGGGGAACTCGACGTCCGGAGCAACATCTTCGCGGGGGGTGACGGCGACGTTGCCGTGCTGCCCCCGGTTCCGCCGGGCGGCCGACACTGGATCGAGTACAATGACGCCTGGGCGTTCGCCGGTACGCCGTTTCCAGTCGACGCCGTCCTGGGCCCCGGCATGCTCGCAGCCGACCCGCTGTTTCGTGACGCCGGAGCGGACGACTACCGGCTGCAGGCCGGCTCGCCTTGCGTTGATGCCGGCGACGAGGCCGCCGACCTGCGCGACGCGGACGGCAGCCGCAACGACATGGGTGCCTTCGGAGGACCGGCCGGTCGCTGGACTCCGCTCGCGCCGGGAGACGCGCCATGAGGATCCTCGACGGACTCCGACGATCGCCGGCGCTGTTGCTCGTGATCGGCACCTGGCTCATCGGTTGTTCGCCGGCGCCAGGCGCCTCCGATGATGCCGATGCTGCCGGGGAGGCGGCCGATGAAGATGCGGCCGTCGCCCCGGACGACTCGTCGCTCGATGCGGAAGCCCGTCGCGATCGTCCGGACACGGCGGACGCAGTGCCCGATGCGGTGACGTTGCCGCCGGTGTGTGGAGACGGTCACGTCGACCCGGGGGAGGAATGCGACGACGGAAACCGCCTCAACGGCGATGACTGTGACTGGGAATGCCGTCGGGCACCGGGCGGCTTCGACTATCCCGATGCCGACCCTTCGGTCCCGCCGATCGAGCCCGAGGGGCCGCCGGCGGAGATCGTGCCGCCGGCCGAGGCCGTTTCCACCGCCGGCGCGCGCGCCAGGTCGCTGGAGATCGAGTGGGGATCGGCGAACTACGGCCTGGCCTACGTCGTCGATTCGCCGCAGTTCGGTCTGCGCTTCAGGACGCTCGAGCGATCCGGCCTGCCCGTCGGATCCGGGTGGAGCCGCGACGAACCCTGGGCCGCGCCTGCCGTCTTCCTGGCTTGGTCGGGCAGCCGGTTCAACCTGTTCTGGTGGACCGGACCGAGGTTTCCGCTCCGCTACGCCGGACTGTCGGCCGACGGCCATCTCGTCGCGGGCGCGCGGGATGTCCTGTCGCCGACCGCCGAGCGGCCCTTCCTCGTCGTTGGCGACTTGGCATGGAACGGCCTCCTGCATGCCGCGCTGCTGGGTTGGTGCTCGCCCGCGTGGGATCCCCTCACCGACCCGACGGCAGACGAATGCTACGCCGCACTGCAGCTCGTATCGTCGACGGGAGAACGCATGACGGCCAGTCGGCTCGATGCAACCTACCTGCCAAGGGACGGCGCACCCGTCCTCGCCCCCCTTGCCGGTCGCTTCCTGCTCCTCGACGGTCGCCGCGCGATCACCTTCGATCCCGAGACGTCTGCCTGCCTGTCCACCGGGACCATTCCTGACGGCGACCGCAGTCCCTACCGGAGCCTGTCGACGGTCGTCTCCTGGGACGACGGTGCGATGCTGCTCTGGGTCGCCGGACCCGTCGGCGGCGGGCTTCCCCTCGATCTGTGGGCGACGACGATTGATGCCGACGGCGCCCTCTCCTCTCCACCGCGCGTGATCCTGCCCGCGGTCATGCGGTACCTTCCGGGAGGCTGGGATATCCGCGCCGCGCACGGGGCGGCGGCCATCGCGGTCGCATACTCCGTCGCCACTGGGCCCGTCGCCGACACGACGCAACCCAGCGAGGTGCGCACGTTGAACATGGACCGATGGGGCAACTTGCGGTCGTCACCGACCACCGTGGTTTCCAGCGAAGCGGACGGCTATGATCGCGGCCCCTTTGCGCTTGCGGCCGATGACGAGGGTTATGGGATAGTGGCCACCGTCGGCCATTGGTGGGCGGGCGACGAGCGCATCCTCTTTCGCCGATGGGTCGGCACTCCATGACGGTCGCGACCATGGCGCAGAGGGGCGTCACACCGTGGTGTCGTCGCCGCGGCTCGGAGTCGGGCCGTCCCGGTTGGACGATGCTCTGCCGCCGGGGACCGTCCCCGCGCGGCCCCCCCGCAGTCGCGTGGAAGGGAGGAACCGGTTCGAGGCGTGGAAGGTGGGCTGCAAGCGCCGCGCGCTGCGGGTCGTTCGGACCCACCAGGAAGCAGGGGAACGCCATGAGCAAACACGGAGTGGGAATGATCTTCGCAACCGCCCTGTTGGTGCCGGCCGTTGGGGTGAGCGCTACGCGCTACGTGGACGGGACCGCCAGCGCAGACACGATTCGGTTGGGCCAGGTGTGGGTCAGCGCGGACTCCTCCTACCACTGGTACTCGTGCATCAACGGAACGTGGATCGATGAGGGGAGTTGGAGCAGCTCCGACGTGGTCCTGGTCTACGCATACGGTGGGGACGACATCATCGAGATGCAGACCGCCACCGGGTACTACTCCTGCGGTGGAACCTCGAAGTACCTCCACGTTGTCGATCGCGGCGGTTGCCCGAGCCTGATCCGCACCTACCTTTCGACGGGCGCGGACGAGTTCTACGGCAGCAACTGCGGCGACGAGGCATACGGCGGAGCGGGCGACGACTACCTCGACGGTTGGGTGGGATCCGACGTGATTCTCGGGGAAGCAGGGAACGACGTCATTCTCGGCTACTCCGGGCAGGATTGGCTCGAAGGCGGTGACAACGACGACACCATCGACGGCGAGGGGGACGCCGACGTGGTTGACGGGCAGGGAGGTAGCCGGGACATCCTGTACGGTGGCGACGGCAACGATTGCGTCCGCGACCAAGCGGATGGCTACACGACGTGTGACTGCGGCAACGGCGCTGCCGACATGGAGGAGTGCACCGGCGCCACCAGCAACTGCGAGTACGCCGGCTGTCTGTCCCTCCGTTTCCGCGACGATGGCACGCTCGAGTCGAGCCCTTGCCAGAGATAGTCGCTTGAGCAGGTACACCACGGCCGCTGCCGCGATCGAGATGCCCGTCCGCCGGTCCTGTCACCGCGCGGGTTCGACCACGCGGCGAACACCATGCGTCGCGCGGGGCGGGAGTCAACTCACAACCGCGTAGTAGCGCCGTCGCTTCACGGCGGCCGGCGGCGATTCGACCCGACCTAGTCGACCACCCGGTACAGGTGCACGTCGTAGCCGGCGAAGTCGTCGGTCAGCACGGCGCCCGACAGCGCGACGGTGCGGTCCTCGCCGAGCACCTCGGCCGTCGCCTCCGGCGCGACGCAGGTCAGCGTGAAGGTCGCCCGCGTCGGCGCGTCGCGCATCGCCACCGCGAACAGCCAGGTCGCCTCCGGCGTGCGCTTGACCATCGTCGCCACCGGCACGGCGGCGTCGGAGGAGGTGACGGTCACGGCGTTGCCCACGCTCTGCGTGTTGAGCACCGGGGCCAGCTCGCGGATCCGCGCGTTCAGCGCCGCCGCCTCCTCGCGCACGTCGTCGTAGTGCAAGAGGCCCGCCTCGAGGAACGACGGCTCGAACTCGTGGCAGAAGTAGCCGAGCCCCATCGCCCCGTGGATCAGCGCCATCCAGACCTCGGCGCGAAGCTGGTGCGGCGTGACCCGCACGTCGGGGTTGCTGATGTGGGTCGTCTCGATCCAGGTCCAGACCGGCTTGGCGTCCGCGACCCACCCGCGCAGCCGCTCGACCCCCTGCGCCACGTACCACAGGTTCCCCGCCACCGCCTCGCGGTCGCTCGTGGCCGGGTAGATGTCGAACGAGACGATGTCGGCCCCCTCGGAGTAGATCGGGTAGTGCTCGTTGTGGTCGCTGCACACCCCGCGCCCGACCCAGTCGTCCCAGGCGACCCCCTGGCCGAGGTTGAGGTACACCGGCCGCGAGGGGTCGGCCGCGCGCATCGCGGCGCCGAGGTCGCGGATCGTCTCGGGCGGCACGCAGGGCCCCCAGCCGCCGCTGCCGTCGGACTGCGCGTTGTCGGGCTCGTCCTGGTGCATCCAGGAGAGGATCGTCGGGTCGGCGAGGTGCGCCAGCCCGACCTCGTTCTGGTCGCAGACCACGGGCATCGAGGCGCCCGCCAGCTCGGTGAGCTGCGCGTCGGTCGGCCCCTCCCACAGGCCGACGAACAGGTTGACGCCGATCGCCGCGTAGGCCGCCGCGTTGCGCGGCGCCTGGAGCCAGACCGCAATCGGGAAGTACGACGGGTCGGCCGGCGGACCGTTGGACCAGCTTGCGTAGTAGGCCGAACCGCCGGCCCACGGCAGCAGCTCGTCGGTCGGGCAGAGCGGCTCGCCGCCGTCGTCGGTCGAGGCATCGTCGGGCGTCTCGGTGGTTCCGTCGTCGGGGACCTCCGAGGCACCGTCGTCCGTCGCCTCGCCGCCGGTGTCGTCGGCGGTGTCGGCCACGTCGTCGCCGGTCCCGCCGTCGTCCGCCGCCGCGTCGTCGTCGCCGCAGCCGGCGGCGGCCAGGCACGCGCCGGCGAGCAGCCAGGCACACGTCCTCCGCGCGAGCTTCGTCATCGTGTTTGCTCCTTCGGGGAGAGTGGAGCACGCGTGTGCCGGGTGCGCAAGCGGCGGTCTCAGTCCCGGATCGCGCCGTAGGGCTTCCGCTGTCCGGGGAGCCGCGTAGCCCGCTGAAGCCGAAGGCGAAGCGGGCGAGCGCTCCCGGGGACCCAGGTCACCCGTCGGGTGAACCGCGCGGGCGCACTCGGCGACGCTGCGCGTCGCCTACGTCGCGCCCCTACGCGCAGAAGA
>JAFGHH010000433.1 GCA_016930215.1 Deltaproteobacteria bacterium
GCGTCGGGCGTGCCGTCGCCGTCCGTGTCGGTGCCTGCCGGTCCCTCGTCGCGGTCGAAGATCCCGTCGCCGTCGGAGTCGACGTCGGGCTCCACCTCCTCGGCCCCGTCGGAAACGTCCCCGACGTCCGTCCCCTCGACTCCCTCCGGAACGTCCTCGACATCCGTCTCCTCGGCGACGTCCGCGTCGGCGTCCCCTGCCGCGTCGGGGGTCGCCTCGGCCCCGTCGTCGCCCGCCTCCTCCGCGTCCGGCGCGACGTCGCCGGCGTCGGTCTCCGCATCCGTGCCGCCGTCCGCGTCATTCGTGCCGCCGTTCGAGCCGCAGGCGCCGCCGCAGAGCAGCGCGCATCCCAGGACCGCCGTCCAGTACGTCTGCCGCATCCTGACCTCCCTCTCCTCGGAACGACCCCTCTTGCCAACCGCCGACGGCATCGCCCCTTCAGCGCCTGATCCCGATCTCGTCGAACGGGATTGCCTCGAAGCCGGGCATCGTGAACGCCGGGCTCTCCGGGCGGAGGTTCAGGTCGAGCGACGCCTCGTCGACGAACAGCGGGTCCTGGTCGTCGATGTTCGGCTCGGTGGCGGTGTAGAAGTCGAGCGCGCCCTCGCCGCCCCAGGTGCTCTCGTGCATCAGCGACTCGGTGCGCCAGGTGATGTTGCGGGCGAAGATGCACCCTTCGGGGTCGAGCCAGTGGGTGCCGACGATCGCGCTCCAGTCGTTGGGGATCGCGGCCAGCTCGGGGTAGCGCGAGGCCCAGGGGTCGGACTGGTAGGCGATCGTCCGGGCGCCGCCCCAGCAGCCCTCGTAGACGACGTTGATCCGGCCGAGCAGGTTCCAGTCGTCGGGGCACTCGCCGCTCCACTCGTCGTTGGCGGTCTGGGCGCGGCGGTCGGTCGAGTGTCCGCCGGAGAGCGCATCGACGATCACGTTGTTCTCGAAGTGGTTGTCGCGGCCGCCGCCGCTGAGCGTGGCGAGGCCGGAGATGCCGTAGAACACGTTGCCGAACACCTCGTTGCCGCTGGCGGCGTCGTCGAGGTACACGCCGTGGCTGCCGCCGAACGGGCTGCCGACGTCGTGGAAGAAGTTGAAGCGGATCCGGTTGCCGCGGTAGCCCCAGTCGCGGCCCGTGTACACCGCGCCCGCGTCGTTGGCCTCCGTCACCACCCGCTCGAAGACGTTGTACTCGATGCGGTGCTCGTTGCCGGAGAACAGCACGCCGGAGTGCGAGGCGTCGTGGATGTAGTTGTGCTCGATCACGTGCCCGCAGCCGGAGGGGTTGACCGCCGGCTTGTAGGTCCGGTCCCAGCGGCCGAAGCCGGACAGGTCGCTGTCGCGCACGAACAGCTCGCCGTTGGTCAGCGACGGCCGGTCGCCGCCGGTGAGCCGCACGCCGGCGCCGCCCGGGTCGCGCACCGTGCAGCGCGCCAGGCCGCTGCGGGCGCCTTCGATCCGCGCCGCGTCGCCGCCCGAGTTGCGGAACGTGCACGCCTCGAACACCACGTCGTCCGCGCCGGCCACGTCCACCAGCACCCCGCGCACCAGCTCGAAGATCACGCCCGCGAAGCGCACGTGCGTCGTCCCGTCGGCGCGCAGCAGCGGGTCGGACATCAGCGACGCCTGCAGCTCGGCGCCGTCCAGCGCCCCCGGCGGCCAGAAGTAGAGCGTGCCGTTCGCGCGATCGACGTAGTACTCGCCCGGGACGTCCAGCTCCTCGAGCAGGTTGAGCGCGAAGAACGGGTGCAGCATCGCGATGCCGTAGCTCGGCTCCTCGGCCAGCGTCACCGTGCCGTCGCCGGCCACGGTGCCGGGCAGCGTGTCGTCGGCCCAGTACTGGTAGAACAGGCCCTGGAACCACGGGTCGGGCGCCGCGCCCCACCGCTCGTGCCGCGTCCCCGGCAGGCGGAAGCTCGTATCGGAAAAAACCTCCGGGATGCGCAGGAAGCCGCGCTCGGCGAAGTCCTCCGGCCGCGTGCGCGGATAGACCGGCTCCGTGGCGTCGCCGCCCCAGTTCTCCAGCGCCGGGATCGGCCAGTTGCCCGACGCGAGCCAGGCGGTGAGGGAGTCGGGCCAGCAGTTCGGGTCGCTGCGCGGGTCGGCCGGGCTGAGGAACCAGTAGCGATGGGTCGCCCCGCCCCACTCCCAGGTGCAGTGGTAGAGGTAGAAGTCCGTCCCGCCCACGTTCGCGGTGTAGTTCGCGAACCCGTCGTCGGCGTTGCCGGTGGCGGTCGTGCCGATGTACGTGAAGGTCGTGCCGTCGCCGAAGCGGTCGCCGGCGACGATCGCGTCGGCGGTCAGGTCCTCCGGGTCGGTCTGGCCGCGGTTGGGCCAGCGGGCCGGCTCGAGCATCGCGCCGTCGAAGGCCACCTCGAGCGCGCTCTCGCCGCCCCAGGTGGAGAATCCGCGGCGCTCGAGCGTCCCCAGGTCGGTGATCCCCTGGGCGGCCAGATCGACCTGGCGGACCTGATCGACGGCAGCCGCGGGGAGCCGGGCGCGCGCGGGGGAGCCGGCCGGGACGGGGACGGCGGCGGACGGGTCGAGCGTCATGCCGCCGGCGAGGCGCACGGTCTCCTCCGGGTAGGCAGCCCACCAGATCGGCGCGTCGGCCTCGCCCGAGTCGTCCGCGGAGAGCGCGAGCGTCGCGGTCCGTTCGTAGATCCCCTCGCGCAGCGCCACGACGAGGCCACCCTCCGGCAGCCCCTCCGTGGACTTGACCTCGCGCACGGCGTCGCGCGCGCGCTCGAGCGTCTCGAACGGCTCCTCGAGCGTGCCGGGGTTGGAGTCGTCGCCGCCGGGGCTGACGTAGAACCGCACGGCGTCCCAGGGGACGTCGGGCGGAACGTAGGTGTCCGCCTCGGCCTCGGCGTCGGCATCGGCATCGGCATCGGCATCACCGTCGCCGTCGGCGCCGGGGATGTCGCCGACGTCGGCGTCGCCGGTGTCGCCGGCGTCGGCGTCGGGGTTCGAGGAGTCGTCGCCGCAGCCGGCGACCGAGGCCGCCAGGCAGACCAGGAGCACACCGATCCACGTGCGTGAGTTCGTCATGACCGGAAGCGTGGCGCGGGCGGCGCGGCGTGTCAACGACGAGGGCGCGGACACGCAGAGGACGCGGACGGCGGGTCGAGGCTCTCGACCGCGGTCCCGAAGAGTCACGGTATTCCGGGCAGGCGGCGGGCGGTGAACCAGAGGCGGTAGCCTTCCATCAGCCGCCGGTGGGCCGCCGGGGCGCGGTGGACGCACGTCGCGTATTCCGGGTCGCTCTCGCTTGCGCCCCAGCGCACCTCGGGACAGTCGTTCGGGTGGTACGCCAGCTCGAACGCCCGCAGCCGCTCGACGAACACCCCGAGCGTCAGGCGTCCCATGGTGCCGTCGCTGCGGCGGACGTCGATGCCGAGCGCGTCCCGCGCCGCGAGCCACTCGGCCTCCAGCTCCGCACGCACCTCGGCCGGCGTCTTCCCCGCCGGGATGGCGAACGCCCCGGCGTTCTCCTCGACCTGGGCGGGGAAGCCGAGGACCTCGTCGGCCATCGCCAGCAGCCGCAGGTCGCGTCCCGGGCTGGAGTAGTCCTCCCATGGTCCCGAGGTCGTGAAGATCGCCGGGCCGGACGGGATCGGGATCGCCGCCCAGCCGCTCTGCTCCATGTACTCGAAGGCGACCCGGACCGCCGTCTCCCGCTCGGCCAGCAGCTCGACGAGCAGCTGCAGCCGGTCGCGGAACACCAGCAGCGGCTCGAGCGGCTCGGGGTTGAGGAGCTGCTCGAGGTGCGCGTGCCAGGCCTCGGCGTCGGCGAAGCGGTACTGCTCGGTGGAGTACTGCGCGGCCGGCGGCGCCTCGGCCAGCTCGGCGTTCGAGGCGAAGCAGAACCGGCCATCGATGTAGGCCAGCGGCCGGAAGGCCTTGAAGCCGCCGCTGGTCGTCTTGATCGTGAAGAAGTAGTTCGTACGCGCGTAGCGCTTGTGGGAGATCGACTGGTCGGGGTGGCCGTCGATCGCGTACAGCGTGCCGATGCGGTCGCGGCGGCCGGGGAGCCAGCGGGTGAGGATCAGCACGTGGCCGCGCGGGTCGACGAAGATCGTGCCGGGGCGCAGCGCGGCGCGCGACAGCGGCAGCGGGTAGAAGTCGCTGACCTCGGCGTCGACCAGCGAGCGCGTGGTGCCGGAGTGGACCAGCCGCGCCAGGGTCTCGGCGAGGAAGCGGTTGAGCCGCAGCACCGGGTCCTCGACCTGGTCCCAGGCCGGCGCGAGGTTCGTCAGCACCTCGCCCGTGCATTCGGGCCCGACCCCCGGCTCGCCGCGCTTGCAGACGTGGGCCGCGAACGGCAGGCGATGCTTCCAGGCGAAGTAGGCGCGCAGGAAGTACGGCGCGTCGCCGCAGTCCGGCGCCAGCTCCGCCGGCACGACGGCGGCGGGGTCGTCCTCGCCCAACCCGAGGTGTCCGTGGAGCAGGTTGCGCGTCGGGTCGTAGAGCGCCTTGTGCAGCGGATGCCACCCCAGCGTCATCCCCGGCTCGACGAGGAACAGGCGGGCGATCCAGACCTGGTAGAAATCCTCCCAGCCGCGGTCCCAGGCACGCTCGATCGGCCAGATGCCGGTCGCCGGCACGGCGCGCGACGGGTCGGCCTCCGCCGCCACCTCGAGCTTCACGCAGGCGTGCCGCGGCCGGTCCCGCGAGCTGAGACACAGCTCGAGCGGTCCCGCGGACGGCGAGGACACCGCGGCGCTCCAGCCCCACGGCGGCCCGCCCCAGGCCTCGACCGGTCCCAGGCGCTTGCGCTCGCGACCGTCGTCGAGCACCAGCCGCGGGTCGTCGAGGTCGCGCTCGGCGACGCCGATCACGCGCAGGGGCGCGCCGGCGACGGGCCGGGCCGGGGAGAAGAAGATCCACGCCGAGTCGCCGTCGGCCGCCAGCCCCAGCTCGCAGCTCGCGTGCGGGACGTGGGCCAGCGGCCCTTCGGCGTCGCCGGGATGGCCGTCCCAGGTGTCGACGGGGGCGACGTCCCGCTCGACGACG
Organism: Deltaproteobacteria bacterium; assembly: GCA_016930215.1. Taxonomy (GTDB): domain Bacteria; phylum Myxococcota_A; class Polyangia; order DRWM01; family JAAZOP01; genus JAAZOP01. The sequence continues at coordinate 5,008 of JAFGHH010000433.1, forward strand.
TCCGGCGCGACGGCGTCCGCGGAGCGGGACGAGCCGGCGGCGGCGGGAGCGGGCTCGGCCCCGGCGTCACCGGGCGGCAACGCGGGGCGCTTGTCGCAGGCGGCCGTCGTCGCCCCGGCGACGAGAGCCGCCAGGCCGACGAGCCACCTCGCTGTGGCGTTCCGGTTCAATCCGATCCTCCGTCCCCGTGCCGCCAGGCCGCCGCTCTCCCGGCTCAGACGGACGACCGGGGGATCTGATGCATCGGCACGGCGAACGCAAGCCTTGTCGCCGTCCGGCAACCGGTGCACGATGCTTGGTGTCGGGAACGACGGAGGGGACCATGCGACGGAACCACGGAGCGAGGTGTGCGGAAGCGGTCGCCTGCGTCGTGTTGTCGGTGGCGGCAGCGCTGACCCTCGGGTGCGAGGCGCCGGAGGTGGACGTGGGTCAGGCCCGGCTGGCGCTGGGGGAGCCGCAGGACGGCTTTCCGCACTGGCAGGAGCGGGTGATCTTCGAATGGACGAACCGGGCGCGCTGCGACCCCGCGGCGGCCCTCGCCGGATGCACGGTGTGCGCCGAGGCGGCGTGCTACTCGCCCGTGGCGCCGCTGGTCTGGAACCACAACCTGGCGCGCGCGGCGCGTTTCCACAGCGCGAACCTGGTGCTCAACAGCGCGGGGCTGCGGCACGATTCGCCGTGCACGCTGGTGTCGACCATCGCCGCCGACTACGTCCCGGGACCGTGCACCGGCCTGGCGAGCTGTGCCTGCGTCGGCGGGGCGCTGGGTTGCAGCCCGACCTGCACCGGCTGGAGCGCGCGCGTCGGGATGTTCGGCACGCCGGCCAACGGCGAGAACATCGCCTACGGCTCCACGAATCCCGACAGCATCTTCACCGGCTGGCTGTGGGAGCCCGACTCCAACCCCGCCTGCGGCTGGCGCATCACGAACGGCCACCGCGCCAACATCCTCGGCGGCTCCCGGGCGCTCGGCGTCGGTCGCGAGTCGAACTACTTCACGCAGGACTTCGGCGCCTCCGGCACCCCCTCCGGCGTGGTCAGCGGCGTGCACTACCCGCAGACCGGTACCTCGATCCAGTTCTGGGCCAACTGGTACGCCTCGGCGGCGCCCGCCTCCGCGGTGGTCAACATCGATGGCACCTGCCACACGCTGACCCGCGCCCGCGGCTCCGACACCAACGGCGCCTGGAGCGCGACCGTCGCGCTCACCGCCGGCGCCTGCCACCGCTACTACTTCCGCTTCACCGATTCCGGCGGCACGGACTTCGACTACCCGACCACCGGCTCGTTCGGCATCAACTGCGCCGACTGGGAGGCCACGCGGCCCGCGACCTGCGGCTGCACGCCCGCCTGCACCGGACGCGAGTGCGGGCCCGACGGCTGCGGCGGCTCCTGCGGCTCCTGCCCCACCGGCGAAACCTGCAACAGCTCCGGCGTCTGCGTCTGCACCCCGAGCTGCACCGGACGCGAGTGCGGGCCCGACGGCTGCGGCGGCTCCTGCGGCTCCTGCCCCACC
>JAFGHH010000434.1 GCA_016930215.1 Deltaproteobacteria bacterium
CCGGCGGCGGCAGCTCGGCCGGCCGGGCCGTCATCGCCCGCTCGGAGTGGATCGGCCGCACCACGACGTACTCGCCTCGCCGGCCGTCCATCTCCAGCGGCAGGGCGACGGTCGGGCACTGCCAGACGGCGCGCAGCAGGCCGAACCGCTCGAGCGCGCCCATGACGATCGCGTCGGCCTCGCGCAGCAGCTCGAGGCGTTCGCGGGTCACGCCGGCCGGGACGGGACGGGCGGCGCGGAAGCCGCGACCGGGCAGGTCGAGCACCGCGCGGTTGACCCCGGGGACCAGCTTGAACACCCGGGCGGCCAGCTCGAGCAGCCGGTCGTGCGGCGCCTCGCCCCACAGCAGCACCGGCAGCTCGTAGCTGCGCAGGTCGGCCTTGACGCCGACCGAGCGGACCGGGAGCACGTCGCCCTGGAGCCCCGCGGGCGCCAGCAGCTCGCGCAGCGCGCCGGCGGCGACCGGCGCGGCGGCCGCGAACCCCGGCGGCGGTTCCCCGTCCGAGCACAGGAGACGGATGCCGAGCCCGGGCCCCGGGAACGGGTGGCGCCACAACAGGTCCTCGGGGATGCCCAGCGTCGCCCCCAGCTCCCGGACCTCGGTCTTGTACAGCTCGCGGATCGGCTCGATCACGCGCCCCCGGGCGATCAGCTGCTCGATCACCGGCACCCGGTTGTGGTGGGTCTTGATCACGTCGGCGCGCTTCGTGCCGCCGGTCTCGATCGTGTCCGGGTAGATCGTCCCCTGGCCCAGCAGCATCGTCTGCAGCTCGAGCCGCTCGGCCTCGCGGTCGAACACGTCGACGTACGTCTGCCCGATCGCCTTGCGCTTCGCCTCGGGCTCCACCAGTCCGTGGAGGGCGGCGAGGAAGTCGTCGGTCGCGTCGACGAAGTGCAGGTTGCGGGAGACGTCCAGCCGTTCCAGCGAACGCATCACTCCGCGGCTTTCGTCCTTGCGCATCAGGCCGTTGTCGACGTGGAGCAGGTGGAGTTGCCGCGGTCCGAGGGCCTCGGCGAGCAGGCGGGCGCAGACGGTGGAGTCGACGCCGCCCGAGGCGAGCAGGAACACGCCGGTAGAGCCGGCCTGGCGCCGGATCGCCTCGAGCTGCTCGTCGACGTAGCGGGTCATCGTCCAGCTCGGCTCGCAGCCGCAGATGCGCAGCGCGAAGTTCTCCAGCATCCGCTCCCCGAACTCGGTGTCGTCCACCTCGGGGTGGAACTGGAACCCGTAGCGCCGCCGCCGCTCGTCCGCGATCGCCGCGTGACCGTGCGACCGCTCGTCGCCCGCGACCTGCGACCGACCGAGCTCGACGAAGCCGGGTCCGAGGGCCGTGACGGTGTCGCCGTGGGACATCCAGACCGTCGATTCCCGGGGCACGCCGGCGAACACCGGCGAGGGCTGGACGAGCCGGAGCCGGGCCGGGCCGTACTCCCGCTGGCAGTGCTCGACCCGGCCGCCGTAGTGCTTGGCGATCTCCTGGTGGCCGAAGCAGAAGCCGAGGATCGGCACGTCGAGGTCCAGGATCGCGCGGTTCCAGCCGGCCTCCTCGCCGGCCGAGGCGAGGGCGGGGCTGCCGGAGAGGACGATGCCGCGGTAGGGGCGGAAGGCGTCCCGCGGGTCGTCCGGCTGGCGGATCTCCGCCAGCACGTGCAGCCGGCGGAGCTTGGTCGCGATCAGGTGGGCGTACTGCCCGCCGAAGTCGATGACGGCGATCCGATCGTGGTCCGTACGGGTGCTCATCGCCGCGGAAGTCTGCCATGGTTCGCCCTTGACTTCCATCCCCGGGCGGGCTTTGTTGGGTCCACGATGACCCGGGTGCTGGTGGCCTACAGTCCGACGCGCATGAGTCGCGATGAGGCCGGCCGACCGCGCCTCGAGCAGCACATCCTGTCCACCGTCAACGATGTCGTGGAGGCGCTCCGCAAGGCGGGATACCGGGTCGAATCGGCCGCCCTGTCGCGCGACCCGCGACGGTTCCTCGCCGCGGCACGACGGTTCCGCCCGAAGGCGGTGTTCAACCTCTGCGAAGGGGTGGCGGGCGAGGCGGAGCTGGAGATGCACGCGGTGGCGTTGTTCGAGCTGGCCCGGCTGCGCCACACCGGCAACGGCTGCCTCGCCCTGGCGGTCTGCCTGGAGAAGGCGACGACCAAGCGCCTGCTGCGCACCGCGCGGATCGACACGCCCGACTTCCTCACGGTCGCGCCGGGCGAGGAGCCCGAGGGGCATCCGGGGCTGCCGGCCATCGTGAAGCCGGCCCTCTCCGACGGCTCGCTGGGCATCACCTCCCGCAGCGTGGTCAAGACCCAGGCCGCGTTGCGGCAGCGCGTGCAGTACGTCCACCGCTGGTTCCGCCAGCCGGCGCTGGTCGAGCGCTACGTGGTGGGGCGGGAGTTCCAGGTGGCGATGGTCGGCAACCTGCAGCCCGACGTGCTGGCGGTGGCCGAGCTGTCGTATCGCGGCCTGCCGCGGGCCCTCCCCCGGATCTGCAGCTACTCCGCCAAGTGGGACCCCTCCTCCCACTACTACCGTCACACCAACCCCGTGCTGCCGGCCGCGATCCCCGACGCGCTGCGCCAGCGCCTGGTGACCGCCGCCCTGCGCGCCTGGCGGGTGCTCGGCATGCGCGGCTACGGGCGCGTCGATTTCCGCGTCCGGCGCAACCGCCCCTTCGTGGTCGATGTGAACCCGAACTGCGACATCTCCGCCGACGCGGGGCTGGCGCGCGCCGCCCGGTACGCCGGCATGACCTACGCCCAGCTCTGCGACCGGGTGGTCCGGCTGGCACTGGAGTGACCGTGCGCCTCTCGCGCCGACTGCTGTTCGACGACGAGACGCGCAAGGTGGAGCTGCTGTCCACCCGCGTCTGCGACCTGCCCCTCCGCCTCCCCGGCAGCCTGCTCGGACGGTGCGTCGAGCGGGCGATGGAGGACGTCCGCTCCTTCGGCATCGCGCTCGAGCCACACTTCTACCTGTCCGACGGCTACGGCTGCGTCCAGGGCACCGCGAACATCGGCCTCGGGTTCTGGGACGCCGACGAGCTGCTGCGCGACCTGCACGCCGACAAGCTCGGCCGCCGCCGCGACGAGATGGACCTCGTGCTGCTGCTGCGCCACGAGATCGGCCACTCCTTCTGCTACGGCCACAAGCTGTACCTGCTGCCCGAGTTCCGCAACGTGTTCGGGATCCGCGGCAACTTCTTCACCACCTATCCGGAGCACGACCGCTACCGCTACGATCCCTACAGCATCGACCACGTGAACCCCGACTTCGACTGGTACGCCCAGAAACACCCGGACGACGACTTCGCCGAGACCTTCGCCGTGTTCCTCGACCGCAGCGGCGGGTGGAAGGAGCGCTACCGCGGCCGGCTCGGCGCGCTCCGCAAGATCGCCTACGTCGGCCGCCTGGTCCGCGGCTACGGCGCCCGCGCCCCGCAGGTGCAGCCCGGCGAGGGGCAGATCGACCTGCCCGTGGAGGAGATCCGCCGCACGGTGGCGCAGTTCTTCCGGGTCGGCCGCAAGCGCTACCTCAAGCGCGCCCAGGGCTACCTCGACGACGACCTGCAGGCGATCTTCCGCAAGCCCGAGCGGCTCCAGCGGCCGACCAGCCCCGCGCTCAGGCTGCTCCGCCGCCACCGCCAGTTCCTCGAGACGGCCGTCCGCAACCGCGTCCGTCCCAAGGACCCGCACGTGGTCGCCGACCTCCTGGAGAAGGTCCGCCAACGCCTGGCCGCGCTGGGCCTGGTCTACCCCGACGACGAACGCGAACGGACGCTGGCGGAGCTGCTGGGGTTCGTCCTGCACAAGACGGAGCTGTTCCACCGCTTCGGGACCTTCCGCGAGGTCTGACCGGATCCGGCCTACCGTGCGCGGGGTTCCCGGTGTATTCTTCGGACGACAAGGAGGTCCTGCCATGAGCCACCGTACCGGGTCCTGTTGGCCGGCCGTCGCCGCGTCGCTCGTCGTCGCCCTGCTGGCCGCTTCCTCGGCGCAGGCCGCCGTGCCGCTGATCAACACCTACGGCGGACCGCGCGGGTTCGGCACGAACTGCCTGTCGCCCAACGACGACGGGTCGTCCGCGCGGATCGATCTGACTCCCTACTTCCCCGCCGGACTGCACTTCTTCACCAGCACGCACAACTCGGCCTTCGTCAACACCAACGGGAACATCACGTTCAGCGGCGAGGAGCCGATCTACACGCCGGACGCCTTCCCCGTCGCCTCCCGGCCGATGATCGCCGCCTACTGGGCCGACGTCGACCTGCGGCCGCTCGTCGACGGCGACTGTCGCGGCTACTCCGTGTACACCGGCTCGCCGGGCTATCTCGCCTGCCAGAACCCCCCGAACAACGGCGCCTGGTGGCACCTCGAACCCGGGCGCTGGGTGATCACCTGGGACCAGGTCGGCTACTACTCGTGCAACCTCGACCACGTGATGAGCTTCCAGATGATCATCACCGCCGCCACCGGCGGCTGCGGCACCGCGGCGGGCGACTTCGACGTGGAGTTCCGCTTCGAGCGTTGCGAGTGGACCACGGGCGACGCCAGCAGCGGCTCCGGCGGCTTCGGCGGCTTCGCCGCCCAGGTCGGCTTCGACGCCGGCGACAGCGTCAACTACGTCGAGGTCCCCGGCTCGCGGGGCGGCTCGATCCATACCATCTGCTGCGGCGACTCCAACGTCGGCGAGCCCGGCATCTGGCGCTGGCAGATCCGCAGCGGTACCGTCATCTGCCCCGACGCGGGAAACCCCTGCACCGTGGAGGGCGCGCTCGGCGTGTGCGCCGAGGGCCGGACGCAGTGCTTCGGC
>JAFGHH010000435.1 GCA_016930215.1 Deltaproteobacteria bacterium
ACGACGGCTGCCCCGAGCCGGACAACGACCTCGACGTCATCCTCGACGCCGCCCACGCCTGCCCCACCGACGCCGAGACCCCCAACGGCTACCAGGACGAGGACGGCTGCCCCGACCAGGCCCCCCTCTCCATCGCCGGCGACAAGATCCTGATGGTCTGGCCGGTCGACTTCGTCCCCTACACCCCCACCCTCATGAAGGACGGCTACGACGCCCTCGACCGCCTCGCCGCCTTCCTCGTCGACCACCCGGAGCTGACGCTCATCGAGATCGGCGCCCACACCGACGACACCTGGCAGGGCTGTGCCGGCCCGGATAGGAGGCGCCACTTCGTCCCGGATTTCGGTGGTGGTCTGCGGCGGTGGTGCGGGGGCCTGTGGCCGCCCGGGGCTCTGCCCCGGACCCCGGACCAGGGGGCCCTGGCCCCCTCGCCGCTGCGCGGCTTCACCCCCGGCCTCCCCGGGGACGTGGCTGCGGCTCTCCAGGATAGGTGTTGGTTGGGGAGGGGGAGCGGGACGAGCGCAGGTATCCCGGGTCGCCAGCGAGCCGACGCCCCGGGGAGGCCCCCGAGTCGGTGGTCAGCCGACCCGGGATAGCTGCGCTCGTCGCCGGGAGGGCGTTCCGGAGGCCGGGAACGGGGAACGGCGTTCTTTCTCGTAATCTGCTGACATGACGTGGTTTTCCCGCGGTTCCGTTCCCCTTCATCCCTTAGGAACGGAACGGGTCCGCACCGCCGTGCGCCGCCCGCAGCGCGAAGCCTTCGGTTCTGCGCGTCACGCGCCCCCTGGTCTGGAGGCGGTTCAAGGCCTCGCCGAGCCGGGTGTTGCGGACGGCGAGCGAGGTGCGCAGGGTGCGCCGGGTGACGGGGCCGGCCTCGCGGGCGAGGACCTGGAGGACCCGCTCGTCGAGCGGGTCGTCGCAGTGGGCGGACTCGGCTGGGCCGATGACCTCCAGGTGCGGGTCGTCGTCGGAGGCGAGACGAAGCTCGACGGGGTCGGGGGCCGGGGCGGCGCGGTGCTCGAAGGTGAGCGTGAGGCGGTCGCGGTTGCGACGGACGTAGAGGTTGGAGTCGCCGAAGGCGTGGAGGTCGCCGCTGCCGCGCAGGGTCTGGCCCGGCCGGGTGGCGGAGGCGTTCTTGCGGCTGTGGTGGACGATGACCACGGCGCACTGGAAGGCTCGCTGGAGCTGGCGGAAGTAGGCCAGTAGCGCGCTCATCTCCCCGGCCGAGTTCTCGTTGACAGCGTGCAGCCGGACCAGGGGGTCGAGCAGCAGCATGCGAGGCCGCAGGCTGTCGACGGTGCGGCGCAGGCGCTGCTGGTCGGTCTCCTGGTCGAGCCGGAGCGCGTCGGCGGTGACGACGTAGATCGGCAGCGCGGCGAGGTCGAGCTGACGATGGCGGCAGATGGCGGTGAGCCGCTGCTTGACGACCGCCGCGGCGTCCTCGGCCATGTACAGCAGGACCCGGCCGGGGCGTTCGACGTCGTAGACGCCGAGGCATGGCCGTCCGGAGGCGAGGCTGGTCGCCATCTCGAGGGCGAGCCAGCTCTTGAAGCTCTTCGGCTCGCCGCCGATGAGCCCGACGCCGGCTTCGGCCCACAGGCCCTCGAAGAGCCAGGCCGGCTCCGGGTCGCCGTCGGCGAGGTCGGCGGCCCGGACCACCGGGAGTTCCAGGTCGTACAGGGCGTTCATCAGGACCACCCCTGCTGGTCGTCGAGCACCGCCTCGAGGAGCGTGTCGTCGACGAAGTTCTTGTCGCGCTCGTCGGCCAGGCGCAGCGCCTCTTGGAGCAACCGCGCCAGCAGGCGCGGCTGGCCACCGCTGGCGCGGAAGAGCAGCTCGGCGGCGGGCTCGCTGACGAAGCTCGACTTGGCGCCGGCGGCCTTGAGGCCGGCCTCCAGGAAGCCCAGGAAGGCCTGGCGGTCGGCGAGCGGCTCGAGGTGGACGCGCACCGCGACCCGGGAGGCGAGCGCGGCGTGCTGTTTCATCTTGAGCCGGGCGCGCAGGGCGGGCTGGCCGACGAGCCAGAAGACCAGGAGGTTGCGGCTGTCGAAGGCGAAGTTGAGGAAGCCGGACAGGTCGGCGAGGAAGCGGTCGCTCAGGTGCTGGGCCTCGTCGACGACCACCACCGGGTGGGTGTTCTGCTCGTCGACGAGGTCGACGACGGCGCGCTTGATGTCGTGCCAGAGCTGGGCCCGGCGGTGCGACGGCGTCAGGCCGAGGTCCTGGGCGAGCTGGCGGTAGAAGTCGAGCGGGCTGGTCTGGGTGTCGCACAGGTACAGGACGTGGTAGTCCGGCTTCGGGAGCTGGGCGCACAGGTGGCGCATGACGGTCGTCTTGCCGAGGCCGGCGTCGCCGGTGAGCACGCCCAGGCCGGGCTCGCGGGCCAGCATCTGGAAGCGGCGCGCCAGGCGCTCGAAGTCGGGGGGCGGGCTGAAGGTCCGCCCGCAGGCGTCCTGGGGGAACGGGTGGCCGCTGAGGCCGAAACGCTGCCGGTACATGGTCACTCCTCCGTGTCGCCGGCGGGGCGACGGGTGTCGGGGCGGCGCGTGAGCCGCGCCTGCTCGTTGGCCATCTGCTGGAGCGGGTCGATGCCCGTCGGCTCGACCGAGCCCGCGGCCTGCGCCGGCTGCGGCAGCCGCCGCCGGGGTCGGGCGCTGTTGGCGATCGGGTCGAGCAGCACCGTGTCGCAGGCGAAGCGGCCAGCGACGTACACCTGGGGCCAGGTCGCGCGGTCGCGGGGGTCGAAGTCCACGCCGGGCTGCGAGCGCAGCTCGACTTCGCCGCCCGCGAGCTCGCCGCGGACTTCGAGCAGGTGGCCGCGGAAGCGCACGGTGCCGTCCTGGCGGACGCGGCGCACCTCGCGATGCAGGAAGATGCGCGCGAGCTCGGCCGCTGGCGGCGCCGGACGGAGCCGCTCCACCTGCTCGAGCCAGTGCTCCAGCGGCACGCGCGTCGTGCCGCCGTGTCGCCGCCGGTGGTACTCCGTGCTCAGCCAGGCCCAGGTCTTCGCGTTCAGCTCGCCGAGCGGCAGCGGCGTCGCCGGTAGCTCGTCGCCGACCTCGGCGCGCCAGGTCCGGAAAAATCTCTCGACGGCCCCCTTGGCCGCGGCGTCGTAGGGCTTGCAGTGCTGCAGGTGCACGCCCAGCTCGCCGCAGATGAGCCGCAGCGACTCGGCGATCTGGGCCGCGCCGTTGTCCAGCAGCAGCGTCCGCGGCAGGCCGTGGCGGCGGATGGCCTCCTGGAAGACCCCCTCGAAGTCCTCGGCCCGCTCGCCGAAACGGAAGGTGCAGCCGGTCGCCAGGCGCGTCGCCGAGTCGACGAAGCCGTGGAGATAGGCCTTGCGCGCCCGGCCCCGCTCGTCGAGCGCCGGCGGGCCGTGCATCACGTCGCCCATCCAGCAGTCGCCCGCGTAGCGGTGACGGAAGGCCCGGCGCTCGGTCTCGCCGACCCGCCGCGGACGTGCGCTCACCCCGTGCGCCTGGAGCAGCCGGTGGACCGTGCTGCGCTTCAGCTCCCCGCGCCGCACCGCGCCGTCCCGCTCGAGGATCCGGATGAGCTGCCGTACCGACCGATGGGGCTGCTCACGCTTCAGCGCGAGCAGTCGCTCCGCCACCTCGGGCGCGATCGCCCGGCTGCGGCCCGCGTCCTCGCGGCCGCGGGGCTTGAGGCCCTCCAGGCCCCCCTGCCGGTAGGCGTAGTGCCAGGCCGCGACCGTCCGCGGCTGGAGCGCCACGTGACGGCCGTCCGGCCGGCGGTAGGTCCGCTCGGCCGCCTCCTCACACAGCTGCCGCACGTCGCCGTGCGAAAGCTCGGCGCTCACCAGCGGCCCGAGCACACCGAGCCGCCACAGCGCCACCGCCGTACGCTGTTCCTCGTTCATGGGTCACCTCCGTCAGCCATCGAGGTCGTCCATCGACCTCACGCTGCGGAGGCTACGTGGGGCAGCTCGCCAAATCTGGTGGGATCGCCCGCTCCTCGTCATCGTCCCGCCGGCCGGCGGCCGGCTCTCGCCCGCTACAAGAGACGAAGCCCGGGCACCAGCCGGTGCAGCCAGCCCGCCAGCTCGCCCATCGCCCGCCCGGCGGACACCAGCTTCTCGCGGATCATCGCGGCCACCAACTCGGCGCGGCTTGCCGCCTCGACCGCGCGCCCCAGAGCCACTCCCGACGTCACGAACGCCTGCACCACGACCGCCGCGCTCGACTGCAGCCGTCGGACCCAGCGCCGCCGCGTCGCTGGCGGGACCGCCCGGGGCGGCCGCGCGCTCCCGGCATCCTCGACGCCCGCCGCCGCCTGCACGAACGACCACGAGCGAGGCAGGTGCCGCGCCACGAACCCCGCCAGGACCAGCCACACCGCCCGGCACCCCGCGCAGCGGTAGCGCCGGAACCGCTCCCACTGGCCCTCCCCGCGCCGCTGCCGCTCGCGGAAGTCATGGGCGTGGAGCCGACCGTGGCCGCAGTGGAGACACATCGCCGGCCGGTACCCGTCCGGATCCCACAGGCGCCGCCGGTGCTCCTCCGGGTCAACGACGTCCTCGGCGATCAGGGTCCCGCCGCGTTGTCCCGTGGCGGAGTACGGACGGATCAGGCACACTGGCGGCGCAGGGGGCGACATGGCTTCCTCCGGGAAGACGGCCACAGCGGCCGGTTTCTTGGCACCCGAAGGATGCCACGCCCCCTGCCTCCTTCCCATCCCGCGCAGGACCCGACTCCTGCCGCGGGGAAGCCACATCGGAAACCGGGACGAACGCCTCCGACCCGTCGCTCTCAGACCGAGGCGTTACACCGCGG